>NZ_JBQENY010000006.1:0-315027 GCF_052044915.1 Sphingopyxis sp. 22461
CGGCGCGCGCCGCAGCGAGCGCGGCATATTTGGGGCTGTCGATCGCGCATTTGTCGAGCACGGCGCGGCGCAGCTTCGCGAGCAGGCCCGGCTCGGCGAGCGTCGTGGTTCCCGACAGCAGCGCGGCAGCAAGCTCGGCATCCTCGGCGCGCACCCCGGCATCGAGGTCGCGCAGCACGATGCCGAGCGCGTTCATCGCGACCACCGCCTCGAACTTGGCGTGCCCCTCAGCCTGCGGCTTGATCGATCCTTCGATCCAGTCGCGCACCGCCTGCACGATCTCGCGGTTCGTTGGCTCGCCAGCGGGTTCCGGTACGACCGGCTTCGACGGTGGCAAGTCCCGCGCCCGCTCGGCCTCGGGCGCCTCGTCTTCGAGCAGGCACACCAGATCGAGCTCCTGCTCCGCCGTGCGCCGGCCGATGACGACGCGCTCGACCGTCCGGTCGGCGCCGCTCCGCCACATCTGCCCCATCTGCAGGCAGCCGAGCGCCCACCACAAGGTGCGATAGATCAGCCAGAAGCGGAAGCGGCCCCTGTCGACCGTCACCCCGCCCGCCGCCTCATAGGCCGCAAAATACTCCTCGAGGCTGCCGACCCCGAACGCCGGTTTATCGAGCGCGCCGAAGCGCCACACCGTCATGCAGCCGAACGCGAGGTCCTCATGCGCATCGCCGCGGTGCGCCAGCTCCCAGTCGAGCACCGCCGCCAGCCCGTCCGCATCGACCATGACATTGCCCATGCGATAATCACCATGGACGAGCACCGGATCGGCGGGCGCGGGCAGATGCTCCTCGCACCATCTGATCGCCAACGCGATCACCGGGCGGTCGCCGCCGTACGACAGGAAGCGCGCGCGCAGCTCCGCCAGCGCCGTCGCCGTGTCCATCAGCGGGATCGCAGCGGGCACGCGGTCCAGCGGGATGCTGTGGATGCGCGCCAGCTCGCGGCCGAGATCCTCCAGCAGCGACGGCGGCGGACCCGCCAATATCTTCGCCGGCGACACCTCCGCCAGCACCCGCCGCATCACATAGCCCGTGCCTAGGCCGTCGGCGTCCGTCAGCACGCCCACAACCTCGGGCGCCTTCACCCCCGCATCAAACGCCGCCATCACCAGCGCCGCCTCGTCGACATGCCCGAACGGACGGTCCGCCATATAATCCGCCGACGGCGCGCGCCGCAGGACATAGGCCTCCCTCGCCCAATCGAACGCAAAGCTCTCCATGTTCGCGCCGCCCGACAAACGCGTCAGGCCCGACAAAACGCCAGCACCGACAACGCGGGTCATTATCGCTGGGAGCAACGCGGAAATATCGGTCATGCGAACAACGTCCCGTGCACGGCGGTCATCCGCAGATATTTTGCATTCCATCCCCGCATCGCCCGCGCCTTCTCGTCCATCATTTTACTTAGTATGCTAACTATATGCGATGAATCATTTTGCGGCAAGTAACCTTCGGAGCCGCGACGGCGAAACTCTTCCCAAGCGAGCAGAACCGCCATTCCAGCCACGCCAAAGGAGGCCATCATGACCCGACATATCCGTGCCTTGTTTACCGGCGCACTCCTGCTCGCGAGCCCCGCCATCGCGGCGATGCCCGCGCCCGAAGGCCTCAGCCGGACCGACCTTCAGCGCCACGATCTTTCGGCGCCCGGCCGCGAGACGGTCCAGGCGCGCATCGACATCGCGCCCGGCGCGGTCGCGCCGTGGCACCGCCACCCCGGCGAAGAGGTGATCTACATCATCGAAGGAACGCTCGAATATCAGCTTGAGGGTCAGGCGCCCGTAACGCTGAAAGCCGGCGAAGTGCTGTTCGTGCCGGCAGGCGTCGCCCACAAGGCGCGCAATCGCACGGCCGCGAACGGCGCCGAACTCGCAACCTATATCGTCGAAAAGGGCAAACCATTACTTGTCCCGGCCGAAGTAATCGAGGCGCGCTGACGCGCCCGCCGGCCATCCGATAAGGCAATATTTAGAATTGGGAGGTAGAAGGACGACGGGGACCAGGGAGGGAATGCATGTTCAGCGTCCTCGAATGCGTCGTTTATCAGCACGATCTGCGATTCGTCCTGATTGCCGCGCTCGTCTGCATCCTCGGAAATATCAGCCTTTTCGTCGTCCTGGGCCGATCGACGCACTGCGTCGACGCCCGCCGGCGTCACTGGCTCATGGTCGCAGCGGTGGCCGAAGGCGTCGGCGTGTGGGCGACGCATTTCGTCGCGATGCTCGCCTATCGCGGATCGATGCCGATCCGTTTCGACGTCGGCCTGACCATTTTGTCGGTCGCCATCGCGATCGGCTTCTTCTGGTGCAGCTTTCGATTGCTCGGCAAGGCGCCGAATGTGGGGCGCTGCGCCGCCGCGGCGGCCGGCGCGGCCGTCGGGGTCGCGGCGATGCATTTCACCGGCATGGCGTCGATCATCGCGCCCGCCCGCGTGACCTATGACCTCGCGCCGATCCTCGTTTCGCTGCTGCTATCGGGGCTGTGCTTTTTCGCCGCCTTCCTCGCCTTCGCAAAGACGCAGGGCTGGAAGAAGGTCGCCCTGCCCGCGGGCTTCGCGGTGCTTGCGATCGTCATCCTGCACTTTACCGCGATGTCGGCCACCACGCTCGTCCCCGATCCGACGCGCGGCGACATATTGGGAACGGCGAGCAGCCGCGACTGGCTCGTCCCCGCGATCGTGATCGCCAATGTCGCGCTGGTCGCGCTCGCCCTCACCGGCTCGCTCGTCGACCGCTGGCTCACCGATGCGCACGGGCTGGCCGATGCGACGCTCGAGGCGCTCGCGATCACGCACGACGGGCGGATCATCGAAGTGAATGCGCGGCTTTGCGCTCTGCTCGGCGTCAGCAGCGGCGCGATCGTCGGCAGCACGCCATCCGACTGGTTCGTCGCGGGCGACGGCGGCTCGTTCGAACCGCCCGACGGCCATTCCGCCGAGGCGCGCCTCCGCAGCAGCTTCGACGAAGACCATATTTTGGAGATTGCGACTCAGACGATCGAATATCGCGGGCGAAGCTGTCAGGTCCTGGCGATCCGCGACCTGTCCGACCGGAAACGCGCGCAGCGGGCGATCGAGCATCTCGCGTCGCACGATGCGCTGACCGATCTGTCGAACCGCGCCCACTTCGCGCGCGCGCTCGACGCGGCGATCGAAGCGAAGGCGCCGTTCGCCCTGCTCGCGCTCGACCTCGACCGGTTCAAGGCGGTGAACGACATCTTCGGCCATGGTGCCGGCGACGAGATATTGTGCCGCATCGCCGACATTCTCCGCTCCGTCGTGCGCGCCGACGACATTGTCGCGCGCATCGGCGGCGACGAATTCCTCGTCATCCAGACCGGCGTTTCGGGGCCCGACGACGCGCGCAAGCTGTCGGCACGCATCCTCGACACGCTGGCGATCGAAATGGACGTCGCGCGCGATCCGATGGCGGTCGGGGTCAGCATCGGCGTCGCGCTCTTTCCCGAGGACGGAACCAACGCCGAAATGCTGCAGCGCAACGCCGACACGGCGCTCTATCGCGCGAAGAATAACGGAAGAGGCAACGCCGCCTTCTTCGATCAGGAGATGGACGAGCTGGCGCAGGAACGCCGCGCGCTCGAACATGATCTGCGCCACGCGATCGCCCGCGATCAGCTTTATGTCGTGTACCAGCCGCTCGTCGCGACGGCCTTTGCGTCGGTGATCGGGTATGAAGCCCTGCTCCGCTGGAACCATCCCGAACGCGGCGAGATCGCGCCCGACGATTTCATCCCCGTTGCCGAGGAAATCGGCGCCATCGTTACGATCGGCGAATGGGTGCTGCGCGAGGCTTGCCGAGCAGCGGCGGGCTGGCCCAAGAATGTCTCGGTCGCCGTCAACGTGTCAACGATCCAGTTCCAGGTGCCGAACCTGCCCGCCGTCGTTCGCGACGCGCTGTCGCAATCGGGGCTCGAGGCGCATCGGCTCGAGCTCGAAATCACCGAGACCGCCTTCCTGCGCAACAAGCACAGCGCGCTGAAGGCGCTCCACGAAATCCGCGCGCTCGGGGTCCGGATCGCGATGGACGATTTCGGCACCGGCTATTCGTCGCTGAGCAACCTCAAAGCCTTCCCGTTCGACAAGATCAAGATCGACAAGAGCTTCGTCGCCTCGATTTCGGACGATGAAGCAGCGCGATCGATCGTGCGCGCGATCATCGGGCTCGGCCGCAGTTTCAACATGCCGATCGTCGCCGAAGGGGTCGAAACGCAGGAACAGCGCCAGATGCTGCTCGACGAGGGCTGCCCGCAGGCGCAAGGCTATTATTTCGGCCGCCCCGCCGCCGATCCATTCCAAGGGGAGTCCTGGTCCGACTTGGAAAAGCGCGACGCCGAGGGCTGAGGCCGCGACGCGCCCCTGCGAAAGTCAGCGATAGCCTTCGCGCGGCGAATGGGGCACAAGCCTTGCGATGGCAGGATATGGGGGATCGATTTGGCCGGCGCGGGACCTTCGGTCCGCCGGCGAGCCTGATTCCACAGCCGAATGCCATCGGCGCGCGCCGCGCGTGCGAGGCTGACGCATGGCCGACGCCGACGAACCCGATATTCTTGCGGCGGCGATCGCGGGCGACCGCCACGCCTTCGAAGCCTTGCTGCGGCGCCACTATGACCGCATCCACGGCCTCGCGTGGCAATTGACCGGATCGCGCGCCGATGCCGACGATATCGCGCAGGATGTCTGCTGCATTCTCGCCGAAAAGCTCTCCGCCTTTCGCGGCGACGCCAAATTCACGACCTGGCTGTGCAGCATTGTTTACAACGCCTGCCGCGATTTCCATCGGCGGCGGTCGGCCTTTACGCGCTTCACCGGGCGGCTGAGTATCATGGCCGGGCTGGCGCGGGGTCCCGACGGCCGCGACCTGTACGACGCGGTCTGGATCGAAAGCGCGATCGCGCGGCTGAAACCCGACCTTCGCGACACCGCGGTGCTGATCGCGGGGCAGCAGCTGTCGCACGCCGAAGCCGCGCAAATCTTAGGAGTAGCCGAAGCGACGGTGTCGTGGCGAATGCACGAAATCCGGCGCCAGCTCGCGGCGAATCCCGACCCCGGCGACTGACAACGAGGCGCCCCGGATTTTTTTCGCAAAGGCCGCCAAGGATTTCCCGCGCCCACGCGTCCCAGGGACATGCGGGCGATTGTGCGCCGCTGTTGCCAGGGAGACATGTCATGTCCCGTTTCTATCTGACGCTTACCGCGGGCCTCTCGATCACGCTCGTCACCGCCTGCTCGCAATCGAACGAAGCCGACATTGCGTCGCCGTCGTCGGAGGCGACCGCGCCGACCCCAAAGACCGAGCTGGAAGAGCATGCTTCGGACATCGTCGTCACCGGACAGCGGGTCGCCCCGCACGTGATGGACGCGCCGGTGGCGATGTCGGCGATCGGTTCGCAACACATCGCATCGCCGCCGCCGCCGGCACAGGCCCGCAAAATGGTCGTGACGGGCAGCGCCATTCGCGCGCCCTATCCCGATCGGATGATGCCCTGGTATCAGGACGTCGGCCGCGACAAATTTACCTCGACGCAGGAGAATGCGTTCAAGATCGCGCGCGACGAGCCCGTGTCGACCTTTTCGATCGACGTCGACACCGCCTCTTATTCCTTTGTCCGCGCGTCGCTGAACAATAATGCCCTGCCACAGCCCGCCGCGGTGCGGACCGAGGAACTGGTCAATTATTTCCCCTATGATTATGCGGCGCCGCGCAGCGCGCAGCAGCCCTTTTCCTCGAATGTCGCCGTCTTCCCGAGCCCATTCACCGTGGGCCGCAAGCTCGTTCGCATCGGCATCAAGGGCTATACGATCGAACGTGCGACGCGGCCGCGCGCGAACCTCGTTTTCCTGATCGACACGTCGGGGTCGATGGACGCGCCGAACAAACTGCCGTTGGTCAAGAAATCGCTCGGCCTGCTGCTCGATCAGCTCGATCGCAACGACCGTGTGTCGATCGTAACTTATGCGGGCAATGCGGGCACCGCGCTTGAGCCGACGCCGGCGAGCCAGAAAGGCAAGATCCTCGCGGTGATCGACCAGCTCGGCGCGGGCGGCAGCACCGCGGGCGCCGAAGGCATCCGCCAGGCCTATGCGCTGGCCGAGCGCAATCTCGACCCGAACGGCGTCAACCGCGTCGTCCTCGCCACCGACGGCGATTTCAACGTCGGCATCACCAATCAGGATGAGCTGAAAGGCTATATCGAGCGCGAGCGCGGCAAGGGCATTTTCCTCTCCGTCCTCGGCTTCGGGATGGGCAATTACAATGACGCGCTGATGCAGACGCTCGCCCAGAACGGCAATGGCGCCGCCGCTTATATCGACACGCTCGGTGAAGCGCGCAAAACATTGGTCGATGAGGCCACCTCGACGCTCTTCCCGATCGCGAAGGATGTGAAGATCCAGGTCGAATTCAACCCCGCCACCGTCGCCGAATATCGGCTGATCGGCTATGAGACGCGGATGCTCAATCGCGACGATTTCGACAATGACAAGGTCGACGCGGGCGATGTCGGTTCGGGACAGACCGTGACCGCGATCTACGAGATCGTCCCCGTCGGCGGGCCGCGTACGATGGGTGACCTCAGGTACAGCAAGCCCGCCCCGCGGGCGGTCGCGGCGCCATCGAGCGAATATGGCTTTGTGAAGATCCGCTACAAACTGCCGAAATCGGATCGCAGCCAGCTGATTTCGACGCCGATCGATCGGCGCGTCGAATTCGCCCGCTTCGCCGACGCGCCGCAGGATGCGCGCTTCGCAACCGGGGTCGCGGCCTTTGCCGAACTGCTCCGCGGCGGGCGCTACAGCGGATCGATGACCTATGACGATGTGCTGCAAATCGTCGGCGCAGCGCGCGGCACCGACGATTTCGGATATCGCATGGAACTGGTCCAGATGGTCCGCGCCGCGAAGACGGCGGGATCGATGGCAAAGCTGGAACGCTGATCATGGTGCGGCGGCGGTTCCTGCGAAGCGCCGCCGCATCCGCCCCGCCCGTTTCGGCCGGTCGATCGAGATATTCGACCGCCGCGATATTGTGCGTATAAGGCCAGACGATGCCCATGCCCTTTCTCTCGCGCCTGCCATCTCGACCGGGTTCGAAATCGCGCCGCGCCGCGCCGGGGGCATCGTAGCCATGGCGGGCGATGACGAGCTGAAAGCCTTTCTGCCCGAACCGCCGCCGCCCGCCCCGAAGCGGCGCGAGGCGGCGATTGCCGGCGCGCTTGCCCGCTTCGACGGCGCCCCCGCACCTGAGGTCGCGCCTCCACCAGCGCGAGCATCCTGGTGGGCCAATCTTCGGCGTCCGCAGGCCGGGCTGTTCGCGACCGCCGCGCTGGTCGCCGCGATCAGCCTGCCCTTTGCATGGACGGCATTGGTTCCGGGCGCACCCGCCGCCGACGAACAGATTGCGCGCGAGACGGGCGAGCCGGCAACGGTCGTGGACAACCAGGCCGAAGTGCCCGCTCCCGCCGCGATCGCGGCACCGCCATCCGCAAAGAACAGCCCTGCCGCCGAGCAAGTCGCGGCGGCGCCGCTTGCCGTTTCCGCGCCGGTGGCGAAGCGAGTGGAACTGGCGCAGGCGCCGCCCGCCGCGCCCGCCGCAAAAGCCGAGGAACGCGAGGGGATCATCGTCTCGGCGCAGCGCGTGGCACGCCCTGTGCAGGATTCACCCTCCGCCATTTCGGCCTATTCATCGAGCGAAGTCGCCGAGGAGTCGGTCGTCGTCACGGGAACACGCGTCGNNNGCCGCGCGGCGCGCCCCGGCGCGGCGACTGGAACGCCTGCACGGTGAACGATCCGAGCCGGGCGCTGTCGCGGTGCAAAAAGCTGGCAAGCGGGGGAGCGAAAGCCGTTCGGGCGCAAGCCGACGCGCATCTTTCCGATGGGCTGAAACAGGCGTGGGAGGGCGATCTCGACGGCGCGATCACGGCCTTCGATCAGGCGATTGCCGTCGCGCCCGACCTGTCGGTCGCTTATCTCAATCGAGGCCTCGCTTACGACCGTCAGGGCGAAAGCGCGCGCGCGATCGCCGATCTCGACCGGGCGGTCCGGCACGCGCCGCAGTCGGCGCGCGCTTATTATAATCGCAGCCTTCTGCTGCGAAAACAGGGCGATACGAAGCGCGCCGACGTCGATGAGCAGCGCGCGGTCAACCTCGACGCCCGGTATCAGGCGATACGGCAGCCGCGCGAGCGCGATTAGACCGGGCTGGTCAGGCTGCGAACCATAGGCAGGCGGTCGACATCCGCGTCCGTACCCCCGAGCTGGTGATAGTCCTGCACAATCTGCGACAGCGCCGACAGCGCCAGCGTCGCCGGATCGCGCGTCGCGGGGATCAGCCCAACCGATGTGCGGAGCTTTTCCCGAAGGTCCTCGCGCACGCCGGCATCGCGCAAGGCGTTCCGCCGGACATCCTGCGTCCGCTGGCTCCCGATCGCCCCGACGTAAAAGGAAGGAAGCTGGAGCGCGCGCGGCAGCAACTCCTCCTCCCAGTCGCGGTCGTGGAAGACCGAAATGATCGCGGTCCACGGATCGGTGACGAGCGGCCGCAAGTTTGTGCGCGAAGTCAGCCGAACCGTGTCGAAACCCTCGGCATCGAGATCGGCCAAAGCCCGTTCGTCGGGGGAGAGGACGCTGACCTCGGCCCCGAAGGCGGCGGCGAGACGCGCCAGCGCCGTGAGCTCCTCGCCCTGCCCCATCGCGACGATACGAAGCTTCGGAACATAGCCGAGGCGGAAGCTTCCATCCTCCCAGCCAGCCCGCGCGTGCGCATCGGTGATCGTATCGACATGCACGCCATCGTCGGCCAGCCGCAGCGCCGTGATTTGCCGGCGATCGTGCTGCGCGAGCGCCTGTCCGATCGCATCGGGATCGGGGCGCGGGTTGAACAGCAGGTCAATCCCGCCGCCGCACGGAAGCCGGATGTCGAAATAGGGCGATCCCGCGCCGAAGCGTACGAGCTTAGCGCGCCCGTGCTCCAGTGTTCCGATCGCCTCGGCGACGACCGCCGCCTCGATGCAGCCGCCCGAGAAGGAACCTGCATATCGCCCGTCCTCGGCCACCGCCATCTGCGCGCCGATCGCGCGCGGCGACGATCCCTCGATCGCGGTGAGCGTGACGAGGATCGTCCCGGCACCCTCTGCGGTGCGCGCCAGAACAAAGCGCAATATGTCGGCCGGCGTGGTTGCTATCATCTGCGATTTGCTTTGAAGTCAGCCGACGCGCAAAGGGCGTCTGAAGGGACGAGAGCCATGGTCGAAGCCGCGAACATCGCCGTCATCCTGCTCGCCGCGGGCACATCGCAGCGGTTCGGGACCGACGACAAGCTGCTCGCCCCGCTCGCGGGCGAACCGCTGGCGCTGCACGCAGCCAGGCACATCGCCCTGCTGACGCCGCGGCGGCGCATCGCCGTCTGCCGCGATGACCGTGGCGCGCTCGCACAGTTGCTGGCGGCGCACGGCTTCGAGATTGTCGCCAATCCGCATCCCGAGCACGGGCTGTCGCGATCCCTCTCGTGCGGCATTGCCGAAGCGGCACGCGGGCCGGACGTCGCGGCGATGGTCTGCCTCGCCGACATGCCCTTTGTCGGCACCGGCCATTTGCGCAAACTCATCGCCCGGTTCGATCCGGTGGCAGCGCCCGTGGTGGCGTCGACGAACGGGGACGCGACGATGCCCCCGGCGCTGTTCGCCCGCGGGCTGTTCGAAAAGCTGCGCAGCGGCGAAGGCGATCGGGGCGGCAAGGCTTTGCTGGCGAATGCCGCACTTGTCCACGCCGACGCGAACGAGCTGATGGACATCGACCGGCCGGGCGATTTGCCCAAATGAAACGCCGCTTTCACGCTGGCGATCACACCATGTCCGGCAGCTTGCCAAGCAGCTTGTCGAGCGTAATCGGGTAATTGCGGACGCGCACGCCGGTCGCGTTGTAGACCGCGTTGGCGACCGCCGCCGCGACGCCGCAAATGCCGAGTTCGCCGACACCCTTTGCCTTCATCGGCGACGTCGTCGGATCGGCTTCGTCGAGGAAGATGACGTCCTGATGCGGAATGTCGGCATGGACGGGGACTTCATAACCCGCGAGATCGTGATTGACGAAAAAGCCGAAGCGCTTGTCGACCGCGAGATCCTCCATCAACGCCGCGCCCGCGCCCATCGTCATCGCGCCGATCACCTGGCTGCGCGCCGCCTTGGGATTGAGGATGCGCCCGGCAGCGCAGACCGCGAGCATCCGGCGGACGCGAATTTCGCCCGTCATCGCATCGACGCCGACCTCGACGAAATGCGCGCCAAAGGTCGATTGCTGAAATTTCTCGGCGAGGTCGCCATATTCCATATTGTCCTCGGCGACGAGTTCGCCGTCGGCGGCCGCATCACCGAGCGCGACGCTGCGGCGTCCGGCCTTGACCTTGCCATCGGCAAAGACCGCATCCGACGCTAGGCCGAGCTTCTGCACCACCGCCTCGCGCAGCTTGACGCACGCGGCATAGACGCCGGCGGTCGAGCTGTTGGCGCCCCACTGCCCGCCCGAACCCGCCGACACCGGAAACGCTGAATCACCGAGCTTCACGACGACCTTGTCGAGCGGCACGCCCATCATTTCGGCGGCGGTCTGCGCGATGATCGTATAGGTGCCGGTGCCGATGTCGGTCATGTCGGTCTCGACCGTCACGACCCCCGATTTGGCGAGGCGAACGCGTGCGGCCGATGGCCCGTTGAGGTTGTTGCGGAACGCCGCGGCGACCCCCATCCCGACCAGCCAGCGCCCGTCGCGGATGGCGCCGGGCTTGGCGCGCTTACTCCAGCCGAACTTGTCGGCGCCGGTCTCGAGACATTTGTTGAGCTGGCGCTGCGAAAAGGGCCGGCTTGGCTTTTCGGGGTCGACCTGCGTGTCGTTGAGGACACGCAAGGCGACAGGGTCGATGCCGAGCTTCTCGGCCAGTTCGTCGACCGCGATCTCGAGCGCCATCAGCCCCGGCGCCTCGCCGGGCGCGCGCATCGCATTGCCTTCGGGCAGGTCGAGCACGGCAAGGCGCATCGCGGTCATGCGATTTTCACCGGCATAGAGCAGGCGCGTCTGCGCCACCGCGGTTTCGGGCCCGCCGCCGGGCAGGTCGCCCGACCAGCTTTCGTGCCCGATCGCGGTGAGCTTGCCGTCGGCGGTTGCGCCAAGGCGGACGCGCTGGATCGTCGCCGGGCGGTGCGTCGTGTTGTTGATCATCAACGGCCGGGGCAGTGCGACCTTGACCGGCCGCTTCGCCGCCTTCGCCCCCAGCGCGGCCAGCAGCACATCGGCGCGATTGAACAATTTCCCGCCGAATCCGCCACCAATATAGGGCGAGTCGAAGCGGATATTCTCCTTTGGAATGCCCAGCGTCTTCGCCATGTCGCCGACCGACCAGGCGATCATCTGGTTCGATGTCCAGACGGTCAGCTTGTCGCCTTCCCACGCGGCGATCGTCGCGTGCGGCTCCATCATCGCGTGGCTGTGGTCGGGGGTCGTATAGCGCGCATCAAGCCGCACGGGCGCTGCGGCGAAGGCGGCGGCGAAATTGCCGACGGCGCTGTCGGGCTCGGTTCCGAACGATGCTTTCGGCTTGATCGCGGTGTCGATCGCGGCGGCAAGATCATAGGCACCCTTGCCGCGGGTATATTCGACACGAACGAGCGAGGCGGCAGCGCGCGCCTGTTCGAAACTGTCGGCGACAACGAGCGCGATCGCCTGATGATAATGTTCGATATCGGGGCCGCCGAGCAATTTGGCGGTGTTGAAATCGCCCTTCGCCAGCTTGCCCGCATTGTCCGCGGTGACGATCGCGATGACGCCCGGTGCCGCCCTTGCTGCGTCGAGGTTCATCGACGCGATCCGCCCCTTGGCGATCGCCGATCCGACGACATAGCCATAAGCCTGGTTCGCCGCGACATCGTGCCGTTCATAGGCATAGGGCGCGGTGCCCGTCGTCTTGAGCGGCCCTTCGATGCGGTTGGTGGGTTTGCCGACGATCTTCATCTGATCGATCGGATTGGTGGTGGCGGGCGTGTCGAATTTCATGGTTCAGCCCTTCGCTTGCGCCAGCACCCCGGCGAGCGTGCGCTCGACGAGGGGTAGCTTATAGGCGTTTTCGTGCGTGGTCTTCGCGCCCGCGAGCAGGCCGTCGGCGACCCCCTTCGCGCCGCGCGGCAGCGCCGCCTCGGCCGCTTCGACGCGCCACGGCTTGTAGCCGACCCCGCCGAGTGCCACCCGGCCGGTTCCGTCGCGCTGGACGATCGCGCCGACCGCGATCAGCGCGAAGGCATAGGAGGCGCGGTCGCGGACCTTGTGATAGATGTGCGTACCGCCGACGGGCTTCGGCAAAGTGACCGCGGTGATCAGCTCACCCGGCGCCAGCACCGTCTCGAGATGCGGGGTCTTCGCTGGCGCGCGGTAGAAATCGGCGATGGGGATCGCGCGCGCCTTGCCCGCCGCGTCGACCGTCTCGATCGCGGCGTCGAGTGCGCGCATCGCAACCGCCATGTCGCTGGGATGCGTCGCGATACACGCGTCGCTGGCGCCAACCACCGCGTGCAGCCGGTTGAAGCCGCCGATCGCGGCGCAGCCGCTGCCCGGCTTGCGCTTGTTGCACGGCTGGTTGGTGTCGTAAAAATAGGGGCAGCGCGTCCGCTGGAGCAGATTGCCCGCAGTCGTCGCCTTGTTGCGGAGTTGCCCCGATGCGCCCGCGACGAGCGCACGGGTCAAAAGACCATAGTCGCGCCGCACGCGCGCGTCGCTCGCCAAATCGGTGTTGCGGACCATCGCGCCGATGCGAAGGCCGCCTTCGGGCGTCGCCTCGATCTTGTCGAGCGCGAGGCGGCTGACATCGATCAAGTGGCTCGGCGTTTCGATCTCGAGCTTCATCAGGTCGAGCAGGTTGGTGCCGCCCGCGATGAAGCGCGCGCCGGGGGTCCGGGCAAAGGTCGCGGTCGCCGCCGCCGCGCTATCGACGCGTTCGTAGGTGAAGCTTTTCATGCCTTCACTCCCGCCACATCGGTGATCGCATCGATGATGTTCGAATAGGCGCCGCAGCGGCAGATATTGCCGCTCATCCGCTCGCGCAGCTCGACCTTCGTCACCGCGGGCGCGGCGCCGAGGTCGGCGGTGACATGGCTCGGAACCCCTGCCTTGATCTCGTCGAGCACCGCGACCGCCGAACAAATCTGGCCCGGGGTGCAATAGCCGCATTGATAACCGTCGTGCGTCACGAAGGCGTCCTGCATTGCGTGCATCTTGTCGGGGGTGCCAAGCCCTTCGATCGTTGTGATCTTCTCGCCCTCGTGCATCACCGCCAAGGTCAGGCAGCTGTTGATCCGCCGCCCGTCGACGATCACGGTGCACGCGCCGCACTGGCCGTGATCGCACCCCTTCTTGGTCCCGGTCAGATGCAGATGCTCGCGCAGCGCGTCGAGCAGCGACGTTCGCGTGTCGAGTTCCAGCTCGCGCGCCGTGCCATTCACCTCGAAGGCCACTTTGGCGGTCGGCGGAGATTTGGCAGCAGGCGTGGCGGCGGCCGCGGCCCCGATCGGGACCATCGTCACCGTCGCGACCGAGGCCGCGCCGCCCACGAGCACGCCGCGCCGGGACAGCTCATATTCTTCGGGAGTTTGCATCGCATTCGTCCGTTTCTGTTCTGTTTGCCAATGGACGCGAAGGCCCACGGGGAAGGTTCAGGCAGTCGATACCGCACGGCTTATTGGGACCGCGTCGGCACAGAAAATTCGGATTCCTGATACACCGGTATCATAGTGCGGGACCGGGGAATAGACGCTGGTCCATGCGATCGCGTGGCAAGTCGATTGCGGACATGAAATGAGGGCGCTAGCGACGGGCCATGACATCGGTTCGCTCACGTCCGCCCGCGCTCGTCGCTGCCTTTCAGTCGCTTGGTATCGCCGCATCGCTGATGGCGGCGGCGCCCTCGTACGCGGCCGAACGGGTGCTTTATACCGATGCGTCGGTTATCGACGGCACCGGTGGTCCGGCGCGCGGCCATCAGGACATCCTGATCGATGGCGAACGGATCATAGCGATCGGCGCGCATGATACATTGGCGTCGCAGGCGGGGAGCGCGCGCCGGGTCGACCTGACCGGGCGCTTCGTGATCCCGGGGCTGATCGACAGCCACGTCCATCTCGCCACCCCGCCGAACCGCGCGCGCGCCGAAGCGATCCTGCGCCGCCAGCTTTATGGGGGTGTGACCGCAGTGCGCGACATGGCGGACGATCTGCGCGCGGTGGGCGAGCTTTCGCGTGCGTCGCTGGTCGGCGAGATTCCCGCGCCCGACATCCATTATGCCGCATTGATGGCCGGGCCGTCCTTTTTCGAGGATCCCCGCGTGCTCGCGGTCAGCCGCGGCTTCACGCCCGGCACCGCGCCGTGGATGCAGGCGATCGACAAAAAGACCGACCTCCGCACCGCGGTCACGTTAGCGCGCGGCACCTCCGCGAGCGCGATCAAGATCTACGCGAACCTGCCGGCCGAACGCGTCGCGGCGATCACCGCCGAGGCGCACCGCCAGAAGCTGATGATCTGGGCGCACAGCGCGGTCTTCCCTGCCCGCCCCGCCGAGGTGATCGCGGCGGGCGTCGATTCGGTCAGCCATGTTTGTTATCTCGGCTATGAAGCGCAGCCCGAAATGCTCGCCGCCTATCAGGACCGCACCCCGGTCGACGAGGCGCGCCTTGCCGCGACCGGCGACGATCCGGTGGTCGCCCGCCTCTTCGACGCGATGCGGACGCGCGGCACGATCCTCGACGCGACCGGCAGCCTGTTCGTGAAGTTCGAGGCCTCCCGCAAGGCCGACCCAGGGGCCAAGCCGCTGCGTTGCAGCGGCGCCCGCACGATACGCCTGACGCAGCAGGCGTGGCGCGCAGGGTTGCCGATTTCGACCGGCACCGATTTCGTCAATCCCGCCGGCGACGCCTGGCCCGAAGTCCACGCCGAGCTTCGCTATCTGGCGAAAGACGTCGGCATGCCCCCGCTCGCGGTCATCCATTCGGCGACGCTCGTCGGCGCGCGCGCCGCGGGGCAGGACAAGGAGATGGGATCGATCGAGCCCGGCAAGCTCGCAAACTTCGTCGTGCTCGCGGCCGACCCGCTCGCCGACATCGACAATATCGAAAAGATCGAAATGACGGTGAAACGCGGCCGCGAATACCGGCGCGCCGACTATATCGCGCCGACCGCGAAGGAGCTTGGAAATGACGATTGACCGGCGCGCAATGCTGGCGGGTGCGGCGGGGCTGGCCGCAACATCGCTGCTTCCCGGAGCGAGCCGCGCCGCGGTGCCCGATGGCCGCAAATGGGTGATCGTCAATGCGCTCGGCGGGCTCGCCGATCCGAATATACGCGATGCCCCCGACCCGTTCTCGCCGCGCGTGCTGGCCGAGGCGCATGCGTCGGGCGTCACCGCGATCAACTGCACCCTCGGCTATGTCGCGGGTCCGGCCGAACCGTTCGAAAAGAGCGTCGCCGACGTCGCAAAGATGGACATGTTGCTGCGCCGCTATCCGCGCGACCTCGTCAAGATTTTGAGCGCCGCCGACATCCGCCGCGCCAAGGCCGAAAAGAAGATCGGGATCATCTACGGATTCCAGAATGGCGCGATGATGGGAAAGGATGCGGGCCGGGTCGATATCTTCGCCAACATGGGCGTGCGCATCTTCCAGCTCACCTATAATCCGGCGAACCAGCTCGGCGACGGGTCGATGGCACCCGACAATCGCGGACTGACGCCGTTCGGTCGCGAAGTGATCGAGCGGCTCAATGCGCAGCGAATGATCGTCGACCTGTCGCACAGCGGCGAGAAGACCTGCCTCGAGGCCGCGCGCGCGTCGAAGGCGCCGATCTCGATCAACCACACCGGTTGCCGCGCGGTCACCGACCTGCCGCGCAACAAGACCGACGCCGAACTGCGACTGGTCGCCGAAAAGGGCGGCTTCGTCGGCATCTATTTCATGCCCTTCCTGAATGTGTCGGGTCACGCGCGCGCCGAGGATGTCGTGGCGCATATCGACCATGCGGTGAACATCTGCGGCGAGGATCACGTCGGGATCGGCACCGACGGCACCGTCGGCCAGATCGACGATCTCCAGGCCTACGAAGCCGTGCTCGCCAAGGAGATCGCCGAGCGCCGCGCCGCGGGGATCAGCGCCGCGGGCGAGCGCCCCGACACCTATCCCTTCGTCGTCGACCTGCGCGGGCCCGACCAGTTCCGCAAACTTATCGGTCTGCTCGCCGTGCGCGGCTATTCGAGTGGCCGGATCGAGAAGATCATGGGGCTCAATTTCCTGCGCCACGCCGAAAGCGTCTGGGGTGGCTGATCCGATCCGCTTCATCGATGCGGACGAAGTCCGCAAGCGGCTCGACCACCGGACGTGCATCGACCTGATGCGCCCCGCGATGATCGCGCTTGCCGAAGGACGCAGCCGGCAGTTGCTGCGCGGCATCATCGACCTCGACGGCGGCGATCTGTTCGGCGTGATGCCCGGCGCGCTCGACGGCGCCGGCTTCGGCGCGAAGATCATCAGCATCTTCCCGGCCGCCGCCGCGCACGGCAGCTCGCATCAAGGCGTCATCATCCTGTTCGATCGCACGAGCGGCGCGCCGGTGTGCGTGATCGACGCCAGCGAGGTCACCGCGATCCGCACCGCCGCCACCTCCGCAGCCGCGACCGACGCGCTCGCACGGCCCGGCCCCCGCCGTCTCGCGATCATGGGGACGGGCGAACAGGCATGGCATCATGTCGCCGCCATCCGCCACGTGCGGGCGCTCGACGAAGTGCGAATTTGGGGACGCGCGCCTGAAAAGGCGGGCGAGCTTGCCGGCCGGATCGCCGACGACTTCGGTTTTGCTGCCTATGAGGTGGCCTCGGTGGCCGAGGCGGCGGAGGGCGCCGATATCATTTGCACGCTGACCGGGGCGGCCGAACCATTCCTGCTCGACGCGCACGTCGCGGACGGAACGCATATCAACGCCGTCGGCTCCAGCCGCGCGGGACCGACCGAAATCGACGAAGCGCTTGTAGCGCGGGCGCGTTTCGTGCCCGATCATCGCGATGGGGTACTGGCGCAGGGCGCGGAATATCTGCGCGCGCGCGACGCGGGGCTGGTCACCGAAGCACATGTCCTGCCCGAGATCGGGCACGTCTTTTCGGGTTCCGCGCCGGGCCGCCTGACGGCATCGGACGTCACCATCTATAAATCGCTGGGCTCGATCGTACAGGATCTGGCCTGCGCCGCCTGGCTTTGGAAGACGCACCGCGATCGCGTATCCGGGGCATAACCGGCCGCTTCTATGTCAGCATCGTGGGACTCCTATTCCACCGAATAGGCTGCATGCGCCCCGTCGATGCGGTAAGGAAAATCATGATTACCGAACCGACTCGCTCCGCTCGTGGCGCGTCCATGACCGCGAAGCCGGCCTGACCCGCTATGGCGGAATATGTCTTCAAACCCCACGAGCGGCCGACGCTTCCGGGATCGCCCGCCAATCCCGATCATCCGACCGCGCGCATGGTGCGCCATTTCCTGATCGGCTGCCTGATCGGGATCACCGGCGGGCTCGGCAACGCGCTGGTCACGGTCAACCTCAACTTCGCGCAAGGGACGCTCGGGCTCAACAGCGACGAAGCGGCGTGGCTGACCGCCGCCTATTTCATGACCAATGTCACCGCGAACCTGCTGCTGGTCAAATATCGCCAGCAGTTCGGGCTGCAGCCGTTCATCCGCTACACGCTCGTCGCCTATGCCGTGACGACCTTGATGCACCTGTTCATCCATGATTTCTGGACGTCGGTCGCGGTGCGCGCGATGAGCGGGATTGCGGCGAGCGGCCTCTCGACGCTGACCATCCTCTATTTCTTCCAGGCGCTTCCGGCATCGAAGCGGCTTGCCGCGGTGATGATCGGCATCTGTATCCCGCAGATCGCGACGCCGCTCGCGCGCGTGCTGTCGCCGGGGCTGCTCATCTGGGGCGACTGGCACAATCTCTACTGGTTCGAATTCGGGCTCGCGCTGGCGACGCTGGCCGCGGTGATGGCGCAGCCGCTGCCGCCGAGCGAGCGCGAAAAAGTGTTCGAGCCGCTCGACTTCCTGACCTTCTTCCTCCTCGCGCCGGGACTATGGCTGCTGATCGCGGTGCTGTCGCAAGGGCGGATCCAATGGTGGACCGAACGGCCGTGGATCGGCTGGTCGCTGGCGGCGAGTGTCGCGCTGATCGCCGCCGCGGTGCTCGTCGAACATCATCGCCGGAACCCGCTCATCAACACACGCTGGCTCGGCACGCGCGAGATGCTCCGGCTGATCGCCGTCGCCGCATCGGTCCGCATCCTGCTGTCCGAACAGGCGTTCGGCTCGGTCGGATTCCTCAGCACCGTGGGCATGATCAACGATCAGATGGTCACGCTGAACCTCATCGTCGTCTTCGCGTCGATCGCCGGCCTCGTGACCGCGGTGTTGACCTTTCGTCCCGACAATCTCTCGCGGCCGATCATCATCGCGGTGATATTGATCGTGATCGCATCCTTCATGGATGCCCATACGACCAACCTTACCCGGCCAAGCCATTTCTATCTCAGCCAGGCGCTGATCGGCTTTGCCTCGCTGCTCTTCCTTGCGCAGGCGATGGTGATCGGCATCGCCCGGACCCTGCTCGCGGGCGGCAAGAATTTCATCAGCTTCGTCGTGATCTTCAGCATGAGCCAGAGCATCGGCGGTCTCGCCGGCGGCACCCTGCTCGGGACGTTCCAGACGGTCCGCGAGAAATATCACTCGCACGAACTTGTCCAGAACATCGTCGCGAGCGACCCGCTGGTCGCGGCACGGCTCGGCGCGGGCAGCCGCGTGGTTGCCGGGACGGTCGGCGACCCGGTACTACGCACCGCCGAGGGCGCCGCGCTGCTGAGCCAGCAAGTCACGCGCGAGGCGCATATCCTTGCGTATAATGACGTATTCCTGCTGGTCGGGGTGCTCGCGATCTTGACGGCACTATGGGGTTTCATGATCAGCTGGTCTATCCGGCGGCGAAACGAACCGTCGCCGGTGATATTGTTGGCCCAGCGTCTGCAGGCGCAGGCACAAGCTCGACAGGGGCAATAGGATGAGCGACAAGCCCAAGGCGAACACGCCGAAACCCGAACCGGAAACGGTAACGCAGCCTGCCGAAGCGGCGGACGCCGCGCCTCCCTCCGATCCGCAGATCGACGCGCCGCCATCCTCCTGGCGGCCGCCCGACAAGACGCGCACGACGGTGATTGTCATCATCGCCGCCGCGGTACTGGCGATCCTCGCCATCCTCTACGCCTGGGACCTGCCGCCTTTCGCCGGCGCCTCGGAAGAGACCGACAATGCCTATGTACGCGGGCGCGTGACGATCATCAGCCCGCAGGTCAGCGGCTATGTCACGCGCGTGCCCGTGCAGGATTTCGCCGAGGTCAAGGCGGGCCAGATCCTCGCGACGATCGACGACCGCATCTATCGCGCGCGCGTCGCGCAGGCCGAAGCCAATGTCGCGGCGCAGCAGGCCGCGCTCGCCAATTCGGCGCAGGCGCAGCGCTCGCGCGAGGTCGCTACCGACAGCCAGAATGCCGGGATCGCCAACGCGCAGGCGCAATTGACCAAAGCCGACGCCGACATGCGCCGCGCCCGCGCGCTCGTCGCCGACGGCTCAATCTCGACGCGCGAGTTCGACCAGACGCGCGCGGCGCTGCTCGCGGCGCAGGCGGCGCTACAACAGGCGCGCGCCAGCCGCGCGATCGGGACGCAGGACGTCCGCACCGTCGTCGTCGGGCGCGCCGGGCTCGAAGCCGCGGTCGAATCGGCGAAAGCACAGCTTCGCCTCGCGCAGATCGACCTCGACAACACGGTCATCCGCGCGCCCGCCGACGGCCAGCTGTCCGAAATCGGCGTGCGCGTGGGCGCCTATGTCACTGCAGGCACGCAATTGCTGTCGGTCGTCCCGCACCATGTCTGGGTCATCGCGAACTTCAAGGAAGCTCAGACCGGCGATATGGCGATCGGCCAGCGCGCGCGGTTCAGCGTCGATGCGCTGGGCGGCACCGAACTGACCGGGCGGATCGAAAATCTGTCGCCGGCGGCGGGGTCCGAATTCGCGGTGCTCAAGGCCGACAACGCCACGGGCAATTTCGTCAAGGTCGCGCAGCGCATCGCGGTGCGGATCAAGATCGACGAGAAACAACCGCTGGCGGCGCGGCTGCGGCCCGGCATGTCGGTCGAGGTCCGCATCGACACAAGCGGCGGGTCAAAGCGATGAAGCTCGCGCGGCTCGCGCTGACGGCCGGGCTGGCGGCTGCGCTCGCCGCCTGCGCCGGTCCGAACGTCGCGACGACCGGCGTGGCGCCCGTCACGCCGCCGGTGGCATGGCGAACCGATGCCAATCCCGCCGCGCCGTTGCCGCGCGACTGGTGGCGCTCGTTCGGCGATCCGACGCTCGCCGCGCTGGTCGACAAGGCGCTGGCCAATAACAGCGACATCGGCGTCGCGGCGGCGCGCGTGCGCGAAGCGCGCGCCAATTTCGCGCTCGCGCGGGCACAGACGCTGCCGACGATCGATGCGGCGATCAGCGGCGGGCGGTCGCGCTCGGTCAGTCCGTTCGGCCAGCCGTCCGAACAGAATTTCGCGCAGCCGCAGATCCAGGTCGCTTATGAAGTCGATCTGTTCGGCCGCCTCGCCGACCAGAAATCGGCGGCGCGCGATAGCTGGTTCGCGAGCGAAGCGGCACGCGATGCGGTGCAGCTGTCGATCGCCGCCGCGGTGGCAAGTAGCTATGTCACGCTGCGCAGCCTCGATGCGCGGCTGGAGGTCGCGCGCGAGACGGTGCGCGCGCGGTCGGAATCGCTGCGGATTGCGAAATCGCGCGTCGGACGGGGCTATTCGCCCAAGCTCGAGCTTCAGCAGGCGCAAGCCGAATATGACGCGACGGCGCAGATCGTCCCGCAGATCGAGCTCGCCATCGCGCGAACCGAGGACGGCCTCAGCCTGCTGGTCGGCGACACACCCCGCGCGATCGAGCGCGGCTCGGCGCTCGACCGGCTCGCGGTGCCCGCGGTTCCCGACGGCCTGCCGTCCGAACTGCTGCGCCGCCGTCCCGACGTCGCGCAGGCCGAATATCAACTCGCGGCGTCGGACAAGAATCTCGCCGCGGCGCGCAAGCGCTTCCTGCCGCAGGTCCGGCTGACCTCGGCAGCGGGCGCGGCCTTTTCGACGCTGATCGGCGACCCGATTTCGATCTGGTCGGTCGGCGGCAGCATCCTTGCCCCGATCTTTCAGGGCGGCAGGCTGACCGCGCAGGCTGAAGCCGCGGGCGCGCAGCGCGATCAGGCAGCGTTCGTCTATCGCCGCACCGCGCTGACCGCATTTCGCGAAGTCGAGGATGCGCTCGCCGCGGTCAGCCGGATCGACGCGCAGATCGCGTTCGCGCAGTCGCAGCGCGATGCGCTGGCCGAGGGCCTGCGGCTCGCGACCAATCGCTATCGCGAAGGCTATTCACCCTATCTGGAACAGCTCGACGCCCAGCGCGGCCTGCTCGGTGCCGAACTGTCGCTGATCCAGCTCCGCGCCGACGCGCTCGCCGCGCGCATCCAGCTGTTTCAGGCGATGGGTGGCGGTTGGACGAACTGCAGGGCGTCCGAATCGCCCTGCCCTCCGGCGCCTTGACGCCTCGTCTCGTTTGAATCGAAACGGCCGCTAACGCGCGCGCGCCGCGCGGTGTTGCTGCGCCCCGCCGCTCGCCCGAACGGGGCAGCCAGCGAAATGGATCATTAAGATCCGAAAAGATGCCGGTTGAAGAATCCGGATTTTTGAAACATGGCTTTTGGCGCAAAAACGCGCTGATTCATAGGATTATCGACCCAAGTCGTTCGACTTTCCCACGACATATTTTCTATTATTGAAAATTATGTCTTGATTGGGGTTGATTTTTCAAAAAATTCCGACTTTATAGAAAATCGCAAACCCGAGGATCGCAGGAGCCTCGCGGTAAAAAACATAAGCGAGCACCGGACAGCGAAATTGCCGTCCACAGGCGAAGGGGATAATTATGAAGTTCGTTCAATCCGGCTTGTATGCGGGCACCGCCCTGTCGATGCTGGTCAGCCTGAACCCGGCCTATGCGCAGTCCGCCGACACCGCGACCGACGTGGTTTCAAACGAGGAAATCGTGGTCAGCGGATCGCGCATTCAACGCGAAGGCTTCGATGCACCGACCCCGACGACGGTGATCGGCGAGGCTGAGCTGGCGCTGGGCAACCGCCCGAGCATCGCGCAGGTGCTGAACGACACCCCCCAGTTCCGCGCAACTTCGACGCCGTCGACGACGCCCGGCAACACGAGCAGCGGCGTCTCGACCGCCGACATGCGCGGCCTCGGGTCGGTCCGCACCCTCACCCTGCTCAACGGGCACCGCTTTGCCGGCGCCAACGATCTCAACATCGTGCCGCAAAGCCTGGTCAAGCGGATCGACGTCGTCACCGGCGGCGCATCGGCGGCCTGGGGCTCAGGCGCGGTCGCGGGCGTCGTCAACATCATCCTCGACGATGATTTCACCGGCTGGCGCATGGGCGTCCAGAGCGGCATCTCGTCGCGCGGCGACGCGGCGCGTTATGGCGCCGACATTGCGTGGGGCACCGATTTCGCGGGCGGGCGCGGCCATTTCATGGTCGCGGGCGAATATATGAACGAACGCGGCGCGCTCAGCCGCGACGACCGCCCCAATCTGGAAGCCGGGCTGTTCCAGCGCGCCGACAACAAGCTCGAACTCGTGCGCGATCCCAATTCGACCCAGCTTTACAACGGCGGCTCGATCCTCGGCCTCACCGGCGCGCCCCGCAATCTGGTGTTCAATCCCGACGGCAATATCGGCGCCTTCCCGCTCGGCAGCGTGACGAACGGCGTCACGACGATCGGCGGCGGCGGCCAGAACATCTTCGACTATGTCGCGGTCAGCACGCCCTATGAGCGCGTCAACCTCTTCGCCCGCGCCAGCTATGACCTCACCGACTCGCTGAAGGTCTGGGCCAATTTCAGCTATCACCGCATGTCGGCCAACTATAGCTTCTTCCCCGAAACGCCCGCCGTGGTCATCATGCCCGACAACGCCTTTCTGACGCAGGCGAACCGCAATCAGCTCGCCGCCGCCGGCGTCGCGGGTCCGTTCCTCCTCGGCCGCGTCATGGACGATGTCGGCGCCGACGGGGTGATGAAGTTCAAATACAGCCGCCGCAACCTCGAGGGCGCGATCGGGCTCGACGGGAGCTTCGGCGACGGCTGGAAATATGACGCCTATTATAATCATGGCGAAATCCGGCTCAATCAGCAGCTCAACAACCAGCGGATCAAATCGCGCTTCAACAATGGCGTCGATTCGGTCCTGGTGAACGGCACGCCGACGTGCCGCATCAACGCCGATGCCTCGACGACCAACAACGACCCCAATTGCGTGCCGATCAACCTGTTCGGCAATGGCAGCATTTCGGACGAAGCGGCAGCGTGGGCGTTCGGCGGTTCGCAGCTGATTTACACGATCAAGCTCGATGCGGCGGGCGCCAGCGTGTCGGGCCAGCCCTTCTCGACCTGGGCCGGCCCCGTCGACATCGCGTTCGGCACCGACGTCCGCTGGGAAAAGCAGGTCACCAACTTCGTCGACCCGCTGTCGCTCGCCAATGCGCTCGGCACGCTCAATTCGTCGGCGACGAACGGCAGCTTCAACGTCAAGGAAGTCTTCGCCGAAGTGAACGTGCCGTTGCTCGACATCACCGACGCGCTGAAGCTCGAAGTCAACGGCGCGGCGCGCTATTCGGATTACAGCACCAGCGGCGGGATCTGGTCGTGGAAGACCGGCGGCACGCTGCGCGTCGTCAACGACTTGTTGCTGCGCGCCGTCTATTCGCGCGACATCCGGTCGCCCAGCATCACCGAATATTTCCTCAACCGCTCGACCAACATCGGCACCGTCTTTGATCCGTTCCAGGGTCAGAACGGCACGGTGCAGAACAATGTGGTCGTCTATGGCGGCGGTAACGCCAATCTGACGCCCGAAATTTCGCACACGCTGACGCTCGGCGGGTCTTACTCCCCGTCCTTTGCGTCCGGCCTCCGCCTGTCGGTCGATTATTATGATATCGACATCGACAATGTGATCACGACGGTCACCGCGAACGATCTGCTCAAGCAGTGCTTCGCCACCGCTCCGACCGATCCGACCTGCAATGGCATCATCGTCCGCGAAGCCAACGGCACCATCGGATCGATCACGAACGGGTATCGCAATCTGGCCAATTACCGCACGCAGGGTCTCGACATCGAGGCATCGTACCGCATGCCGCTCGGCGACGGAAACCTGTCGTTCCGCGCGCTGGCCAACCATGTCTTCAACCTGAAGATCAATGGCGCGGACGTGTCGGGTTACGTCGGCGGCGACACCGCCTTCTCGACCCCCAAATGGCGCGGCACGGGCACGATCGCCTTCGAGAACGACAGCTTCGGCGCGAACCTGCGCGTCCGCTACGTCGACGGCGGCCTCGACCGCCCCCTGACGGTCGTGAACGGGGTCGCGGTGCCGATCGTGAACAACAAGGTGGGCAGCCGTACCTATGTCGATCTGGGCGCCCAGTTCAAAGCGGGCCCGTTCACGCTGTTCGGCAACGTCAACAACCTGTTCGACCGCGATCCGCCGATCACGCCGTACACCAGTCCCAATTTCGACGTGATCGGCCGCTATATTTCGGGGGGCGTGAAGCTGAGCTTCTAACCCGTCTCAACAGCTAGTCCCGGAGGCGGCGGTATCGACGATACCGCCGCCCTTTTTTTGCCGCTTGACCGAAGGAATGGTAGACCTCCGCTTTGGGTGGAAAGCTGCCATCAGTTTGTGACATGAGGATGCATGATTGATCCGACACTGGCGGCCGCCGTCAAAGCCATCGCTTCGTTAAAAGGCGAGTTCCATCTTCGCTCCGGTCAAATTTCCGAAACATATTTCGACAAATATCGTTTTGAAGCTGATCCGGCCCTGCTGCGGCGAGTTGCGGCGGAGATGATCCCATTACTGCCCAAGGACACCGAGGTTCTTGCGGGGTTAGAGCTTGGGGGCATACCGATCGCTACGGCAATCTCTCTGGCGACAGATTTGCCCGCGGCCTTCGTGAGGAAGGAGGCCAAGGAATATGGCACTTGTTTGGCTGTCGAAGGGGGCGGCGTCGAAGGCAAACGCGTCGTTCTCATCGAAGATGTCATAACGACGGGAGGTGCCGTGGCAGACGCTGCAGGGCTTGTCGAAGATGCTGGCGCGGAAGTCATTGGCGTCGTGTGCGCAATATGGCGCGGAAATGGGTTGCCGCAGATCGCGGCCCTGCCAGAGTTACCGGTGTTTGCCGCTATGACCAAGGACGACCTGCTCTCCTGAACGACAGCAATCGATCGTTTCTGCCGTTCGAGAGCGCAACGTCGCGGATGGCCGATATTGGGATGGGGAGGTGGCAGCGCGCCTCGCCGACGGAGAGGCCCGCAGGGCCCCTCCGTCTTCAGGGAGAGCGTCAGTAATTCACCGTCATCGCGATCAGGCCAAAGGTCCATGCGACATACAGCGGCATGATCGTCGCGAAGAGCAGGAGCAGCGCCCAGAGGGTGCGGAACCAGCCGCGTTTTTCCCGGCGTACGATGCGAAGATTCCAGGCCGCCAGCACGACGCCGCCGACAAGCACGATCAGTCCGGCAATCTGGAGGAACCACAGCCACGGGTCATAGGAGGGCAGCGCCTTCAGTTTCGACATGCTGATCACCCATGCCGCGACCAGCGCGAGCACCAGCCCCGCGCCGACGCGAACGCCGCGATAGACTCGCAGCGACCGGCGATCGAGCGTAAGCGGCGCCTTGTAATGGCGGCGGATCAGCGCAGCGATCGGCCATTGGAGCAAGGTGATCAGCAGGACGCCGAGGCTGAGATACATCGCGGGCATGATCCACCCCGCCGATTTCGATGCTGGCGCCCGGTCGAACACCATGAAGGGCGAGATGCCGTCGATGCTCCAGCGCACGACCTTGCCATTGACCACCTGCGCGGCGAGCCGGCCGTGGCCGTCGGCATTGTGCCAGACGAAGGGCGCGGTCTCGATCCATTTCGCGGGCTTTCCGTTGAGGTCGCGCGCGGCGGGGACGATCAGTTCGCCCTTGGGACCGACGCTGATCTTCACCTGACCGAACAGCGAGGCGATCGCGTAGAAGTTCGTTTCCGCGCGGCGGCTGTTGAGCCAGTTACCCGCCAGCATTCTGGCATGTTCGGCCGAGGTTTTCGCATCGACGCGCGTCGCGGGCATTTCGTTGCCCGGAAGATAGCGATCGGCGAAATCCTCGAACAGCGCACGGCGCACCGGACCGACCGACGCCTGCTCGCCGGTTGCGTTGAACGACATATAGATGCCGACATTTTCGTTGGTGAAGAGGTGGAGTGCGGTGTGGAACAGCTGCGTATCGCCGAGATGCGCGATCACCTGCCGCCCGTTGATGTTGGTTTCGAAAAAGCCGAGCTCCATGCGGTTGAGCGGCGGCAGGATCGTCAGCGGCGTATCGTGCATCATCCGCGCGGTTTCGGACTTCATCAGCCCCGCGCCCTGACCCAGATGCGCGATCATGAACTTCGCCATGTCGGCGCCGGTCGAGGAGAGGCCCCCGGCGGGTGACGGGCCGACGATTTCGAACTTCGACGGACCGGCCGAAAGCTGGCGATAGCCCGTCGCCATCCACGGCGCGAACGCCTTGGGCAGCGGCTGGCGGAAGGTCGATTGCGCCATGCCGAGCGGCTGGAAAATCCGCTGCTCGACATAGTCGTCGAACGACATTTTCGTCACGCGCTCGACGATATAGCCCGCGAGCGCGGTGCCGTAATTCGAATAGGAGGGCGTCGTCCCCGGCGTGTAGATGCGGTTCGGAATGCCGCCCTTCACAAGATCACCGAGCGGGATCTGAAACTTCTTGTCCTCGAACATGGTGAGCTTGCCATGTTCCTCGAAGCCCGCGGTGTGCGTCATCAACTGGCGCATCGTCACCGGCTTGCCGTCTTTCAGCGGGATCTTGAAATCGAGGTAGGTGTTGACGTCGGCGTCGAGGTTGATCTTGCCCGCCTCGACCTGCTGCATCACCGCGGTCCAGGTGAACAGCTTCGACACCGATCCGGGGCGGAACAGGGTGCGGGCGGGGTCGACCGGCGTGCGCTTGGCGGCGTCGGCATAACCGAAGCCGCGCTGCGTCAGCACCTGCCCGTCCTTGACCACGACAATCACCGCACCGGCGAGATCGCCGCGCTTGAGCGCGAACGGGACGAAGCCGTCGAGCCAGCTGTCGACGTCCTGCTTGGTCAGCGTTGCCGACGAGGCGAGCGAGGTCGTAACCGGCGGCGCCGTCTTTTGTGCCTCGGCCGCCGGTTTGGGCGCGATGGCGGGCGCCAGCGGCGTTGCCGGTTTCGTTGCCGCGGTGCCGAGCATCATGACGAGCGGCAACAGCGCGAACAGCTTGATCGAGCGCATATTCATTCCCCTGCCGCCCGCACGACGACGCCGCGCGCCATGACGAAGCCCATGGTTTCGAGGCTGCGTACATCGGTCAGCGGATCGCCCTTCACCGCGACGATATCGGCCGACTTGCCCGCGGCGAGCGTGCCGATTTCGGTTTCGAGGCCGGCATGCGTTGCCGCCCATACCGTTGCAGATTTGATCGTCTCCAGCGGGGTCAGCCCCGCCTTTACCATCAGCGCGAATTCGCGGGCATTCTCGCCATGCTTCGACACGGCGCTGTCGGTCCCGAACGCGATGCGAACGCCGCCCTGATGCGCGCGGCGGAGGGCATCGACCATCAGCGGGCCGACGGTGCGCGCCTTGGCGCGAACCGGCGGAGGCATCCAGTCGGCGGTTTCGGCTTGCCGCGCGACGGTGTCGCCGGCGAGCAGGGTGGGAACCAGATAGCTTCCCTTTGCCTTGAACAGCCGGATCGATTCCGCGTCCAGATAAGTCCCATGCTCGACCGAATCGACGCCGGCGCGCAGCGCGGCATTGACCCCGTCGGTGCCGTGCGCATGCGCCGCCACCTTGCGCCCGAGGCGGTGCGCGGTGTCGACGATCGCGACGAGTTCGGCGTCGCTCATCTGTTGGCCCAGCCCCGCCGCAGTGTTTGACATCACGCCGCCGGTCGAGGCGGTCTTGATCACGTCGGCGCCCTGCTGCACCGCGAGCCGCACCGCGCGCGCGCAATCGTCGGCGCCCGAGCAGAGCGTCGGCGAACGGAACAGGTCGATGATTTCCTGACGATAACCGTGAACGTCACCGTGCCCGCCGTGCGCCGCGACGCCGCCCGCGGCGATGATCCGCGGCCCGACGACCTTGCCTGTCGCGGTCGCATCGCGCAGCGCGTTGATCGCCTGCGGATCGGAGCCGAGATCGACCACAGTCGTAAACCCTGCGCGCACCGTGCGCTTGGCGAAGACGACGCCGTCGAATGCCTGTTCGACCGTCGACTTGGTCACCGCGTCGAGGCGGCTCGTCGGGCTCGATTCAAAGGTCAGGTGGACATGGCTGTCGATAAAGCCCGGCATGACGAACTGGTCGCGAAGGTCGACGACATTGCCCTCGCCGACGAAACCGTCGCGGATTTCGGCGATCTTTCCGGCGGTGACGACAATCGTCTTGTTCGTTTCGACCCGGCCGCTCGCGGGATCGGCGAGCAGGCGGCCGGCGTGGATGTATGTCGTCGCCGGTTCTTGTGCGGCGGCGGGCTGGATCAGCGCGACCAGCGCCAAGCCTGCGAATATTGCTTTTTTCACCCTGTCTCTCCCTGTCCCGATATCGCTCTCAGCTGACTTCGCGGCCCCAGATCGCCTCGCCGCACCATGCATCGCCGTCGGTATATTCGATTGACGGCTTGCGATCGTCCGCAAGGAAGATCGGGCCGTCGAGATCGACGATGTCGCAGAGCTGTCCGACGATGAACGCCGGCGCCATCGCGAGACTGGAGCCGACCATATTGCCGACCATCACGCCCAGCCCGAGTTCGCGCGCGCGTTTGGCGATCGCCAGCCCCTCGGTCAGCCCGCCGCATTTATCGAGCTTGATGTTCACCACGTCGAAGCGGCCGACGAGCCCGTCGATATCCCCGAGCGTCAGCGCGCTTTCATCCGCCGCAATCGGGATCGGGCATTGGTAGCCGGTGAGGTCGGCTTCGCGACCGCGCGCCAAAGGCTGTTCAAGCAGTTTCACGTCAGCGGCGACCAGCGCTGCCACCAGCGCGTCAAGATCCCCGATCGCGAATCCCTGGTTGGCGTCGACGCCGATCCAGCATTCGGGCCGCGCCGCGCGCACCGCCTGCACCCGCGCGATATCGACCTGAAGGTCGCCGGTGAGCTTGAGCTTGAGCGCGCGCGCCTGCGCGTAATAACGTGCGCCCTCGGCCATCACGTCGGGATCGTCGGCGCCGAGCGTGAAGGTGGTGCGGAGCGGGCGCGGTTCACCGAGACCGGCGAGTTCCCATACCGAGACTCCGCTGCGCCGGGCTTCAAGCTCCCACAGCGCACAATCGAGCGCGTTGCGCGCGCCGCCCGCGGGGAGCAGCGTCTGCAGCTGGTCGCGCGTCACCCCGGCCTCGATTGCGCCGCGCACGCTTTCGATCGCCGCCGCCATCGCGGGCACATCGTCGCCGAGATAATAGACCCCCGACGCTTCGCCGCGCCCGCTGTGCTCGCCGTCCGAAAGCGTTACGAGGACCACGGGGGTGTCGGTGAAGACATGCCCCGAGATGCGGAACGGCTTGGCCAGCGGGAGCGATTCAATCGCGAGGTCGAGCGAGAGAGGGGTAAGCGTCGTCATCGAAATTGTCCTTCGGTCGGTTCAGGGCGCAGGGGCGGCGGGCGCGAGCGCCGCCGCGATCTGCGAGAGATATTTGTTCCAGTCGAATGTATGTCCCTCGGGCGTCCAGCCGAGGCGGACGATCACCGCGTCCTGCGACGGGATCGCCGCGACGATCTGGAAGCTGTGCCCGCGCGCCATCACGGTATCTTCGGGCAGGTCGGGGTAGAGCTTGCGGCGCTCGCCGTCGGTTTCGGCATGGTTCAGCCAGAGCTGCGCGCCATAGACGGGACGCGGCGCGGCTTTGATCGGCGTGACCGCGAAATCGAGCCATTCCTTCGAGAGCAATTGCTTACCACCCACCCTGCCCTTGTTGAGATGCAGCAGGCCATATCTCGCCCAGTCGCGTGCGGTGGCGTAGGCGTAGGAGCTGCCGACCTGCACCCCCGCCTCGTCGGGCTCGATCAGCGCGCTCGTCATGCCCGTGGGCTCGAACAATCGCTGCTGCGCAAAGCGCGTCATGCCTTCGAGCGTGCCGCCGGTCGCGTGGAACACGATACGCGACAATATGTTGGTCGTCCCCGACGAATAGCTCCAGTTCGTGCCGGGCGCATCCTTCAGCGGCTTTGCCGCCGCCATCGCGCCCATGTCGCCCGCCTCGAACAGCATCTTGATCGAGTCATTGCCGGGAACATAGCTTTCGCTGAAGGTCAGCCCGCTCGACATGGTGAGCAGCTGGCGCAGCGTGATTTTCGCGCGCGGATCGCCCGCGCCTTGCCATTCGGGGACGGGCGCGGGTTCGTCGAGTTTGAGGGTGCCATCATCGACCAGCAGGCCGACCAGCGTTCCCAAGATGCTCTTCGACGCCGACCAGCCGAGCAGTTCAGTGTTCCGATCGAACCCCGGCGCATAGCGTTCGGCAACGATCGCCCCGCCCTGCACGACGACGATCGCGCGCGTGTCGGGATAACCGCCCTTATTCTGTTCGTCGAAGGCGGCGCTCACTGCCTTGTCGAGTGCGGCGCGGTCGAGCCTGGCTTCGGCGGCCGCCGCAAGCTTGGGCACCGGGGCGTCGCCGATCGGCCAAGGCTTCGCGGCATTCCCTCGTGTCGGCTTGAGCTTCGCCGCCTGTGCGTCAAGCACAGCGTTCGGGACATCGCCCGTCAGCAGCGTGCATCCGGCGACCGGGCGGTACAGCGCGGTGCGCGTGGCGGCACCGGGCGCCGATGCGGTGACGGTCCGCGCCTTGCGGTCGACCGCCAGCGTCACCGCCGTCATGAACGGCGCGAACGCGTGGATGTCGTCGCGCAGGACATCAGCCTCCGCGCGCTCCGCCACGAAGATGCTGGCGCACGCAATCTGCGCCGACACCGCGGTGCCGAGATCTTCCGGCTTCGAAATTGCCGGAGCCGCGGCAAAGGCCGGAGCCGAAACGGCGAGCGCAAGACCGGTGAAGCAAAGGCTCGAAACTTTCCGGGCCATATCCTCAGACGCCGCAGCTATGCCGCAGCACCGCGCCGGCCTTGGCGCCGGTGTGCTTGCCGTTCGCGATCGTGACGACACCGTTGACGATCACCGTCTCGATCCCCGTCGGCGACGCGGTGGGCTTTTCCCAGCTCGCGACATCGTCGAGCTTGTCGAGATCGAACACGACGATATCGGCGCGCATCCCGTCGCGGATCAGCCCGCGGTCGGTGAGCCCCATGCGCTGCGCCGGCCAGCCGGTCATCTTGCGCACTGCATCCTCGAGCGAGAGGACCGGGCGGCGCTTCACATATTCGGCGATGATGCGCGGGAAGGTGCCATAGGCGCGCGGATGCGGCAGGCCGAGCGCGTCCATCTCGCCCGCCTTTTCCGACGCCGCGGCGTCGCTGCCGATGCTGACCCACGGCTGCTTGATCGCGGTCTCGATGTCCTGCTCGCTCATCATGAAATAGAGCGCGACCGAGCGGTTCGGCAGACCTTCGAGCAGGATATCCCACGCCACGTCGGCCGGGTCGCGGTTAAGCGCCTTGCCGATATCGGCGAGGCTCTTGCCGTGATAGGGCCGGTATTTGTCGCTGAATCCGTTGGCGAGGCGGACATTGGCGAAGCCGCCCGACGCGTGGACGAGGTTCGACCAGCCGGGCATCGATCCCGCGGCGACTTCCTTCTTCATCCGCTCGCGCACCTTCGGATCGCGTAGCCGCTCGATCCCCTTCTGGACCCCGTCGGCCCACACCCAGCTCGGCGCGATGATCTCGAGCCCCGTACCGCCCGCTGTATAGGGATAGAGGTCCGCCGCGACATCGACGCCGCGCGCGCGCGCCGCATTGATCGTCGCCACCGCCTGCGGCATCAGCTTGCCCCAGCCGGGGGCGTATGCGGCCTTCAGGTGGAAGATCTCGACCTTCACCCCGCCCTTTTCGCCGATCTCGATCGCTTCCTCGATCGCCTTGACCAGCCCTTCGCTCTCGTCGCGCATGTGCGTGGCGTAGAAACCGTCGCACTGCGCCGCGACCTTCGCGAGCGTGACGAGGTCGGATGTCGTCTGGAAGCTGCTCGGCGGATAGATCAGCGCGCTGGTGATGCCGAAAGCGCCATTGTCCATCGCGATCTTGACCTCGCGGCCCATCGCCTCGAGCTGCGCCGGCGTCGGCTGCCCGGCGCCGTCACCCATCACCTTCACGCGCGCCTGCGTCGCCGAATAATAGGTGCCGTAGTTGACTGATATGCCCTGCTTTTCGAGCTGGCTGAAATGCGCCGGAATCTCGGCCGCCTCGGCGGGCGGGCCGCCTTCGCCGGCGATGACGGTGGTCACGCCCATCAGCAGCTTGTTCTCGGCGGCGCCATTCTTGACGAGCACGCGCCCCGACTGGTCCATCATGTCGATGAAGCCGGGCGAGACGTAGCGGCCCTTCGCGTCGATTTCCTTGGCGCCACGCCCTGCAACGCGGCCGATACGCACGACGCGGCCGTCCTTGACCGCAACATCGGCGCTGACCCACGGGCTGCCCGCACCGTCGAGCACGCGGCCGCCGCGGATCACGATATCATATTCGGGCGCCGGGGTGTTCGCGGCGAGCAGCAGCGGCAGCATCGACATGGCACCCAAGAGGATCTTACGCTTCATCATTCATCTCCCTGTCGCCAGCCGGGGGACTGACGGTTTTGCTTTCATTTCTTTGCGGTGGCCTGCGCATCGGCGCGCACTTCGTCCACGACCTCGCGGACCGCGGCGATCACGACTTCGGGGCGGTCGACCTGGATATAGTGGGTCGCGTCGGGCACGATCTGCTGGCGGCCGCGCGTCGAAAATGCGGCCTGCTCGGTGTGGAGCGTCTTCCATTCCTGCTTGAAGCGCGCGCCGTCTTCGGCCTTCAGGCTCAATCCTTTCAGCTGCTCGGGCTTCATCGGAGCCATCGCGGTCAGCACGATCAGCGGCCGGTTTCCGAAGCTGTGAACCGCGCGCGCCTGATCCATCGTGCGATCGAAGCCGTCGAGTTCGGATGCCGACCCCCGTATCGACGTGCTGGCATAGGCGGCCGCTTTGACCAGCGCGTCGCCGAGCCTCTTGGTTTCGGCCGGCGTGCGAAGCTGCGGCTTGTCGCCAAGCGAGATGACGAAGCGGACGATGCCGGTCCACGCCAGCGCCTTGGCCGTGTGGATCAGCGTCGACGCGCGTTTCGGGTGAACGTCGATGCTTACGACTTTCCCGAGCCGCGCGATCTGGTCGGGGTGCGACGGATCGACCATCACCAGCCCGGCAACCTGTTCGCCATATTTGCCGACATAGGCCCGTGTGTAGGGACCGCCGATTGAGTGGCCGACGAGCACAAGCGGGTCAGATATTCCTGCGCCCTCCAGGAGCTTGTGCAGGTCCTCGGTCACAGCCGCGGCGTCCTGCGGCGTATCCTTGGCGTCGCTCCACATGATGCCCGCGCGGTCATAGGCGCAGGTGCGGGTAAATCCGGAAATCTCGTCATGGACCAGCGTCCAGTCGGTCGACCCGCCCGTACCGAGCCCCGATTCCAGAATGACCGTCGGCGATCCGGTGCCGCGGCAATCGATGTGCATCTTGCGTCCGCCGATATCGACGAGCTTGCCAGGGGGCGGATAGTTCGCCGCAGCATTCTTGCGTCCCAGCGCCTCGTAGATCGCGCCCACGACAACGAGCAGGACCAACAGCACGAGCAGCCCCAGCAAGATGCGCTTCACCCAGCGCCGAACCCGCGCCCAGCCAGTCACTTTCGTCACGTCATATTCCCCTCGACGGCAGGTTGAAGCTCTTGTTTCTGGCTGCGAACCAGCCGGTACAGACCGACCGTCAGCAATGGCGCGACATAGACGGCGAGGAATACCCAGGACAGAAAGCGGTAACCGCTGGCGATCAGCGTCACGAGCCCGAAACGGTCGGCAAGGAACATGCAGCCGACGAGCAGCGCGCCTGCGATGCCGGCGCGCGCCCGCTTACCGAGCGGCGCATGACCGCGCGACCGGCGCGCCGCATCGACCCGCTCGTTGATCGCGTGCACCGACCCCGCCCCGCTTTCGAGCAGCGCCGCAAAGATCATGAACTGGAACAGCAAGTGGAACAACGGCATGTCGAGCTGCCGCAGCATGAAATCGGACGGCAAGGTCTCGCCCATGATGCCCGGATAGAAAGCGATCATCGCAACAAAGAACAGGATCGCGGGCGCCATCGCGAGCGGGCCGGCGATCAGGCCGGCGGTCACCGCGTCGCGCTGGCTGGTAAGGTGGCGGATCACCGGCAGGATCACCACCGCGCCGATGACGTTGTACCCCGTGTAAGTCAGTCCGCCGAGAATCCAGCCGTCAGACGGCGCGGGAATGGCGAAACGTGCCGCAATCTCGTCACCGAAACTGCTCAGCGCAAAGACCATGAACAGCGCGTAGACGCCGTAAAGCAGGAAGGAGACATATTTGAACAGCCCCTCGACCGACGCGTTTCCGAAGGTCACGAACAGCGCGATCGACGCCGCGAGGAACGCGGTTCCGGCGAGCGGCGGCCAGCCGAAGATCGACGCGCCAATCTCGCCCGCCGCGGCACCGAAGACCGCGAGGACCAGCGTCACAAGGAGGACGTAGCCGATCTCGAACAGGATCCACGCGCGGCCAAGCAGACCTTCAAAAAAGCTGCGATAATCGAACGCGCCGATCGCCCGCGCGAACGCGAAGGTGGTTGCGCAGATGATGCTCCAGAGCACCATCGCCAGCACCATCGCGGCCAACCCGCCCCACGGCCCGCTCGGCAGGAAAAATTCCGCGAGCTCGCGCCCGGTGGCATAACCGCCGCCGATCACCACGGCCTTGAAGGCGAAACCCGGCAGCAGGAAACGCTGGAACCACGAGGATCCAGCCGCGGCTGCCGGGGTGGCCGCTGCGCTCATGCGAGGCAGCTATCCACCAGACGCGCGAAGGCTTCGCCGCCGCGGATCGGGTCGGCAACGGGAAGTCCGAGCCGTTCGCTTTCGGCCGCCATCAGCGCGAGCGCCTCTTCCTCGCCCAGATGCGACGTGTTGTACGACAGGCCCGCGCAGCGGATCGCCGGATTGGTCCGCGCGCCAAGCCGCAGGTTGAGATCGATCGTTTCCTCGATGCTCGGCAAGCGGTAGCCAGGGGAGCCCAAAATCTCTTCGCGGCCGGGTTCGTGGCACACGACGATCACGTCGGGCTGGCTTCCATGCAGCAGGCCGAGCGAGACCGCGGCATAGGCGGGGTGAAACAGCGACCCCTGCCCTTCAACGACATCCCAGTGATCGGGCGCCGCGTCGGGGCTTACCGTTTCCGCCGCACCCGCCTCGAAATCCGAGACGACCGCGTCCATCGGCACGCCGCCGCCGGCGATCATGATGCCGGTCTGCCCCGTCGCGCGGAAATCGGCGTCGACACCGCGCTCGGCAAAGGCGCGTGCGAGGGCCAGCGCCGTATATTTCTTGCCCAGCGCGCAGTCGGTTCCGACGGTGAGCAGCCGCTTGCCGCTCCGCTTGCGCCCCGTGCCGACAGGCAGCCCCTTGGGCGGATGGCGCACGTCGATCAGCTGGCGACCGAGGCGCTGCGCCTTGGCGGCGAGTTCGGGCATATCGGCCAGCCGCATGTGCATGCCGCTGACGATATCGAGCCCCGCATCGAGCGCCTCGAAGAGCGCGGGCATCCAGCTCTCGGGAATCACGCCGCCGCTGTTCGCGACGCCGATGAGCAGCGAACGCGCACCCCGCGCCTGCGCCTCTGCCGGCGCGAGCTGCTCCAGCCCCGCACTGACCGTCGCGCCCGGCAGGGCATATTCGCCCACGCATTTCTCGGGCGCCCAGTCGCGAAGACCGAAAGCGGTCTTCGCATAGCCGCGCACCGTCGTGTCCCCGAGGAACAGCAGATAGGGCTGGGGCAATTGCAATGCGCCGGCGGCGATATCGAGGGAAGTTTGAATGTTCACGTCTTTCACCAAAAATCCGAAGCGAGGCAGAATCCGGCGCCGTCGCGGCGCCGATCCTGCATCTGCTCCTGTTGACCTGTTTGAGACATTATTTTCAAAATTTGATAATTGCAATACGATTAGAGAAGTTTCTTTGCTGGCAAGCCGGCGCACACCCCGGCATGCGTCCCGCCCGCCCCGATCAGAAGCGCGTTCCAAAGCCGATCAGGTGGAAACCGACGCCAATCCATAGGAGGACCACCGCGCTCATCAGCAGCACGAGGCTCCAGAATTTCGCGAACCGGCCGCGCTTGGACGTCCAGACATGCCGGATATTCCAGATCGCGCTGGCGAGCAGGCCGAGGAAAATGACCGGCGTTGCGATCTGGAGCATGACGAGCGCCCAGTCGAGTTCACCGCCGAGCGACGAGAAATCGGCGAGCAGCTTAGTCGCGAACAACAACCACCCAACCATCACCGCGACGGCCAGCGCCGCAAAGCTGCGCGTCAGCCGGTAGCTTTTGAGCGCCGCGGGCGCGAGGTCGGCTTTGACGCCATAACGGCGACGGGCCAGCGCGGAGACCGGCCAAGCAACCGCGGTCAGCAGGAGCGCGCCGAGACCGACGAGCATCGCGGGGGTTAGCCAGGCACCCGACAGATGCCAGGGCACGCGATCGAAAGCGAGATAGGGCGACGCCGAATCAACGCTGAAACGCACGATGCGACCATTTTCCACCTTGGCGGCAAGGCGCATCTTGCCTCCCGCTTCCCGCCATACGAAAGGCGCGATTTCCACCCACTTGCGCGGCTGTCCTCCGATGCCCGACACCGTATTGAGCCGGATGCCCCCGTCGCTATCGAGCGAGACCTTCGTCTGCCCGGTCAATTCCAACGCCTTCAGGAAGCTCGTCTCCAGCCGCCGCGTCTTGTTATACGTCCCGACCATCATCCGCGCATGTTCGCGCGCGGTGGCGGCATCGACGCGGCCGTCGCGCTGCTCGAACGGAAAATAGCGATCGGCGAAGGCTTCGAACAAATGGGCGCGGATCGGCCCCGAGACATTCTGCGTGCCCGAGGCGTTCATCGACATATAGATGCCGACCTTCTCCTCGGGGAATATCCAGAGCTGGCTGTGGAAATTGAGGCTGTCGCCGGCGTGCGAGAGCGCCTTGCGGCCGTTGATATTCTGTTCGTAGAAGCCGAGCGCCATGCCGTTAAGCGGCGGGATCAGGCGCAGGATCGTGTTTTGCATCTGCGCCGCGGTCGCGGGCTTCATCAGCGCCCCGCCGTCGGCGAGGTTCGCAATCATAAAGCGCCCCATGTCGGCACCCGACGCGGTCATCGCGCCCGACGGCGCGAGACTGCTGAGCTCGAACCGCCCCGGCTTGCCCGATCCCAGCATATATCCGCTCGCCATCAGCGGCCGGAGCGCCGCGGGAAGCGGCTGGCGGAAGGTCGATCGCGTCATGCCCGCGGGCGCAAAGACGTGCCGCTCGACATAATCGTCGTAGGAAAGGCCCGACACGCGCTCGACGATATAGCCCGCCAGCGACGTGCCATAATTGGAATAGGCCGGCGTCGTTCCGGGCGCGTAAATGCGGTGCGGCACTTGCCGCTTCAGCGCATCGCCAAGCGACGGGATTTTCTTCGGGTCATAGCTGTTGAGCCCGCGCTGCACTTCGTCGAAGCCGCCGGTGTGCGTCATCAGGTTGCGCATCGTGACCGGCTTGCCGCCGAAGGCCGGAATCTTGAAATCGAGATAAGCGTTGATGTCGCGGTCGAGGTCGATCTTACCCTGCTCGACGAGCTGCATCACCGCGGTCCAGGTGATCAGTTTCGACACCGATGCCTGCTTGAAAAGCGTGGTTTCGGGATCGACCGGCCGGCGCGTTCCGACATCGGCATATCCGAAGCCGCGCTGCGTCAGGACCTTGCCGTCCTTGACCACCACCACGACCGCACCCGCCGCATCGCCGCGCTTGAGCGCATAGGGCATATAGCCGTCGAGCCACGCGTCGACGTCGCTCTTCACCATATCGGGAGCGGGGAGCAGGCCACCGCCGCCGCGCGTCTCCGCGACCGGCTTGACTGCCGTTTGCGCCGCGGCTCCGGTCATCGGCGGCGCCATCAACCCGGCCAGCACCGCCGCAGCCAGCGCTGCGCATGAACCTATGAACCGCATTCATCCTCCCCTTTCCGATTTGGCCGACCCCACGGTCGCGTCACCGAAATTTCACATTTTGAAATATTTTCAATTCTGGATATAGGCATCCTGAATGGAAATTTGTCAATGGGGGACGCGGCGCCGCGCCCGCAGTGCGGGGGGGCGTGATTTCAAGGTGGAAGAATTTTCTCCGAAGCGGCCGCGAAGGCCGATTACCGGAGGACGCGGTGCTAAACGATTATTCGGCGTCGACGGGATGAAGCGCCGATTTCAGATCGGCGTCAGTTGCCGAGCAGACCGACAGGATACGGCACGGCCCGTCGCCAACCGCGACATAGCCATGCCCCATCGACGCGTCGAAATAGGCCGAATCGCCCGTTTTCAGGTGCGATGGCGCGTACATGTCCGTGTGAAACTCGCATTCGCCTTCCAGAACGAGGACATATTCCTCGCCCGAGTGGCGCATCAGATCGCCGAAATCGTCGATCGACCGCACTTTGATGTCGATGATCATCGGATTGAGCGTCTTGTTGAGCAAATCCGCCGACGGATAGGTGTAGTTATACGTCGCCGTCTTGATCGAAGGCCCCTCGCCGGCGGGGGTGATGCTGCGCCGGCCCGTGGCGGTATGCGTGGCGGCCGGGATCGAGGTCGCCGCGGCGAAGAGCTGCGTGATATCGATTTCGAGCCCCTGGCTCAGCCGCAGCAGCTTTTCGTAGCTGAGCGACATCTTGCCGGTTTCAATCTTTGACAAAGTTGAAACCGGAATGCGCGTGCGTTCGCTCACCTCGGCGAGCGTCCATCCCTTTTCGGTCCGCAGTTCGCGCAGGAATACGCCCGGATTGCCGTCAACGGCGGTCCGCCGGTCGCCGCTGGTCGGAATGGGCTGACGCGTTGCCGGCATCGGTGTCCTTTCAATCGATTTTCTCATCTAGCATATATTTGCGCATTTATCGCATCGATCAAGCCGAACGGCACAATCTGTCGGAACAATCGGCAAAGAAAATTTGCGTATCGGATAGGACCAAGATGATTGCACATACGGCATGGCGCCGCCACTGATGCCCCGATTCGCTGGGATGACAGGATGACAAACAAGCTATCCATTCGCATTTCTCCGGAGTTTACGAGCTTCGTCGGCCGCGGCCCCTGTGACGCCGCGTTCCTGCCGAACGACGCGCTCATCTTCGGCTTTGGCGATATTGGCGAGCCCGCCGTCTCGATGCTCCTTCCCGGCGATATTGCGGGCCTCGCCGACGATCATCTGGTCGTGTTCGCGATCAGCCGCGCGGCGTGCGACCGGCTGTTCGGACGCCGCCCGAAGGCCGATGGACGCTGGTATCTCCCCGCCAATCTTCGCGGTCTCGGCCGCGCGGTGGTCGCGGTCGAAGGCGACAGCGAAGTCGACGACATGTTGCGCAGCGCGCGCAGCCAGGAACTGCTCTGCCAGCTTTTCGCCGAGCTCGCCGCCGACCGCATGGTCGAGGTGGGGGGCAGCACGTCGCTCAGCGAACTCGACATCACCCGCGTCGCCGCCGCGCATCAGCTGGTCAACGAGAAGTGGCAGGAAAAGCTGACCGTCGGGAGCGTCGCGCGGCGCTGCGGCCTCAGCAAGGCCAAGCTGACGCGGGGCTTTCGCGAGCTTTACCAATGCAGCGTCGCCGAGGCGGTGAGCGAGCGACGGCTACAACGCGCGCGCCAGTTGCTCGCGCAAAGCGATCTTCCGATATCGAGCATCGGTTATAATTGCGGCTATATGAGCAATGCCAGCTTCACGCGCGCCTTCGCGCGCCGCTTTGGCATGGCGCCGACCAAAATGCGCGGGCGCGAGGCTACCGCCTGAGCGGAGCGATCGTAAAGCGGCACCCCTCGAAGGAGGGTTGGCAAACAGCGCGGCGCTAATTGCCGTCTGCCGTCCGGCGATCGTTCGAGATGTCGGCGAGCGCGGTCCATTTCGCTTCGCCGGCGCTGTTTTCGATAACCGCTTCGACGAAGGCCATCGTCCGCAGGCCATCGACGATTCCCGGGAACCAATCGGCCGTACCCGGCGGCGGCGGGGTCGCGGCGCCCGCGCGAAGGACACGGCCGAAGCTGCGGTAGAGGTTGGCAAACGCCTCGACATAGCCCTCGGGATGTCCCGCCGGGGTACGCAGCCGCGCCAGCGCCGATGGGTCGAGACCGGGTCCGCCGGCGCGGATCACTTCGACCGGCCGGTCCAGCCAGCGGAGCGTCAGGCTGTTCGGCTCCATCTGCGACCATTCGAGGCCGCCTTCCTCGCCATGGATACGCAGACGCAGGCCGTTTTCGTCACCCGCGGCGATCTGGCTGGCCTTCAATACGCCGCGCGCGCCGCCGTCGAAACGCAGCAACGCCGCCACATCGTCGTCGAGGCGGCGCCCCGGAACATGCGTGGTCAAATCCGCGCTGAGCGAGCCGACCGCAAGCCCGGAGACATGCTCGGCCAGCTGGAAGGCGTGCGTCCCGATGTCGCCGAGGCAGCCGCCCAGCCCCGCGCGCGCGGGATCGGTGCGCCATTCGGCCTGCTTGTTGCCGTCCCGGTCGATCGGCCGGCTGAGCCAGCCTTGCGAATATTCGACCTGCACCAGCCGGATCTTGCCGAAATCGCCGCGCGCGACACGCACGCGCGCCTCTTCGATCAGCGGATAGCCGCTATAGGTGAATGCCAGGCCATAGAGCTTGCCGCTGCGGGCAACCGCCGCGTCAATTGCCCGCGCCTCGGCGAGGTCCAGCGCCATCGGCTTTTCGGACAGGACGTGGAAACCGGCATCGAGCGCGGCGATCGCCATCGGGGCGTGCAGATAATTCGGGGTGACGATCGCCAGCGCCTCCATCCGCTGATCCTCGGGCAGCGCGGCCTCGCCCGCGAGCAGGGCGTCGAGCGTCGCGTAAGCGCGAGCGGGGTCGAGCCCGAGCGCCGCGGCGCTCCGCCCATTACGCTCGGTGTCGCTGCTGAACGCCCCGCACACCAGCGCAAACTCGCCGTCGAGCGCCGCGGCCATCCGGTGTACCGCGCCGATGAAGGCGCCTTCGCCGCCACCGACCATGCCGTAGCGCGTTTTTGACCTCGTATTCGTATTCATCGCATTCCCTTGGTCCGAATTTCCAAAATTGTTTGCATAATAGGATTTCGAACGGTTACCTGATCGCGCCGGCTGTTGCCAGACGGGAGAGGATAATGAAATTTCTGTTCGCCCTGCCACCGGCAGGAGCAATATTGATTGCGCTGATGCTCGCGCCTTCGCCAGCGGTGGTTGCGGCGCCGGCCCAAGGTCCCGGCGCGCAGGCCTTCGCGGCATGCCGCGCCTGCCATACGCTGGAGGCTGGCGGCAAAAGCACGATGGGTCCCAATCTGCACGGCCTGTTCGGCCGGCAAGCCGGCACCGTTGCCGGGTTCAATTACAGCCCGGCGCTCAAGGCATCGAAAATCCGCTGGAACGACAAGACGCTCGACGAATATCTCGCCGCGCCAACCAAAAAGGTCCCCGGCACGCGCATGGTCGTCAAGGTGGCCGACCCTGCGCGGCGCGCGGCGCTGATCGCCTGGCTCAAGACCGAAACCAAATGACCGGGAAGGTATCCGCATGAAGGGGCCGGCTGTTTTCCTTGCGCAGTTCATGGGCGACACCGCGCCCTTCGACACTTTGCCCTCGGCGGCGCGCTGGATGGCCGATGCCGGCTATATCGGCATTCAGATCCCGACGTGGGACAGCCGCTGTATCGACCTGCGTAAAGCCGCCGAAAGCCAGGATTATTGCGACGAGCTCGCGGGCACCTGCCGCGAGGCGGGGGTCGAGATCACCGAATTGTCGACGCATCTGCAGGGCCAGCTGGTCGCGGTGCATCCTGCCTATGATACCCAGTTCGACGCCTTCGCGCCCGACGCGGTGAAGGGCAAGCCGGCCGAGCGTCAGCTCTGGGCGGTCGAGCAGCTTCATCTTGCCGCCAAAGCGAGCCGGCGGCTGGGCCTGAACGCGCATGCGACCTTTTCGGGCGCCCTCGCCTGGCCCTATCTCTATCCTTGGCCGCAGCGCCCCGCGGGACTGGTCGAAGAAGCCTTCGCCGAACTCGCGAAACGCTGGCGGCCGATCCTCGACGCCTTCGACGAACAGGGCATCGATCTCGCCTATGAAATCCATCCCGGCGAGGATCTGCACGACGGCGTGACCTTCGAGCGCTTCCTCGCCGGCGTCGACAATCATCCGCGCGCCAACATCCTCTACGACCCCAGCCACTATGTGCTGCAGGCGCTCGACTATCTGCAGTTCATCGACATTTACCACGACCGTATCCGCATGTTCCACGTCAAGGACGCGGAACTCAATCCGACCGGGCGATCGGGGGTCTATGGTGGGTTCCAGGACTGGGTCGACCGTCCCGGCCGCTTCCGCTCGCTGGGCGACGGCCAGGTCGATTTCGGCGGCATCTTCTCGCGCCTGACGCAATATGGCTATGCCGGCTGGGCGGTGCTCGAATGGGAATGCTGCCTGAAGCACCCCGAAGACGGCGCGCGCGAGGGTGCGCCGTTCATCGCCGCGCACATGATCCGCAAGGCCGACAAGGCGTTCGACGATTTCGCAGGGGGCAGCGATCCCGCACTCAACCGCGCGATGTTGGGGCTGAGCTGACGACGCGGCAGACGAACCAAACAATAATAATCAAAGGGGACGCAGGATGACGACATTGCACAAGGGGCGCTTGTTCTGGCTGGGCGTGCTCGCGCTGTTCACCGCCGCGGCGAGCCTTGCGATCCGCGGTGCGATCGCCAGCGGGCTCAAGGCCGAATGGATCGACCCGATCGCTCCCTTGCAAGCGGGCGAGTTGATCGCCGCTGCGCTGGGCGCGGCGTTCCTCAGCTTTGCGATCACCTTGTTCGTCGCCAGCGCGCTGCTCGACCAGATCGGCATGAAACGGTGCCTCGCGGGCGCGGGGCTGTGCTTCATCCTCGGCCCGTTGATGATCGTCACCGCGGGCCATCTCGCGACCGGCATGACCATCTATTGGCTCGTCTGGACGGGCATGCTGCTCAGCGGCATCGGCTGGGGGCTGACCGAAGCCGCGATCAATCCGCTGACCGCGCAGCTATACCCCGACGATACCACGCACCGGCTCAACGTGCTGCACGCCTGGTTCCCCGGCGGCATCATCGTCGGCGGGCTTGCCGGCTTCTTCCTGTCGGCCGCCTTGCCGTGGCAGGGCATCATGGCGCTGGTGATGATCCCCGCCGCGGCGACGGTCGTGATCGCCCTGACCACGACCTTCCCGCCGCCGCTGCGTGAGCAAAGCGGCGTCAGCTTCGGCGAGATGATGGGCGAGGTGTTTCGCCGGCCGAGCTTCTTCATCTGGTTCGGCGCGATGTTCCTGACCGCGGCGTCCGAACTGGCACCGGGGCAGTGGATCGACGTCGCCCTGTCGAACCGCGTTGGCATGCGCGGCATTTTGCTCCTCGTCTATGTCAACGCGCTGATGTTCGTCTTCCGCCATTTTGCGGGGCGGCTCGCCAACAAGATCTCGAACCCGGGGCTGCTGTGGGTTTCGAGCCTGCTCGCCGCGATCGGCCTGTTCATGCTGAGCCAGGCACAATCGCCGGTCACGGCGATCGTCGCCGCCACCGTCTGGGGGCTCGGCGTCTGCGTGATGTGGCCGACGATGCTCGCGTCGGTCGCCGAACGCTATCCGCGCGGTGGATCGTGGGCGATGGGGCTGGTCGGATCGGCGGGCGCGCTCGCCAGCTTCTTCGTGCTGCCGCAACTCGGCGCGATGTTCGACCAGGCCAAGATCGAGTTCGCCGGCGGTCCCGAAGCGTTCGCGGCGCTGACCGGCGCCGCGAAGTTGGCGGTCGAGGATGCGGCGGCGTCGCTGTCGTTCCAGCGGCTGGCGATCCTGCCCGTCATCCTCCTGGCGGTGTTTGGCTTCATCTGGCTGCGCGAGCGCGGCAAGTCGCGCGCGGCGCTCGCGGGTCAGACGGCATGAGCCTATCGCGCCGGGCGGTTCTGGCGGGGGGCGCCGTCGCGGCGGCCGCCGCGGCGACGGTGGCGAATAGCGCGACACCGTCGAACGCGGCGCGCTTTTCGATGAAATATGCCCCGCACGAAGGCAGCTTCAAGAGCCGCGGCGGCCGGCTCGAACAGATCGCTTTTGCCGCCGATCAGGGCTTCACTGCGTGGGAGGATAATGAGGCGGCCACGCGCTCGGTCGCCGACCAGAGTGCGATGGCGCGCGCGTTGCAGCAGCGCGGCATGACGATGGGCGTGTTCGTCGCGAGCATGCCGCGATGGGCCGATTTCCGGCCGCTGCTGGGCGGCAACGACGATGCCGATCGCGAGCGCTTCCTTGCCGATATTCGCAGCTCGGTCGATGTCGCCAAGCGGCTGAATTCCAAGCACATGACGATCGTTACGGGCTTTATGGACCGCAAGCTGCCGGTCGACATCCAGACCGCGCGCGTGATCGACGTGCTGCGCCGCGCCGCCGACATCTATGAACCGCACGGACTGGTCATGGTGATGGAGCCGCTCAATACGCTGGTGAACCATCCCGGCGTCTTCATGTCGACCGTCCCGCAAGGCTATGCGATGGCCCGCGCGGTCAACAGCCCCGCGATCAAGGTGCTGGCGGACCTGTATCACGAGCAGATCCAGGCCGGGAACCTGATCAACACGCTGGACAGCTGCTGGGACGAGATCGCTTACGTCCAGTTCGGCGACAATCCCGGCCGCAAGGAGCCGGGGAGCGGCGAGATCAATTATCGCAACATCGTCCGCTGGCTGCGCGCGAAGAATTTCGCGGGCGTGATCGGCATGGAACATGGCAATTCGGTCGAGGGGCGCGCGGGCGAGGAACGGCTGATCGCCGCCTATCGCGCGATCGACGCGGCATGAGGGAGACACAAGTGAAGCATATCATCGGGGCTACGGCGATCGCGGTCGCTGTCGCGGCGGGCAGTCCCGCCACCGCACAGGAAAAGCCCGGATTCAAGGACACGCCGATGTTGCCCGACGGCAAATGGCAGGTGCATGATTCCGACCGCCCTTATCCGACCGTAGTAACCCCGGGCACCGTTCCCGGCGCCCCGCCCTCCGACGCGGTGGTGCTGTTCGATGGCAAGTCGCTCGATGCGTGGCGGGCGAAGGCAAGGCCATGGATCGTCGAGGATGGCGCGATGACGTCGATCCCACCGCTCGGCGGCCGCGGCGAGAATGCGCTGATCAGCAAGGCGAGCTTCGGCGACGTCCAGCTCCATCTCGAATTCCGCTCACCGAACCCGCCGGATCATAGCTCGCAGGATCGCGGCAACAGCGGGATCTGGTTCATGCAGCGCTACGAGATCCAGATCCTCGACGGCTATCAGAACCCCACCTACGCCGACGGCACCGTCGGCGCGATCTACGCCTGGAAACCGCCGCTGGTGAACGCATCGCGCAAGCCCGGCGAATGGCAGAGTTACGACATCGTCTTCGAGCGCCCGCACTTCGGACCCGACGGCAAGCTGCTGCGCCCGGCCTATGTCACCGCCTTCCTGAACGGCGTGCTCGTGCAGAACCGCCAGCCGTGGCTCGGCAGCACCGTCTGGCGCAAGGTCGCGAAGTATGAAGCGCATGGCGATGCCGCGCCGATCCAGCTCCAGGACCACAATTCGCCGGTTTCGTTCCGCAACATCTGGGTGCGCCCTTTGCCCGAAGCGGCGGCGAGCCATGACTTCGAGGGGACCGTGAAATGATCATCGACCGCAGAGACGCGCTGGCCGGGATGGCCGCGATGTTCGGCGCAAGCCTGTTCGCGCCGATCGCGCGCGCCGCGGCGGCAGAAGCGCCCCCGCTCATCAGCAGCGGCCCGCCCTCCTCGCCGGTGTTCACCGCGCAGCAGCGCGCGCTGATGACCGCGCTCAGCGAGCGCGTGATGCCGACCACCGACACCCCCGGCGCGATTACCGCTGGCGTCCCCGAATATATCGAAAAGCTGCTCGCCGATTGGGCGTCGCCCGACGATCGCAAACCGATCCTCGCGGGGCTCGACGCGATCGAGGCGCGCAGCCGGGCCGATTACAAGATCGCCGCCGACAAGGCGACGCCCGCGCAGCAGGACGCGCTGCTGACGCTGGCGATGGAAGACAAGCTGCCCGGCGGCGCGGACTTCTTCGACAAGTTCCGCCAGCTCGTGCTCACCGGATATTTCACGTCGGAAGTCGGTATCACGCAGGAGCGCGAATATCTGCCCGTTCCCGGCCGCTACGACGGTGCCTATCCCTATTCCGAGATCAAAAAGGTGTTTTCGTCATGATGATTGGCAGGCGGCAATGGATGGCGGGCGGCACCGCGCTCGGGGCGACACTGGCAGCGGGACCGCTCATGGCAAAGAGCCTCAAATCAAAGCCCATCGGCATCCAGCTCTACACCGTGCGCGAGCTCTTCTCGAAGGACCCGATGGGAACGCTCGAAAAGGTCGCGGCGATCGGTTATCGCGAGGTCGAATATGGCGGCGGCGGCTACGACAAGATGGACCATGCCGCGCTCCGCAAGACGATGGACCGGCTGGGCCTGACGTCGCCTTCGATCCATGTCGCCTATGAGGCGCTCGCCAGCGATTTCGACGGCGCGGTCGCGATGACCAAGGCGCTGGGCGCCGACACGCTGGTCGTTCCCTATATGGGCGACGCACATCGCACTGCCGAGGGCTGGAAGGCGGCGGTCGCCAATTTCAACCGCTATGCCGAGCGGCTCAAAAAGGCCGGGCTGGGCTTTGCCTATCACAATCATGATTTCGAGTTCATATTGAAGCCCGGCGGAACCAGCCTGTTCGACACGCTGATCGCCGACGCCGATCCGGCGCTCGTCCGACTTGAGCTCGACCTGTTCTGGGCGGTCGCAGCGGGCGAGGATCCCAAGGCGATCATCAAACGTCTTCCGGGGCGCATCTATGCCTATCACGTCAAGGATCGCACCGCCGACGGCAAGATGACGAGCGTCGGCAAGGGCGTCATCGATTTCGCCGACATCTTCACGCTCAACGCTGTTGCCGGCGTGAAGCATTTCTATGTCGAGAATGATCAGTCGCCCGCCCCCTATCTTCCCGACATTCAGACCAGTTTCACCACGCTCAGCCGCCTTCGCGCCTAACCCGATATTCGAGGATCAAGATATGACCGACATGTTCGATGCGATCGTCATCGGCTCCGGAGTGAGCGGCGGATGGGCCGCGAAGGAACTGACCGAAAAGGGCCTCAAGGTCCTGATGCTCGACCGCGGGGTGATGGTCGAGCATGGCGAGGATTATGATTATGACGGCAAGCCGGCCTATGAGATTCCGGCGCGCGACAGGATGCCCGCGGCGCTGGTCAAGAACGACTATTTCATCGCCACGCATGGCTATGTCTCGCCGTCGAACCAGAAATTCTACAACAACGACCGGCTCAACCCCTATGCCTATGACGAGGGCGAGAAATTCTACTGGATCCGTCCCGCCGCGGTCGGCGGCAAGTCGCTGATCTGGGGGCGCTGGAGCTTCCGCTGGAGCCCGGAGGATTTCGAGGCGAACAAGCGCGAGAATGTCGGGGGCGACTGGCCGATCCGCTATGACGACCTTGTTCCCTGGTACGATTATGTCGAGAAATATATCGGTGTGTCGGGATCGCGCGAGAATCTGCCGCAGCTGCCCGACAGCGCGTTCCAGCCGCCGATGCAGATGAACGTCGCCGAAAAATGGGTGAAGGAACGGCTCGAGACGACCTCGCCGGGCCGCAAGCTGATCAACACCCGCCTGTCGAACATGACCGAGGACAAGGAGGATCAGGGCCGCAGCAAATGCCAGCTCCGCAACCAGTGCGGACGCGGCTGCTCGTTCGGCTCCTATTTCTCGACGCAGTCGGTCACCCTGCCCGCGGCGCGCGCCACCGGACGGCTGACGCTGCGTTCCGACGCGGTGGTCTCCAATCTCGAATATGATCCGAAGACGAAGAAGGTCACCGGCGTGCGCGTGATCGATACGAAGACGAAGCAGGCCGAGGTGATCCCCGCGCGCCTCGTCTTCCTCTGCGCCTCGGCGATGGCCTCGACCCAGATCTTGATGAACTCGCGTATCCCCGGAACGGCCAAGAGCCATTTCGATTCCAGCGGCACGCTCGGCCGCTATGTGATGGACCATATCTTCCGCGTGAACATCTCGGGCGAGATACCTGGCATGACCGACTTTATCGAATATGGCCGGCGTCCGGGCGGCGTCTATATCCCGCGTTTCCGCAATGTCGGCGGCGAAGAGGGGATCGGCTTCAAGCGCGGCTATGGCTATCAGGGCAGCGCGCGGCGCGATCCGCTACCGCCCAAGGGCTTCGGCGCGGCGATGAAGCATGGCATGCGCGGCTATGGCCCGTGGAAGTTCGGCATGGGCGCCTTCGGCGAATGCCTGCCCTATGAGGACAATCGCGTCAGCCTGCACGCCGACAAGGTCGACCGGTTCGGCATCCCGCTGATGCGCTTCGATGTCACCTTCCGCGACAACGAGATCCGCATGATGGACGATGCGCGGACCGAGGGCGAGGCGATGCTGCGCAAGGCGGGGCTGCAGAACGTCACCAGCGAGCGCCGCGAACATGTCCCCGGCGACGCGATCCACGAAATGGGCGGCGCGCGCATGGGCGCCGATCCGCGCCAGTCGGTGCTCAACAAATGGGGCCAGGCGCACGACGCCGCCAATCTGTTCGTCACCGACGGCGCGCAGATGGCCTCGATCTCGTGCGTCAACCCGTCGCTCACCTTCATGGCACTGACGGCGCGAGCCGCCGACCACGCCGTAAAGCTGCTCAAGGCCGGCACGATCTAGGGGCGCCAAAGGGGATTATCCGCCGCGAGCTGCCTTGCCCAGGGTGCTGCGGTGTTGCCCATAGGCCGCATAGAGGACGAGACCGATCAGATTCCAGACGAGGCACCACAAGAGCGTTTCGGCGGGCAGGCTGAGGAACAGGTAAAGGCAGCCGCCGATCGTTCCAAGCCCGACCAGCCATGCCGCGCGCACGCGAAAGGGCCGGGGCGCATCGGGGGCGCGGCGACGAAGGACGAGCAGGCAGACGCCGACCGCGATGAAGGCGATCAGCGTTCCGGCGTTGGCGAGTGCGGCGACCTTTCCGATCGGCAGCAACCCGGCGAGGACCGCGACAATCGCCGCCGTCAGCAGCGTGATGCGCGCCGGGGTGCCGCGCCCTGAAATATGCGCGAGGCGCTGCGGCAGGAAACCGTCGCGCGCCATCGCAAGGAAAATGCGGCTTTGCCCGTAGAGGAAGGCGAGCAACACCGTCGGCAGCGCGACAACGGCGGTTGTCGCGACGATCTGCGCGATGCCGCCCTGCCCTATCGAGCGCAGGATCAGCGCCAGAGGCTCTGGACTGTCGGCAAAGGTCGTGAAAGGCGTCGCACCGACCGCCGTAGCGGCGACCAGCATGTAGATGAGCGTGCAGACGGCCATCGAACCGATGATCGCGATCGGCAAGTCGCGCGCGGGGCGCTTTGTTTCTTCAGCCGCGGTCGAAATCGCATCGAAGCCGTAGAAGGCGAAAAAGATGATCGCGGCGGCGGCCATGACCCCGCGCTGGACGCCGTCGCTGTCGACCTGCGCGGCATAGCCATAGGGCATGAACGGATCGAGGTGTGCGGCGTCGAAATAGGGCAATGTGTAACCGACGAAGAGCAGCAGCGTGACGATCTTCACGACGACGAGCACCGAATTGATCCGCGCACTCTCGCGCGTCCCCAGCAGCAGCAGGCCCGCGACGACCGCGATGATCGCGACCGCGGGAAGATTGATCAGCCCGCCGAGTTCGGGCCCGCGCGTCAGCACCTCGGGAAACCCGATCCCCATCAGGAGCGGCGACGCATAACCCGACCAGCCCACCGCGACGGTCGAGACGACGAGCGAATATTCGAGGATCAGGCTCCAGCCGACGATCCACGCGAAAGCCTCGCCGAGCCCCGCATAGGAATAGCTGTAGGCGCTGCCCGCCGCGGGCATCATCGCCGACAGTTCGGCATAGGCGAGCGCCGCGCAGGCGCAGACCGCGCCCGCGATGGCAAAAGACAGCAGCACCGCGGGGCCCGCGCGGTCGACGCCGACGCCGATCAGCGTCAGGATTCCCGTGCCGATGATCGCGCCGACGCCCATCGCCATCAGTTGCGGCCACGACAGGCTGGGCGGCAGCGCCCCGGCGCTGCGTTCGCCGGGCGGTGCGATGGGTTTGCGGCGGGTCCAGTTCTTCACGATGCGTCTCCCAATATCCGGCCCGATGGTTCGGGTCCGCCGCTCACCCCAAATGCGTCAGTTCGATGCGTCTCTTCAGGGCTTTTCGTTCGGGAACAGCAGCAGCCAGTCGGCCTCGGCCTGGATGCGCGCAAAGAAGCTCCAGCTGTCGACGGCGATCGACCGCTTCAGCCAGGGCTTCGCCTTTTCGGGCTCGCCGCGGAGGATATAATAGTTGGCGAGGCTGTAAGCGGTCGACGCCGCCACCCCGTCGGCGGTCGCGAAAGCGCGGCCACTGTCCTTGTCGCTGAAGAAACTGTCGGCCGCGCGGTTGCCCTTGAACAGCTGCAGCCCGTCGAAATAGGTGTCCGACCCGCCCTTCGGGTGAACTTCGAACAAGGTCAGATCATACTCGTCGAGCAGCTTCTGTGCCTCACGAAGCTTCCCGGCGCGGGCGAGCGACAGATATTCCCAATAGCCGTTCGCGGTCCGTGCCTCGACGTCATGGGTGAAGGCGGCAGACTCGGCCGATTTCGCGAACCATTTCGCCGCATTTTCGAAATCATGCTTGCCGAAATAAGCCTGCCCCAGATGGTAATAGAGATAATATTGCACGACATCGGGGTCGCCCGGGAAATAGTCGGGGCCCGGCTTTTCGCGTTCGAGCGGCTGGTTCTCATAAAGCTTCGCCGCTTTCAGCCCCAGTTCGATCGACTTGTCGAACTCGCGCAGCGAAAAGGCGCGATGCGCGCGGTGGCGCAGCAGCTTGCCCGAATTGGGGAAGCGCTTCAGCGCCTGATCGTAGACCGCCGCCGATTCTTTCGTATAGCCCTGATAGAAGAGGATGCGGCCGTACCAGGTCGCGCTATCGACGGTCATATTGGCCTCGAACGCCGCCTTCGCATCGCGCGCGGCGCGTTCGAGCGTTTCGGTCGATGCCACGTTCGCGTTGCGCGCGGGGCTGGTGACCATGCGCTCGCCGAGCAGCGACATGCCCTGAAAGCTGCCTTCCTGCGCCGTCGCCGTCACCGGCGCGGCGATCAGCAACAGGCCGGCCGACACCAGCAATTTCAAATGCCTGGGCTTCATCATAAACATCCTCTCCGAACTGATCCTGTGTCTTCAATCGATATCGAGATCGAACTTCACACCCTGCGCGAGCGGGAGCGAGGTCGAGTAATTCACCGTCGCGGTAACGCGGCGCATATAATTCTTCCAGCTGTCGGAACCCGACACGCGGCCGCCCCCCGTGACCTTCTCGCCGCCGAACGCGCCGCCGATCTCGGCGCCGCTCGTCCCGATATTGACGTTGACGATGCCGCAGTCGCTGCCCTGCGCCGACTGGAATTTCTCGGCCTCGCGCACGTCGCTGGTGAAGACGCACGACGACAGCCCCTGCGGGACGCCGTTCTGCAGTGCAATCGCTTCGTCGAAGCCGGTGTAGGCGAGGACATAGAGGATCGGCGCAAAGGTTTCCTCGCGGACGATTTCGCTCTGCGCGGGCATCTCGACGATCGCCGGGCGGACATAATAGGCGTCCGGCCCCGCGACCTCGATCCGGTCGCCGCCGTGGACGATGCCGCCGTCGCGGCGCGCCTGTTCGAGCGCGCGCTGCATCGCGTCGAAGGCCGCCTTGTCGATCAGCGGGCCGACGTGCGTCGCGTCGTCGAGCGGACTGCCGATGTTGAGGCTGCCGACCGCCGCAATCAGGCGCTTCACGAAATCGGCGCGGATGTCCTCGTGGACGATCAGGCGGCGCAAGGTCGTGCAGCGCTGGCCGCACGTGCCCGTCGCAGCGAAGATCGTTCCGCGCAGCGCGAGCCCGATATCGGCGCTCGGCGCGACAACCGCGGCGTTGTTGCCGCCGAGTTCGAGGACGGGGCGCCCGAAGCGGCGCTGGACGCGCACGCCGACATCCTGCCCCATGCGAACGCTGCCCGTCGCGCTGACGATTGCGACGTCGGGATGGTCGGCGAGCATCGTACCGCACGCGGCATCGCCGATCGCGACCTGCACCAGATGGTCGGGCGCAAGCTCATAGTCGGCCGCCGCCTTCTGCAGCAGCCCGGCGAAGGCGAGCGCGGTGAGCGGGGTCTTTTCCGACGGCTTCCAGATCGCGCTGTCGCCGCAGACGAGCGCGACGGTGGTGCCCCAAGCCCAGACGGCGGCGGGGAAATTGAACGCCGAGATCAACCCCAGCACGCCGAGCGGGTGCCAATATTCGGTGAGCCGGTGCTCGGCGCGTTCGGACGCGATCGTCAGCCCGAAGAGCTGACGCGACAGGCCGACGGCATATTCGCAGATGTCGATGACTTCCTGCACCTCGCCGCGCGCTTCGGTCAGGATCTTGCCATTCTCGATGGTCAGGAGGTGCGACAACGCTTCCTTATGCTCGCGCACCAGCAAGCCATAGCGCCGGACGAGTTCGCCGCGATGCGGCGCCGGCACATCCTTCCAGACCGCGAAAGCAGCCCGCGCATTCGCGACCATCGCGTCCATGTCGTACGCCTTGTCGGTACGCAGGGCCGCGAGTTCCGAACCGTCGACCGGCGAGAAAACCTTGAGGTCCGAACCCAGATGGGCATCGAGCGACAGCCCGAGCGCGCCGAATATATCGGCGACCGAACGGGAAAAGCCGCCCTGTACGCTGTGGCCGGCACCGGGAGAAATCATCTTATCAAGAGCGTTCATCTAATTGTCCGTTGAAAGGGGAAATGCAGGTTGTTGGCAGGTTTGCGTCATGGGCTCGCGCGGCCATCGTGGATGATGACGCGGCCGTCCTTGATCACCGTAGAGACGTGCTCGGTCACCGTTATGTCGCGATAAGGATCGCCCGCGACCGCGATCAGGTCGGCATATTTTCCGACTTCGATCGTGCCGATATTGTCCGATTGATCCAGCAGCGCCGCGGCATCGACGGTCGCCGACCGCAGCGCCGCCATCGGCGTCATCGGACCTTGCTCGACCATCAGGCGAAACTGCCGCGCATTCTGTCCGTGCGGCGACACGCCGGCGTCGGTGCCGAAGGCGAATTTGACCTTATGCTGGACCGCGAGCCGGATATTCCGCCCCGCGACGCGGCGCGCTTCGGTCATCTTCGCCTGCACGGCGGGGCTGGCCTCGCTTTCTTTCCGCGAATCGAGCAGGCCGAGCGTCGGCACGAGCCAGGTGCCGCGCTTCGCCATCAGCTTCGCGGTTTCCTCGTCGAGATAGGTGCCATGCTCGATCGAATCGACCCCCGCGCGCACCGAGGCGGCAACGCCCTCCCCGCCATGCGCGTGCGCCGCGACCTTGAGCCCGAGGCTGTGCGCGGTGGTGACGATCGCGGTCAGTTCCTCGTCGGTCAGGTGCTGGCCCAGTCCGCGCGCCTGTTGCGACATGATGCCGCCGGTCGAGGTGACCTTGATCAGGTCCGCGCCATATTTGGCGGCTTCGCGCACGCGCAGCGCGCATTCGACGCCGCCGGTGCAGGCGCCGGTATAGTCATAGGGATAGAGCGCCTCGGTCGTCTTGCGGTTGAGCCCCGACATGTCGCCATGCCCCCCGACGATCGACAGCGACGTGCCCGACAGGAAGATGCGCGGGCCGACGACCGTGCCTTCGTTGACCGCGTCGCGCAGCGCGTGGATCGAAGTGCCGTCGGAACCGACGTCGCGAACCGTCGTGAACCCGGCCTCGAGGGTCTTTTTCGCATTGGAAAAAGCGAACAGCGCGACATCCTCGGGCGTATCGACCGCCGCCGCCCATAGTTTCGTTTCGGGCGAGAAGCTGAAATGGACATGCGTGTCGATCAGCCCGGGCAGCAGCGTCCGGTCCTTCAGGTCGATCACCCGCACGTCCGCGCGCTCCAGATAGCCCGGCTGGATTTCGGCGATGCGCCCGCCGCGGACGACGATCGTGCTCGGTCCCAGCGGCTTTTCGCCCGGAATTGCGACGACGGCGCCCGCGTGGATTACCAGCGTATCGGCAAGCTCGGCGCCAGCAGGCGCCGCGACGGCCATGCCCGAAAGCGACACGCCGATCGCCAGCGCCGCCCATTTCCCAATGCCGCTCAAGCGAAATTCTCCCGCCGGCCCACGCCGCGAGGCCGCCCGTGCAGCACTCCCCATTTGCATAGGAAGTTTTTGCTAGTTGAGCAAGAATTTTTATGATAGGAAAATTCTGGAAATTACGACACATTGCGGAAATCAACGAATTTCCGGTGGGGAAACGGGTCCAAAAGGAGGGAAAAATGTCGAAGTTCGTGTCACGCCTGTTGTTGTCGTCCGCGCTCGCCTTCGCGATCACGCCGATGGCGCATGCCCAGTCGGCTCCGCCCGAAGAGGATGGCGCAGAGACCAGTGCCGGCGGCAGCGACATCGTCGTCATCGGTACGCGCCGCAAGGACCGCTCGATCACCGATAGCTCGGTCGCGATCGACGTCATCGCGCCCGAACAGATCGCGACGACCGGCTATTCGGACGTGAACGACGCGCTGCGCACGCTCGTCCCCGCGTTCAACGCGCAGCGCCTTCAGGGCAATGACGGCTCGTCGTTCGTGCGCCCCGTCACGCTGCGCGGCTCGCCCGCCGATCATGTCCTGCTGCTGATGAACGGCAAGCGCCGCCACCGCGCCTCGATCGTGCAGATCGGCACCGGCCATGCCTCGACCTCGGGTTCGCAGGGTCAGGATTTCAACGTCATTCCGCCGATCGCGCTGTCGAGCGTCGAAGTGCTCCGCGACGGCGCGTCGTCCCAATATGGCTCGGACGCAATCGCCGGCGTGATCAACCTGGAGCTGAAAAAGGCCAGGAGCGGCGGCTCGATCATCGGCCAGGTTGGCGAATATTATACGTCCGGCGGCCGCACCTATGACATTCAGGGTCATCTGGCCGTCCCGGTGGGCGACAATGCCTATTTCAACATCGCCGCCCAATATACCGACCAGGCGAAGGCCTATGCGAAGAAGGCCACCCATTCGGGCGCCGAGGCGATGCGGGCGATGGGCACTCCCGGTATCCCCGAGCATCCCGAGGGTAATCTCGATCCGCGCTACATGGCGTTCAAGTCGGTGTGGAACGCCGGCATCGAACTCAGCGACGAACTCGAACTCTATAGCTTCGGCAACTATATGACGGGCAAGAGCTCGGTCACCTTCGGTCTGCGCCAGCCCGTCACGGCGGGCGGCCTGAACCGCCACGGCACCTATGCCAATTCGGCGTTCGACCTGACGCCCGCGCACCCCGAATTGTTCAACCTTGCCGCCGTCTATCCGGGCGGCTTCACGCCGGAATTCCGCGGCCATCTCGAGGATTTCAGCGCCCTTGTCGGGCTGCGCGACCAGGAAGGTCCGCTGACCTGGGACCTGTCGGCGCGCTACGGCACGAACACCGTCGACTACACGATCACCGGCACGATCAACGCGTCGATGGGGGTCAAGTCGCCGACCGCGTTCAAGCCCGGTTCGCTCACCCAGCGCGAAATCCAGTTCGACGCCGAAGTCTCCTATGAGCTAAGCAACGACATCCTCGTCTTTGCCGGCGCCAGCCACCGCAAGGAAACCTATGTCATCGGCGAGGGCGACGTCGCGAGCTATACGACGGGTCCACTGCGGGACCTGCCCGCGGGCTCGAACGGCTTCCAGGGTTTCTCGCCCGAATTTGCCGGCAGCTTCGATTCGAACAGCTATGCGGTGTTCGGCGAAATCGATGCCGACATCACGCCTTGGTGGAACCTGTCGGCGGCCGCCCGCTACGAGGATTATGACCAGTTCGGCGACAATTTCAGCTACAAGGCCTCGACGCGCTTTGAGCTGAGCGATGCCTTTGCGCTTCGCGGTTCGGTCAGCACCGGCTTCCGCGCGCCGGCCGCCGGACAGGTCTTCGGCACCAGCCTGACTTCGCAGCTCGACGGCGTCGGCGGCTTCATCCTCGACGCCGTACTCGTTCCGGGGTCGCCCGCAGCGCGGGTCTTCGGCTCGGAGGCGCTGACGCCCGAAACCTCGTTCAACATGTCGGCGGGCGTCGTCTTCACCGGCCTCGACGGTTTCCTGACAACGCTCGATTTCTACCAGATCGACGTCGACGATCGCCTGTTGCTGACGCCGTCGCGGAACACCACCGCCGCCGAGCGCGCCGCGCTGGCCGCGATCAATTTCCCGAACGGCGCGGACATCCAGCAGGTGCGCTATTTCCAGAATGAAATGGACACGCGCGTGCGCGGTTTCGACCTGGTGAGCACCTATCGCCACAGCTGGTCGGACAATGCCTCGACCGATTTCAGCCTTGCCGTGAACTATAATGAACAGCATCTGCGCGGCGCGCCGCCTCCGGGGTTCAGCCCAGCGATCGTGACCGAGTTCGAACGCGGCACCCCGCGCTGGCGCGGCAATTTCTCGGCGACGACCAAGGTCGGCGATTTCGGCTTCATGGCGCGCGCGATCCATTATGGCGCGTGGCGCCGCCTCGATGGCGCGACCTTCCTGCCGCGCAAGGCGGTGACTTTGTTCGACGCCGAAGTGACCTATTCGGGCATTCAGGATGTCGAGCTGAGCGTCGGCGCACGCAACATCTTCAACATCTTCCCGCCGGGTCGCGGCCCTGCGCGCGCCCGCGCCGGCCTGATCTATGACAATCACAGTGTATTCGGGGTCGCCGGCGGCTTCTATTATTTGAATGCTAAGTATAAATTCTGATCTCGTCTGTTAGAGATCGACGCGTATTTCCGGTGGGCACATACGGCATTGGCATAGCGGATATGCCAATATCGTAGCCTATCGGAAATTTGTGCCTTATAGATGGCGGCGGCTGATTGGCCGGACCTCTTCCCCCAGCCGTCCCCATCGGCCGATGCCATGCGATCTCGAGCAAGTGAAGGATTGGAGATTTATGCCGCCCAGAAATGGAGACGAGCCGGAAGTTTTGGGTGCCGTTCGTACCGCGAAGCGGCCTCGATCCGAAGGCTTTCACCTGGGCGAGCGCTTGCGCCAATTGCGCAAGGAACGCGGGATGACGCTGGAGGATGCGGGGCGGTTGACCGCGCTTGCGGCCTCGACATTGTCGAAGATCGAGAATGACCAGATGTCGCCGACGTTCGACGTCGTGCAGAAACTCGCGACCGGCTTCGACATCGACATCACCGAATTGTTCGCGAGCAATTCGGGGCAGGATGCCGCGGGCCGGCGCAGCGTCACGATGGACGGCGCGGGCCGCCTGATGGAAACCGCGGTCTACCGCCACCGGCTGATCGCCGCCGAGCTCAAGAACAAGAAGATCCTGCCGTTCGTCACGACGATCAAGGCGCGCAGCCTCGAGGATTTCAAGAGCTGGTCGCAGCATAGCGGCGAGGAATTCCTCTATGTGCTCGAAGGCGAAATCTGCTTCCAGACCGAGCATTATGAGCCCGCATATCTCGGCGTCGGCGACAGCATCTATATCAACAGCAGCATGCAGCACGCCGCCTATTCGACGAGCGAGGAAGATGCCGTCGTGTTGTGGGTCAACACCGGCTGAGCGCCCGCCCGATCATCGGGCTTGCAATAATTTTCCGATACGCTAATTTCTTTCCAATAGAAAATTGGAGAGGGCGAAGCGATGGACAGACGGAATTTCATCCTGTCGGGGGCGGCCTTATCGGCCACGATGGCGTTCGCGCCCGCGGCGGCGGCACGATCGAAGACGCGGCCCCTCACCTTCGACGCGATGGGCGAGGTGCGCTTCGAATATGACGCCGCGCTGATCGGCCAGATGCGCGCCAGCGGGCTCGACGCGATCACGGTCACGCTCTGCGACCCCAAGGCCTATGAGGGGCAAGCCTATGAAGAGGCGGTGCAGGCGGTGCTCGACCATGACGCGCATATCGCCAAGCATCCCGAGCTGTTCCTGAAGGCGACGAAGACCAGCGATATCGACGCCGCGCGGGCGAACGGCCAGCTCGCGCTGTTCTACCTGTTCCAGAACAGCACCCAGTTCGGCCGCGACCTCGACAATGTCGACCTGTTCCACAAGCTCGGGGTGCGGTCGGCGCAGATCACCTATAACGACCAGAATTGGGCGGGCGCGGGGTGCAAGGAACTCGGCGCGAACGGCCTCACCCATTTCGGGCGCGATCTGGTCGGGCGGATGAACGAGCGCCGCATGCTGATCGACCTGTCGCATTCGAACATGGCGACGATGGCCGATACGATCGCCGCGTCGAAAATGCCCGTGATCGTCTCGCACACCGCGTGCATGGCGGTGCACAGCAATGTCCGCAACACGACCGACGCGAACCTGCGCCTGCTCGCCGACAAGGGCGGCGTCGCTGGCATCTGCCAGATGCGGCCGTTCCTGACGACGAAGCGCGACGACGCGCTGCCCGAATATTTCCGCCATATCGACCATGCGGTGAAGGTGATGGGCGCCGACCATGTCGCGATCGGCAGCGACCGCGACCACCGCGTCGTCGAGATGACCGACGCCTATATCGCCGAGCTGAAGCGCGAGGAGGGCGCCAATTTCCACGAACCCGACTGGCCTTTGTTCATCAACGAACTCAACGGTCCGCGGCGCATGGAGGTGGTGTGGGATGGCGTGCGCAAGCTCGGCTATCCGACCAGCACCGTTGAAAAGATCATGGGGACCAACGTCCGCCGCATCTATCAGGAAGTGATCGGATGAGCCTCCGTCTTTCCGCCCTCACCCTTGCCTTGCTGCTGACGGCAGCCCCTGCGTCGGCGAACGTCCCTGGCGCCGACGCGGGGAATTGCGCGACCAGCCTGATCGGCACGCCGCTGACCGTGCCTAAATTCTCGCCCGCGACGCAAAAGCTGCTCGACGAGGATATCGCGATCGCCGCGGCAGCGCTGCGCATCGCGCCGGGCCGCGAGGACAGCCATATCTGGTACGGGCGGCGCCTCGACTATGCCGGGCGCATCTGTGACGCGGTCGATGCGTTCAGCGCCGGGATCAAGCAGTTCCCGGAGAGCTACAAGCTCTACCGCTTCCGCGCCCGCGACCTGACGCGCGCGCGCAAGTTCAAGGAGGCGCTCGCCGATTATGAAAAGGCGCTCGCGCTGATGGGCGACACGCCCGACAGTTTCGAACCCGACGGCATGCCCAACCCGATCGGCCTCACGATCAGCACCTATCGCGGGAACATCGTCTATTATCACGCGCAAACGAGCTTTGCGACGGGCGACTATCCGACGATGGTGTCGGGCATGGCGAAATCGCTGGAGCTTGCCGCCGATTTCGCACGCGACGACATGCGCGTGCCGACGGCCTACTGGACCTATCTCGCGTACCGGAAGATGGGGCAGCACGACAAGGCGCGCGCCGCGATCGACGCGATCGAGCCGGGGCTGAAGCTGATCGAGAATTTCACTTATTACCAGGCGGTGCAGATCATGCAGGGTCGCCTCGACCCCACGGGCTTCAAGGACAGCCGTGACAGCACCATCAAGTTCGCGATCGCGATGGAGCGTCGCTTTGCCGGCGACGAGATGGGCGCAAAGGCGCTGCTGACCGAGATCGTTCGGGAAAATCCGCAGGGCCATTGGCCTTCGGAAGCCGAATTGGCGCACCCGGACCGAAAAGCCTATTGATCCCTTCCTGCCCGGCTCCACCGAGCCTGTTCATCAGGCGGAGGGGCCAGCTTTGGTCCGGTTGCGGATTGCTCGGTCGCGCGCTCGACGCGCGATCTTTCCGGCTGGCAGGCTGCGCTCTTGCAAATGGGTTGCAGTAGCGATCATTCGCGTCTAGCGCGCTTCCCATATTGGAGGTTCGCGATGAAATATAAAATGATCAATGCCTTGCTGGTAACGGTGGCCTGGACGGGCGCCGCGCAGGCGCAGGAAAGCCAGACCAGCGCGGAGATCACCGTCACCGCCGACAGAGCCGTCACCGCGACCAAGAGCGACACGCCGCTCGTCGAAACCCCGCAGGCGATCAGCGTCGTCACCGAAGAACTTTTCCGCGACCGCGGCGCGCTCAATTTGCAGGAAACGCTACGCTATTCAGCCGGCGTCACCGGCGAGGCCTATGGCCTCGACACGCGCGGCGACGCGAGCGTCGTGCGCGGGCTCGCGCCCGTCCAGTTCCTCGACGGGATGCGGAGCCTTTACACCTTCGCGCCCTTCGCCCGCGCCGCGGTCGACACGCTGTCGCGCGTCGAGGTGCTGCGCGGACCGTCTTCGGTGCTTTACGGTCAGGCATCCAACGGCGGCATCATCAACAGCGTCAGCAAGCGCCCCGAATTCGAAGCCGGCGGCAGCGCGCGGATCGAATATGGATCGTGGGACCGCAAGCAGGCGATGGTCGACCTGACCGGCCCGCTCAGCGGCGATACGCTCGCCGGCCGCATCGTCGCGGTCGTGCGCGACGCGGGCCAGCAGACGCGGCTGCTCGACGACAATCGCGTGCTCGTCCAGCCGTCGCTGAGCTGGCGGCCGAGTTCGGACACCGCGGTGACGCTGATCGGCCTCTACCAGCGCGACCGCTCTGCATCGAGCCAGCAGTTTATTCCCGTCGTGTCGGCGATCGGCGCCCCCAACGACGCCCGGCGGCTCAGCAACCGCACCTTCCTGGGTGACGAGAATTATGACACGCTCCGCCAGCGCACGCTGTCGGCGACGCTCATCGTCGACCAGCGGGTTTCCGACCTGCTCAGCCTCAGCGCGCGGGCGCGTTACACCGACGCCAAGGCGACCTTCCGCGAGCTGTATCCCGACGTCTATTCGAACCCGGCGAATCCGTTCATCGACGGCACCGCCGAAACGGGCCGCACGCTGCATCGCTACGCCTATCAGACCAAGCCGCACGGCAAGATCTTTACCAGCGACACGAACGCGCGCCTGACCTTCGACACCGGGCCGTTCAGCCACCAGCTCCTCGTCGGCCTCGACTACACCAATTATTTCGAGCAGACGCTCAGCGCCTCGGGCGGCAGCGCGTTCACGCCCGGCATCACGCCGGTCGACGCCTATAACCCGAACAATAGCGGCGTTGCGGCGGACGTGCTGCCCTATGCCGCCCTGCCCGACCAGCGCAACACGCAGCTCGGCGTCTATGTCCAGGACCAGATCCGCTATGCCGACCGCGTCACGCTGGTCGCGGGTGTCCGCCACGACCGCGCGCGGTCGAAGACCGAAGGCGCCCCGGCGGTCGTCGATACGGCGTGGACCTTCAAGGTCGGCCTGATCGGCGAGATCGGTTATGGCCTGTCGCCCTACCTCAGCTATTCGGAGGCGTTCCAGCCGGTTTCGGGGATCAACCCGCGCACCGGCGAACCCTATGTTCCGACGCGCGGACGGCAGTATGAAGGCGGCATCAAGTGGCAGCCGCAGCGCGGCATTCTGGTCACCGCGGCCTATTACGACATCGTCGAGCAGAACCGCCCGACCAACGATCCGGCCGACCCGATCAACGTCTTCCAGACCGGCGAAGTGACCTCGAAGGGGTTCGAGATCGAAGGCGCGTTCGAACTGCCCGGCGATTTCCAGCTGACCGCCGCCTACAGCCACAATAATGCGCGCGTGTCCGAAAGCCTCTACACCTATGAAGAGGGCGCGCGCGTCAACGACGTGCCGCGCGACCAGGCGTCGCTCTGGGCGGTGAAGGCGGTCCCGCTCGGCGCCGATGCGCTGCTGCGGATCGGTGCGGGCGTGCGCCATATCGGCAATACCCGCTCGACCGGCCCGACGAGCGCGATCACGACGCCCTCCTACACACTCGTCGATGCATTGGTGTCGGTCGACTGGAACCGCTGGACCGCCGCGGTCAACGCCTCGAACCTGTTCGACAAGAGCTATTTCACCGCCTGCCGCACCTTCGGTGACTGCTTCAGCGGCAATCGCCGCTATGTCGTCGCGTCGCTCGGCTACCGGTTCTGACGCCATGAAACGGAAGACCGTGCAGGCCTGGTATCTGGTTCATAAATGGACCAGCCTTGTCTGCACGGTCTTCCTCCTCCTCCTCTGCCTTACCGGTCTGCCCCTGATCTTCGGGGAGGAGATCGCGCATCTCTCTGGCGCCGAGCCCGAATTGTCGGCGCCGCCGCCCGGCGCCGAGCCGGCGAATCTCGACCGGTTGATCGAGGACGCGAAGGCGCAATATCCCGGCAACCGGCCGCTGTTCCTCGGCTGGTATCCCGACGAACCGATCGTCTACGTCAATCTCGGCCCCACCGCCGATACCCCGCCGGCCGAGATGAAGACCGCGCTTTTCGATGCCTACACCGGCACGGCCGTTCCCGCGCCGCAGTTCAACGAAGGCGTCATGTTCTTCATCCTGCGGCTGCACACCGACATGTTCGCGGGGCTTCCCGGCAAGCTCTTCCTCGGCGTGATGGGCCTGCTCTTCGCCATCGCCACCATATCGGGGGTCGTGCTTTACCGTCCCTTCATGCGCAAGCTCGAGTTCGGGACAATCCGCAAGGCGCGCAGCACGCGGCTGAAGTGGCTCGACATCCACAACCTGCTCGGCATCGCGGCCACCGCCTGGCTGCTGGTCGTCGGGCTCACCGGCGTCATCAACACGCTCGACGAGCCGCTCTATGACCAGTGGCAGAAGGACCAGCTTGCCGAGCTGACCCGCGAATGGGCGGGCCGCCCCGCCCCCGCACAATTCGGCCTGATCGAAAAGGCGGTCGCCGAGGCGAAAGCGGCGCGGCCCGAACTCAAGCCCGCCTTCGTCAGCTACCCGGGCACGGGTTATAGCGGCGAGCATCATTATGGCGTGTTCATGATCGGCCAATCGCAGCTCGACCAGCGCAACTATCAACCCGTGCTCGTCGACGCCGCGACGTCAAAGCTGACCGGCGTCCCGACCTGGCCGCTCAGCCTCAGCGCCATGTATCTGTCGCAGCCGCTGCACTTCGGCGACTATGCGGGCCTGCCGCTCAAGATCGTCTGGGCGCTGCTCGACATCATCGCGATCGTCATCCTCGGCAGCGGCATCTATCTCTGGATCGGGCATCGCGGCCAGTCGCTTCAACGACGCGTCCACGAAGTCGTCGAAGGCGGAGACGCAATATGACCAGGCAGACCGTCCGCCGAACATATGCTTGGCCGCTGCTGATGGCGATTGTCACGATCGCTTCGCTCGTGACGGGCCTGCTGACGGTCGGCCTCTTCGACATTTTGGCCGTCATCGCCCTGGCGGCGATTCCGGGTTATTGCCTGTTAGGGCTTTTCGCGCGCAAATAGGTCGGCCCCTTTGGGTATGATCCCGCCGTCCTCGAACCGGCCGCCCGGCCTCCAAAAGCCCACATGCCAATATGTTAAGCGCCGGGCCAGGTTGCACCCCGGGCAGGCGGTCCATCGCGATAACCACTCCGATGATCAGCTAAACGCTGGCTTAACCATAGTGCAGTGCAGCATGGCGGATTGGCCGAGGTTAACCTCGTCGTAACAGCAAGGGGTCGTTCGCCATGCCAAGCCTGTACATCTCGCCAGCCGGTTCCGGGGACAAAAGTGGCAGCGATATCAATAACGCAGCGTCCATCGGTTCGCTCAACAATATGATCGGAAGGGCGGGACCGGGGGGCGAGGTGCTGCTGCTGGCCGACCAGGGCGACTATAACGTCACCGGCATCCTCGGCATCACTCGCGGCGGGACGGAGGGGCAGTCGGTGGTGGTGCGCGGCGTCGATTCGGGCGGCAATGCCATGGCCGCGCATTTCACCGGCTCGCGACCGGCCGACTGGCAGGCGGGCGACGCCTCCGGCAACGAGCTGTTCAAGCTCGGGGCGGGCGCCGACAATCTCATATTCCGCGACCTGCAGATCGACAATGTCGGCACGGCCTTCCGCGTCACCGCCGACCTCGCCAACCTCCATATCGAGGATGTCGACGCGAACAATGTCCGCCGCTTCTTCGAGGATTATTCCAGCGCGCCTTCGGGCACCGCGACGATCACCGGGCTGACGATCCGCGACGTCGACATACACGGCTTCTCGAGGGTCGCGATCCGCGTCCAGTACGACACCAACAATGTGGTGATCGACAATGTCACGGCGGACATGGCCGGGCAGACGGGCGACGACCTGCCCGCGGGCGTCCATCTCGACGGCACCGTCCACAACGTTACGCTGAGCCGGGTGGTCATGGAGAATATCCAGAGCACCGCCGGCGCCTATTTCAACGGCGACGGTTTCGCGAGCGAGCGCGGCGTCCATGACATACGCTTCATCGACACGGTCGCGCGCGGCAACAGCGACGGCGGTTATGACCTCAAGTCGAGCGGCACCCTGATCGTCCGGGCGCTCAGCGAGGAGAATGGCCGCAACTACCGCCTCTGGGACGAGGCGACGCTGATCGACTCGGTCGGCCTGAACCCGGTATTGCGCGGCGGCATCTCCGAGCAGAACCAGCTCTGGCTCGACGACGACGCCGACGTCACCGTGATCGGCGGGCGCTTCGACGATGCCGGATCGCGCACCAAGGTGATCTCCTCGCAAGGGCAGCTCACCTTGCGGGGCGTCGAGATCACCCGGTCCGAACTCTCGACGCTCGCCACGCGCGATTCGCTCCCCGGTCTCGTCGGCATCGACACGATCCGCGAAACGCTGACCGTCGATCAGGGCGAGGCCTCGCCCGGCGCGACCGACTATATCGCGCTGCTCCCCCTGCCCGACACCGCCACGGCGGATGCGCTGCAAGGCACCGCGGGCGACGACATCTTTCTTGTCGATCACGCCGACGACCGGATCGCCGAGGCCGCCGACGCCGGGCTCGACCGGGTCGAGACGACGCTGGACAGCTACACGCTCGCCGGCAATATCGAGGCGCTGATCCGTCGCGGCGGCGGCGATTTCACGGGCAATGGCAACGCACTCGCCAACGCGGTGATCGGCGGCGCGGGCAGCGACACGCTGGGCGGACTCGGTGGCGGCGACGACATCGCCGGCAATTCGGGCGACGATACGCTCGTGGGCGGCAATGGCGAGGATCTGCTCCGGGGCCAGTCGGGTGCCGATATGCTGCTCGGCGGCTGGCAGTCGGACACGCTCTTCGGCGGCACGGGCGCGGACCGGCTGGTCGGCGACCAGGAATGGCTGAGCAGCCAGGGCGCCAACGACCGGCTCGACGGCGGCGACGATGCCGACCTGCTGATCGGCGATGCGACCAATGTCTATGGCAGCGGCAGGGGCGGCAACGACCGGCTGACCGGCGGCGCGGGCAACGACATCCTGATCGGCGACGGCGACGTGATGACGGACAGCGCCAAGGGCGGCGCCGACACGCTGGAGGGCGGCGACGGCAATGACTGGCTCTATGGCGACGGCCGCGAAACGACCGCGGCGGTCGCCGGCGGCGCCGACAAGCTCTATGGCGGCGACGGCCCCGACCACCTGATCGGCGGCGGCGGCAACGACCTGCTTGCGGGCGGCACGGGCGCCGACTGGTTCGTTTTCGCGCCGGGCTCGGGCGCCGACGAGATCAGCGATTTCGCCTCGGGCGCAGACTATATCGACCTCAGCGCCTTCGACATCGCGTATGAGCAACTTAAGTTCACCACGAGCGCGGATGGGACCCGCATCACCATGGGCACCGACAGCATCTTCGTCCGCGGCGCGCAGGGGTTTTCGCCCAATGATTTCGTCTTTGGCTGACGCGTACCTCAGCCAAAGACAAAGTCCGCCTGATCGAGCGCGCCGACGCCGCGCACGAAGATCGTATCGGTGGCGCTCAGTTGGATCGTCACCCCCGCGCTGCTGGTGGTGAAGCGCAGCGCCTCATAGGCGATGTCGAAAGCGCTGAGGTCGATCCGGTCGGCCTCGGCGCCGCCACGCGTGAAATCGGTGATCTCGTCGGCGCCCGACCCGGCCGCGAAGACGAAGCGGTCGCCCCCGCCGCCGCCGGTCAGCTTGTCCGCGCCCCCGCGCGCGCCAGCCGCCATGGTTACCGCGTCGCCGTACAATATGTCGTCGCCGAGCCCGCCGATCAGCGTGTCCGCGCCGCCGACGCCGCTCGCGGTCATGCTCATCCCGTCGCCGACCAATATGTCGTCGCCTTCGCCGCCATCCAGCGTGTCCCTGGCGGCGAGCGACGAGACCCATTCGGCATCGCCGACCAGAAGATCGTTGCCAGCGCCGCCATATAGCCGGTCGGTCTGCGACCCGCCGTACAGCGTGTCGTCGCCGTCTTCGCCCGAGAGCATATCCTCGTTCTTGCCGCCATCGAGCCGGTCGGCGCCGATACCTCCGCGCAGCGTGTCGTTGCCGTCGTCGCCGGAGAGCGCGTCGTCGCCTTCGCCGCCGGTCAGTATATTGGCCCCGACGCTGCCGAGCAGCACATCGGCGAAGGCCGAGCCCTGCGCATTCTCGATACTCACCAGCCGGTCGCCCATGGCATCGCCACCGGTCGCGGTCTGCGCGCGCAGGTTGACCAGCACGCCGCCGAGCGAGCCCGCATATTCCGCGGTGTCCGATCCCGCGCCGCCGTCGAGCAGATCGCCGCCCGCGCCGCCGCGCAGCACGTCCGCGCCGTCGCCACCGCTCAGCCGATCCTCGCCCCCGCTGCCAACGACGAAATTGTCGAGCGCGTTGCCGGTCATCGTCGCGCCGATCGTCCCGGTATAGACCAGCTCCTCGACATTGGCGCCGAGCGTGTAGCTGGTCGCGGCGGTGCGGATGCGGTCGCGCCCCTCCCCCGCCGCCTCGATCACCTGATCGCCCGCCTCATAGACGACATAGAGGTCGTTGCCGGTGCCGCCGCGCAGCACATCGTTGCCGCCGCCGCCATCGAGTTGGTCATCGCCTGCCCCGCCGAACAGCAGGTCGTCGCCGCCGCGCCCGTAGAGCATGTCACCAAGCAGCGGATCGTCGCCGCCGGTGATGCTGTCGGAATAGTTGGAGCCGATCACGGTCTCGATGCCGACCAGCCGGTCGCCGTCGGCCTCGCCGCCGCGATTGACGTTGGTGACAAGGTTCACGGTGATCGCAGCGGATTTGGTGTAGTCGACCTGGTCGCGTCCCGCCCCGCCGTCGAGCAGGTCCGCGCCCGCGCCGCCCACCAGCTTGTCGTCGCCGTCGAACCCGTAGAGTGCGTCGTCCAGCGCCTTGCCGTAGAGGCTGTTATCGAGCGCATTGCCGGTGCCGGTAAAGCCGCCGGTGCCGGTATAGCTGAGATACTCGACCCCATCGGCGAGCGTCAGCGAGGACAGGCCCGTGCGCACGATATCGAGCCCGCCGCCGACCGTCTCGATCACCTGGTCGCCCGCATTGTCGACCACATAGCTATCGTCGTCCGCGCCGCCGATCATCACATCCGCGCCCGCGCCGCCGTCGAGCGTGTCATTGCCACCGCCGCCCTCGATCCGGTTGGCGTTCGCATCGCCCGTCAGCGTGTCGGCGAAGGCGCTGCCAACCACCGCCTCGATCCCCGACAGACCGTCGCCCTGTGCATCGCCGCCCGACACGGCGCCGGTGGCGAGGTTGACCTTCACGCCCACGGCGCTGTCTGAATAGACCACAGTGTCGAACCCGCCCGCACCGTCGATGCGGTCACCGCCCGCGCCGCCGGCGAGGATCTGATCGCCGCCATCGCCGATGATCGTATCTGCGAAGCCCGTGCCGATGAAATGCTCGATCCCGTCGAACCGGTCGCCTTCGGCATCGCCGCCGCTGCTCGCGCCGGTCTGGAGGTTGATCGAGATGGCACCCGAATTGGCGCTGTAGTCGACCGTATCGATACCGTCCCCACCGATCAGCACATCGGCGCCCGCGCCGCCTTGGAGCAGATCATCACCGCCGCGCCCTTCGAGCCGGTCCGCGCCTGCGCCGCCGTACAACGCCTCGTCAGCCCCCACCCCGGCCAGCACATCGTCGAACGCCGAGCCGACCAGCGCCTCGATGCTCATCAGCCGGTCGCCCGCGGCATCGCCGGTGCCGCCCTGTACCGACAGGGCAAGATCGACCTGCACCGCAGCCGCCGAGCCCGAATAGTCGGCGGTATCGAGGCCGTCGCGCCCATTGATCAGGTCCGCGCCCTTGCCGCCGACCAGCAGATTGTCGCCCGCATCGCCGTTCAGCACATCGGCGAACGCCGAGCCGATCAGGCCCTCGATCGCGACGAGGCTCACCCCGCCCGAAGCCGTGCCCGCCGCAAGGTCCGCCGTCACCGCGCCCGCGCTGGTCGAAAAGTCCGCAACGTCAGTGCCCGCGCCGCCGTCGAGCCGGTCCGCCCCGCCCTTGCCGGCCAGCCGGTCGTCCCCGTCGCCGCCCGACAGCGCATTGGCCGCGCCATCGCCGACCAGCACGTCGCCAAAGCCCGAGCCGACCAGATTCTCGATCCCCGCCAGCACATCGCCCTCGGCATCGCCGCCGCTGCCGGTGCCGCCCAACACCGCGTTCACCGCGGCGCCGCTCGCCGCATAATCGGCGGTGTCGATCCCGGCGCCGCCGGTCAGCCGGTCCGCGCCAGCCCCGCCGATCAGCACATTGTCGAAGCCGTCGCCGGTCAGCACATCGCCGAAGCCCGAGCCAATCAGCCGCTCGACCCCCTGGAGCCGGTCGCCCTGGGCGTCGCCGCCGCTGCCGGTGCCGGCGACAAGGTCGATCGTGACCGCCCCGTCGCTGCCCGAATAGTCCGCGCTGTCGAACCCGGCGCCGCCGATCAGCGTGTCGGCACCTGCACCGCCGACGAGCAGATCGTCGCCGCCGCGTCCGTCGATCCGGTCGTCGCCCGCGCCCCCGCCGACCCAGTCCGCGCCGTCATTGCCCGAAAGCGTATCGGCAAAGCCCGAGCCTTTGACCCCCTCGATCCCGATCAGCCGGTCACCCGCCGCCTCGCCGCCGCTCGCCGCGCCATTGGCGAGGTCGACGACCACGCCCGCGCCGCTGCTGCCATAATCGACCCGATCGATCCCGGCACCGCCATCGAGCAGGTCCGCGCCCGCGCCGCCGTCGAGCAGGTCATCGCCGGCACCGCCCGAAAGCGCGTCGTCGCCCGCACCGCCGAACAGCCGGTTCGCGCCCGCGTCCCCCGCCAGCACATCGGCAAAGGCCGAACCCTCGACATCCTCGAACCCGTCGAACAGATCGCCCGCAGCATCGCCGCCGCTGGCGGAGAGCCGTATCAGGTCGACCTGCACCCCAGCATCGCTACCTGCGTAGCTAAGCAGATCGCGTCCGGCGCCGCCGACCAATATGTCCGCGCCCGAACCGCCGGTCAGCACATCATCGCCGGCATTGCCGACCAGCATGTCGTTGCCCGCGCCGCCGATCAGCACATCGGCGTCCGCCGTGCCGCCGATCAAGTCGTCACCCGCAGTCCCCGCCGCGACCACGACGCGCTGCCCGTCCAGCGTCAGCACCGATCCCGTGCCCTTCTTCAAGGTCACCGTGCCCGCACCGGTAGCGAGGCCATAGTCCCGCACCGTCAGCGCGCCATTCCTCTCGGCAAGGTTGAACAAAGTCGGCGAACCGGGATCGGAGAAGAACGCCCCGTCGATTGTCGCGCTCGCGCCCTCGGCTAGCCAGATATGCTCGCGATTGCCGCCCGCCAGCGGCGCGCCCGCGTCGAGGCTGACGATATTGCTCAGCTGCGCGCCCGTTCCCCACAGTCGGATGTTACGGCCATTGCCCGAGACGATCGCGCCGTCGACGACGATGTTATCGCTCTTCAGGTCGAGCCCGCCATCGCTGTTGCCCGTGGCGATCACATCGCGCAGCGTGACGTTATAGGTGCCGCGCTCGGTCGCGAAACCGTCGCCGTTGCGATAGTCGTTCACCGTGTCGAGCGCGTTGCGCATGGCGACGCGATCGATCGTCACGTCGTGCGCGGTGCCGGTGATGTGAATGCCGATCGCGAAATTGTCGCCATCCTGGAACTGGCTGTCGCCGCGCACATCCTCGATCAGCACGTTGCTGCTGTCATACTGGACGCGGATCGCGCCCTTGGAATAACCATCGACGGCGACGTCACGGATCGTCAGGCCGGTGATCGTCGCGCTGGCGTTGGCCCCCGAGACCATATTGTCGAAGAAGCGCGAAACGTTCGCGGCGTCGACATGCTCGATCGTGAGGTTGCGCACGTCCGCGCCGACACGAAAGGCCGTGCCGACATTCTCAAAGGCAAGGTCGCTGAAGCGCAGATTGTTCGCGCCGCCGAGCAGGCGGAAGACCTCCTCGCCCGAGGGGCTGGCCGGATCGAACGGCTCGGTCCGGGTGCCGGCGATCGTCGCCGCCATCGCATTGCCCGCACCATCGACCCCGCGGATCGTCACCGGCGCGCTCGCCGTCCCGCCCGCGACGATCGCCAGCGCCCCGGTCGGCGCGGTATAGGCCCCTTGGTCGGCGAGCAGCAGCACCTGCCCACCCGGTCCCGCCGCCGCGATCAGCTGCGGCAGGTCCTTCAGCGTCGCGGCGTTCGCGGCGCTCGAGCCGTCGCCCGAACCGCTGCCGGTCGGTGAGATGTAGAGGGTCGGCATGGCAAGGTTCCCGTCATAAGCCTGAAAAGACACCCCCCGCGCAATCGCGACCAAACAGCCCGCGACGGCACCCGGGTCAACCATATGCTGCATCTGCGAACGCCGAATCGCCCCTTTGCTCCGACGACCGGAGCCACCGCGCCTTCGCTCTCCAGACTTTGGCCGCTACCAAGGTTCGCGCCGGACGCTTCACGTTGCCGCACCCCGCAGATTGTCAACGCCTCAAGAATCCGATCGGAGATCCACCGTGCAGCAGGACCTGTCCCTCGGGACGTCGCAGCCGCCCGCGGACGACGGGCTCGCGGCCTTCGCCCTGATCCTCGCCATGCACCGCATCGTCGCAGACCCGGCCGAGCTGCGCCATGATCTCGGCCATGCCGACCCTGTCACGGCATCCGATCTGCTACGCTTGGCCAAGCGCATCGAAGGTGTCCGCGCCCGCGCCACGACCGCCGATTTCGAGCGATTGAGACGCCTGCCCATGCCTGTGATGGCGACCGGCGCCGAGGGCTGGTTCGTGATCGGCCGCGTCGGCGAGGATGCCGTGGCGATCCAGCGCCCCGGTGCCGAAATCGAGCGATGGGACCGCGCCGCGCTGGAGGCCCGCTGGTCGGGCGCGCTGCTCCTCGTCGCCACCCGCGACGCCGCGCAAGTCGCGGCGCCCGCCTTCGACATGACCTGGTTCGTCCCCCAGATCGTCAAATATCGAAAGCTGATCGGCGAGGTGCTGCTGATCACCCTCGCGCTCAACCTGCTCGGCCTCGCCGCGCCGCTCTTCTTCCAGAATGTCGTCGACAAGGTGCTCGCGCACAACAGCCTGGCAACGCTGCAGGTGCTCAGCATCGGGCTGGTGGTCGTCTCGCTGTGGGAAGTCGCGTTCGGCTGGCTGCGCACCCGGCTCTATTCGGAGACGAGCCAGAAGCTCGACGTCGAGCTGGGCAGCCGCCTCTTCCGCCACCTGCTCCGGCTGCCGCTTGCCTATTTCGAGAATCGCCGCGTCGGCGACACGGTGACCCGCGTCCGCGAGCTGGAGACGGTGCGCGAATTTATGACCAGCGCCTCGCTCACCGTACTCGTCGATCCGCTGTTCACGATCGTCTTCCTCGTCGCGATGTACCTCTATTCACCGCTCCTCTTCGCCATCGTCGCGCTCACCCTCCCCGCTTATGTGATCGTCTCGCTCGTCGTCACCGGCCCCTTGCGCCGCCGGCTCGACGAGAAGTTCGCGCGCGGCGCCGCCAACAACGCGCTGCTCGTCGAGAGCGTCTCGGGCATGCAGACGCTCAAAGCCGCGGCGGTCGAGCCGCAATGGCAGGACCGCTGGGAACGCCAGCTCGCCGCGTACAGCGCCGCCAACCAGCGCGTGATCAACCTCGGCAATTCGGGAAGCCAGGCGGTCCAGCTCATCTCGAAACTCAGCCTCGCCGCGATCCTGTTCTTCGGCGCGCAGCAGGTGATCGCCGGCGCGCTGACCATCGGCGGGCTGGTCGCGTTCAACATGTTCGCGCAGCGCGTCTCCGGCCCGGTGATCCGCATGGCGCAGCTGTGGCAGGACTTCCAGCAGGTCCGCCTCTCGGTCCAGCGGATCGGCGACATCCTCAATAGCGGCCCCGAACCCGGCGCCGGATCGCGCACAACTTTGCCTGCGCTCGCCGGCCATGTCCGCTTCGAGGCCGTCCGCTTCCGCTATGCCGCCGAAGGCCCGTGGACGCTCGACGACATCGACCTCGATCTGCCCGCCGGCGCGACGCTCGGCATCGCCGGCGCCTCGGGCTCGGGCAAGTCGACGCTCACCAAATTGCTCCAGCGTCTCTATCTGCCGGCCAGCGGCCGCGTGCTGATCGACGGCGTCGACATCGCCCAGATCGATCCCGCCTGGCTGCGCCGTCAGATCGGCGTGGTGTTGCAGGAGAATATCCTGTTCAACCGCTCGATCCGCGAAAATATCGCGCTCGCCGATCCCGTCACGCCGATCGAGCGGGTGATGACCGCCGCCCGCCTCGCCGGCGCGCACGACTTCATTCTGGAGCTGCCGCGCGGCTATGACACGATCGTCGAGGAGCGCGGCGTCAATTTCTCCGGAGGCCAGCGCCAGCGCCTCGCCATCGCGCGCGCGCTGATCACCAATCCGCGCATCCTGATCCTCGACGAGGCGACCTCGGCGCTCGACGCCGAGAGCGAGGAGATCGTCCAGCGCAACCTCAAGGCGATCGCCGCCGGCCGTACGGTGCTGATCATCGCGCACCGCCTCTCGGCGATCCGCCAGTGCGACCGCATCCTGACGCTCGACAGGGGACGGATCGTGGAGAGCGGCACGCATGACGAGCTGCTTCGCCTCGGCGGCCGCTATGCCGCGCTCCATCACCGTCAGATCGGCGTTCAGGCGGGGGCCGCGGCATGACCGCGCTCACGCGCCACTGGACCGCCGTTCGCGACGCGCTCGACAATGAACGCGCGCGGTCGCGCGGGATATTGCGCACCGAGGAGACCGACTTCCTTCCCGCCGCGCTCGAAGTGGTCGAGCGCCCCGTGTCGCCGACCGCGCGGGTCACTTCCTGGCTATTGCTCGGCCTGTTCGCCGTCGCGTTGCTCTGGCTCGTCCTTGGCCGCGTCGACGTCGTCGCCTCGGCGCCGGGCAAGCTAGTCCCCGCCGACGACGTCAAGCTGATCCAGCCCGGCGCGGCGGGGATCGTTCACGCCATATTGGTCCGCGACGGCCAGCGCGTCCGCGCCGGTCAGCCGCTGGTCGAGCTCGATCCCACCGTCTCGGATGCCGACACGGCGCAAGCCGGCAAGGCGCTGGAAACCGCCATGCTCGATGCCGCACGGCTGCGCGCCATATTGTCCGCACTCGACGGCCAGGGCCTGCGCTTCACCCCACCCGCCGGCACCACGGCCGACGTCGCCGCCACCCAGATCGCGCTCGCCCGCGCCCAGCTCGCCGAGATCCGGGCGGGTAGCCAGACGCGTGCCGCCGACACCGAATCCGCCCGCGCCGCCCGCGCCGAGGCGCAGATCCAGGCCGACAAGCTCGCTGAGACCCTGCCGTTGCTCGACGAGCAGATCGCCGCCAACGAGACGCTGCTCGAAAAGGGCTATGTCTCGAAGCTGCGCGTGATCGAGATGCGCCGCCAGCGCCTCGTCGCCGCGCGCGACCGCGATGCCGCGCTCGCCACCGCACGCAAGGCGGAGGCGCAGATCGCGGTGGCCGGCGGCAATTCGAGCCAGTCCACCGCCGAGGCGCGCGCGCGCATCCTCGCCGATCTCGCCAAGGCCGAGAGCGACGCACGGCTGCGCCAGGAGGAGCTGACCAAGGCGACGAAACGCAGCAGCCTCCAACGCCTCGTCAGCCCCGTCGACGGCACGGTCACGCAGCTCGCCGTCCACACCGTCGGCGGCGTCGTCGAGGCGGCAAAGCCGATCATGGTGATCGTGCCGGCACGCGGGAAGCTGGTTGCCGAAGTGGCGATCGCCAACAAGGATGTCGGCTTCGTCCGCGCCGGCCAACCCGTCGCGCTCAAGGTCGAAGCCTTTTCCTTCACGCGCTACGGCGCGGTGCCGGGCAGGCTCGAGCAGATCAGCTCGGACGCGGTGCAGGACGAGAAGCGCGGGCTGATCTACACCGCGCGGGTGACGCTGGACCGCGCAACGATCGTGCGCGATGGTAGGGCGATCCCCCTCACCCCCGGCATGGCGGTCACCGCCGACATCCGCACCGGCCGCCGCTCGCTCGCCTCCTATCTGTTGAGCCCGATCGACGAGATCCGCACGACGGCGGCGCGGGAGCGCTAACGCCTTCTCCCCTCTGAAGAGAGGGAAGCGCCGACGACGCACGGCATCATGGAGCCCCCACGTTAATGCGGGCCGGCCTGTTCCACGGGGCCGATATTGGCCTGACCAAATGTCCCGAACGCGCGATGGCGGCCGTCTATACGCGCGAAATCTGCGCATAATCCCCGTCATTCCGATAATTGGTAAGGCACTCTTGCCAAATTGGACTGACAAGTCTATCCGGCAACAGGACACACGACGTCAAATCGGTCGCCCTGATCACAAAAGGGCGACGGATCTTGGTGCAGGCCGAAGGGAGAGAAGAATGAGTCGCGAGAGCTGCAGCAGGCGCCGCCTGCTTATTTCAACGAGTCTGATGAGCTTGCTGATCATGTCGCCGGCCCATGGCCAGACGGCTACGCAGGCACCGGCCGAACAAACCAGTCCGACAGCCGAGAACACCGAATCCCCCCCAGCCGATACGCAAGAGATCATCGTCACCGGTTTCCGTGGTTCGCTAAATAGCGCGCTGAACCTGAAGCGACAGGAAACCGCGGCGGTCGATAGTATCGTCGCCGAAGACATCGGCAAATTTCCCGATTCCAACCTCGCCGAATCGATGCAGCGCATTCCTGGCGTCGCCTTGTCGCGCGGCGATGGCGGCGAGGGGCGCAATATCTCGGTTCGCGGTCTCGGCGCACAATTCACCCGCGTGCGGATCAACGGGATGGAGGGCACCTCGCAGGTCAGCGGCAGCGATATCCGCGGCGGCGTCGCAACGGGGCGCTCGTTTGACTTCGTGACCTTCCCGACCGAAATCTTCTCCGCGCTTTCGGTCCGCAAGACGACCTCCGCCGACGTCGAGGAAGGCTCGCTCGGCGCGACGGTCGACCTGCGCGCACCCCGGCCGTTCGACCAGAAGGAGGACTTCGTCTTCTCGGGCACGGCGCGCGGAATCTACAACGACATCAGCAAAAAGGCCGATCCGCGCCTGTCCGCGCTCGTTTCCAAGCAGTTCGGCGACACATTCGGCGTGCTCGCCAGCCTCGCCTATTCGAAGCGCCACATCGACGAATACGCCTATTCGGCGGTCGACATCCTGCCGTCCTACGTCGCCGGGCAGTCGCAGGGCGGCATCATCTTTCCCTTTTGCACGCCCGTCGGCTACACTTTTGGCGGCGTACCGGTGAACAGCCCCGCGCCGGGCTATGCCAATGGCGGCACCCCGGTCGGCGCCGACGCCAACAACTGCAGCGCCGGCAACCCCCGCACCAGCACCAAGGAAGCCTATGATTATATCATGAGCCGCACGGGCGTGTCGGGCCGCCCGGGTGGCGGGGTGTTCCTGCCGCGCCTGCCCCGTCCGGTGAAGGGCAGCCAGAATCAGGAGCGTATGGCCGGGTCGCTGACGCTGCAGTGGAAACCCACCGACGACACCGATATCTCGCTCGACGGCCTGTATTCGCGCTTCAAGGTCAATCGTCTCGACACGATGCTCGATGCGCGCTCGATGGGCCGCACCGCCTCGAACAACGGCCAGCCGATGATGTCGATCCGCGACATCGAAGTCGACGACAACGGGTCGCTGATCCATGGCCTGTGGGACGGCGTCGACCTGCGATCGGAAATGCAGGACGAGCGTTTCACCTCGACCTTCCGCCAGGTGAACCTCAACTTCGACCATCGCTTCTCCGACACGTTCCGCGTCTTCGGCCTGGCCGGCATCAACGATTCCAAATTGAACGTCGACCGCCTCCAGGTCGCGATGGATTCGAACGACACCGATAATTTTTCGATCGACTTTCGCGATAATCCGGATGTCCCGAAGATCGGTTACGGCATCGACCTGACCAATCCGGGCAATTTCCTGTTTGGCCCGCCGCTGGCCGACGGCACGCAGCGCGGTCAGATTTCGAGCTTCATCCGTAAAAATACGATCGTCAGCAAGACCTTCGAACTCAACGCCGAGTGGGAGGCGGCGCCGAACTTCACCATTCAGGTGGGTGGCCAGTATCGCACCAACAAATATACCGCGCGCGAGCGGCAGTTGATCCCCGCCCAGTCGTTGCCGCAGGTGCTCCCCGCCGGCGTGTCGCTCGCCGACATCACCTTCGTGACGAAGAACATCGGCAAGAATCTGAACGGCCAGATGCAGGATTTCCTCGCGATCGATCCGGACAAGTTCCGCGAAGCGGTGAACTTCAGCAGCTATCAATATTGCAACCTGGAGTGCGCCAAGGGCACCTATGGCGGGGTCGACGAGAAATATACGTCGGGCTATGCCATGGTGAAGTTCGACACCGAAGACGTCTTGCCATTCGCGCTGCGCGGCGATGCCGGCGTCCGCTATGTCCGCACCAGCTTCGACACATATGGGCCGATCCCCACCGCCGCGCCGGCCGGGTCGCCCTATCCCACGCGATATGTGATCTCGACGGTGGAGCGTAGCTATGATGAATGGCTGCCGTCGATAAACCTCGCGCTCGACGTCACGCCCGACCTTATCGCGCGTTTCTCCGCGGCGCGCGTGATGTCGCGCCCGTCCTATGGGCAGCTCATCCCCAGCGGCAGCGCGAACATCGTGATCCGCACCGCCTCGATCACCAACCCCTATCTCGATCCGATCCGGGCCAACACGATCGACGCCGCACTCGAATGGTATTTCGCGCCCGGTTCACTGCTGTCGGTCGCCTATTTCTACAAGAATATCGAAACCTATATCCAGAATACTAACCAGCTGGTGCCGTTCCGCGATCTCGGGCTCCCGCTGTCGCTGCTGGAGGGCACGGGCACGGGCATCACGCCCGACGAACTGTTCAGCGTGACACGCAGCAACAACACCGACGGCGGGCCGCTGCGCGGGTTCGAGGCGAACCTCCAGCTGCCGTTCCGTTTCCTGCCCGGCGCGCTCAGCAATTTCGGCCTGCTCGCCAACTTCACGCGGGTGCGCTCGAGCATCAATTACATCATCTCGCCGACCCTCACGCGCAGGGCGCCTCTCGTCGGTCTCTCGCCGGAAACCGCCAGCGCCACGCTCTATTATGAGGACGATAAATTCAGCGTCCGGTCGACGGTCAACTATCGGGCGGCCTTCCTCACCGGCGTCCCGGGTCCGACCGACAGCGACGCGAACGTCAATGCGAGCTCGATCTTCGTCGACGCTTCGGCCTCGTACAACATCAACGAAAATATCAAGCTCATCGCCGAGGTGTCGAACATCACCAACGAAACCAATCGCCTCTACACCGACACCACGCGGAAAGACCCGCTCTACACCTCCTATTTCGGCCGCACGTTCAGCCTGGCAGTCAATTTCCAGTTCTGAGCTTCTCCCTGTCGCCGTGAGCATCGGTCGGTTTTCCGACTATGCTCGCGGCGATATGTTGCGGGCTAGGACCGCTCTCGTGCGCGCGGCGGAAACCAGGTTAAAACCGGTCCATAAATTGTCATAATTGGTATTACCAATTTTATTGAAAATGGTAAGGCAGATGCTATGAGCAATGGGAGCAGCCGATCGGCTCCCCGAAACGAGAACAGGAAAATAGCATGAAGATCCAGTCTGCCCGCGTCATCGTGACATGTCCGGGGCGCAATTTCGTGACCTTGAAAATCGAGACCGATCAGGGGGTTTTCGGAATCGGCGATGCGACGCTGAACGGGCGCGAGCTCTCTGTCGTTTCCTATCTCGAAGACCATGTCATCCCGTGCCTGATCGGGATGGATCCGCGCCGGATCGAGGATATCTGGCAGTATCTCTATCGCGGCGCCTATTGGCGGCGCGGCCCTGTCACCATGTCGGCGATCGCGGCGGTCGACACGGCGCTTTGGGATATCAAGGGCAAGATGGCGGGCATGCCGATCTACGACCTGCTCGGCGGAAAGAGCCGCGACGGCGTGATGGTCTATGGCCATGCCAATGGCGCCGACATTGCCGAAACCGTCGATGCCGTCGGCCATTATATCGACCTCGGATATAAGGCCATTCGCGCACAATCGGGGGTTCCGGGGATCAAGGACGCTTATGGCGTCGGCCGCGGCAAGCTGTTCTATGAGCCCGCCGACGCCGCGCTGCCGTCGCTGACGATCTGGGATACGAAGAAATATCTCGACCACATCCCCAAATTATTCGAAAAAATCCGCGACACCTATGGGTTCGAGCATCACCTGCTCCATGACGGCCATCATCGGATGACCCCCATCGAAGCCGCCCAACTCGGCAAGGCGCTGGAGCCCGCAAAATTATTCTGGCTCGAAGATGCGACGCCGGCGGAAAATCAGGAAGCGTTCAAACTCATTCGCCAGCATACGACGACCCCGCTGGCCGTCGGCGAGATTTTCAACACGATCTGGGACTGCAAGGACCTGATCCAGAACCAGCTGATCGACTATATCCGCGCGACCGTGGTCCACGCCGGCGGAATCACGCATTTGCGGCGGATCGCCGACCTCGCCGCGATCTATCAGATCAAGACCGGCAGCCATGGCGCGACCGACCTGTCGCCCGTGTGCATGGGCGCGGCGCTCCACTTCGATAGCTGGGTCCCCAATTTCGGGATCCAGGAATATATGCGCCACACGCCCGAGACCGACGAAGTTTTCCCGCACAACTACCGTTTCGAGCAGGGATATATGTATGCGGGCGATGCCCCGGGGCACGGCGTCGACATCGACGAGAAGCTGGCGGCAAAATATCCCTATCAGCCCGCCTATCTGCCCGTCGCCCGGCTCGAAGACGGAACGATGTTCAACTGGTGATCTGTTGAGGTGCGGGAGAGCCGGGGTGCTGGTGCCAAACTAATCGTCATCCCGGCGGAAGCCGGGATCTCGCCGGTGCATCATATTTCGACGACGAGATCCCGGCCTTCGCCGGGATGACGGAATTAGGCTAGGCTTTCGGGCCGCCACTCGGAGGCGATCAGCGCGCCTTCACCGAACAGCCTTTGCGTTGCATCGGGAGCTGCGACCGCTTCGCGTAGCTTATCGCCAAGCGGATCGTCGATCGTATGGTCGCTGCGCAGGAAAGCGATCCATGCAGCGATCGCAGCCTCGAGCGAAGGGCAACGCTGCCCACGGTGCTGGTGCCAGGCGAGCGTTTCGAGCCAGCGCTGCGGAATCTTCTGGCTGCCGTCCATCGCGATCTGGATCAGCCGGTGGTTCAGCGCGGGATTGGCGAAACGGTCGAGCAGGGCGTCGGCATAGGCCGAGAGGTCCTGCCCCGGCGCGGCGTCGATCGTCGGTGCGGCTTCCTCGCGCATCAGTCGTTCGATCACTGGCCGGATCGCCGGGTCGGCGATCGCCTGATGGACAAAATCGTGGCCTTTCCCGAGCCCGATATAGGCGAGCGCCGAATGCGCGCCGTTGAGCATGCGCAGTTTGGCGGTCTCATAGGGCGCGACGTCGGCAACCAGTTCGGCGCCGACCTGTTCCCAGCGCGGCCGCGGGCCGGCAAAATCATCCTCGATAACCCATTGGCTGAACGCCTCGGTGACCACCGCGCCCTCGTCGCGGACGCCGAGCACGGCTTCGACGGCGGCGCGGTCGGCATCGGTGGTCGCGGGGACGATGCGGTCGATCATCGTCGCCGGGCATCGGCATTCGCTGTCGAACCACGCCGAAAGGTCGGGATGACAAGCGGCGAGATAGTCACGCATCAGCCGGCGCAGCACCGCGCCATTGCCCGCCAGATTGTCGCAGCTGAGCAGCGTCAGCCCGGGCAGGCCCGCGGCCTGGCGCGCCCCGAGCCCTGCCGCGACGAAGCGATAGAGGCTGGAACCGCCGGCCGCCGCAGCCAGATCGAGCGAGCCATCGGCCCGGCGCAGATAGCCCTTCTCGGTGACCGTGAAGCTGATGATGCGCGTCGTCGGTGCCGCAATCGCATCGGCCACGGCCTGCGGATTGTCGGAAGCGACGAGCACCTGCTGGACCGCGCCGATCAATCGTATTTCGGTTCCGGCGACGCTCCGTGTGCTGACCGTGTAAAGCCCATCCTGCGGGTTCAGCTGTGCCGCGACGTCCCCTGAACGGAGCGACACCCCGATGATGCCCCAGTCGCGATCCCCCGCGCCCATCGCATCGTCGGTGTACACCGCCTGATGCGCGCGGTGGAAGGCGCCGATGCCGATATGGACGATGCCCGCCGCCTGCGCGGTACGATCATAGCCCGGCGCCTGCACCGACGCCGGAAGCTTCGTTTGCGCCGACAGCCTCACAGCTTGTACGCGGCCTTGGCGAGATTGTAGCTGAGGTCGACCGCGAGTTCGGCGGCTTCCCACTCCTCCATGCGATGCTCTGCCACGAGCTGCGCAAGGAAGCCGCAGTCGATGCGCCGCGCGACGTCGTGGCGGGCGGGGATCGACAGGAAGGCGCGCGTATCGTCGTTGAAACCGACGCTATTGTAGAAGCCCGCCGTCTCGGTGGTCTGACTGCGAAAGCGCCGCATCCCTTCGGGGCTGTCGTGGAACCACCAGGCCGGGCCGAGCTTCAGCGCCGGATAATGGCCCGCGAGCGGCGCGAGTTCGCGCGCATAACTTGTCTCGTCCAATGTAAAGAGGATGATCGTCAGCGCGGCTTCGTTGCCATAACGCCCAAGCAATGGGCGCAGCGCGTGGACATAGTCGGTCGCGGTCGGGATATCGGCGCCCTTATCGCGGCCATAGTGGTCGAACAGCCACGGGTTGTGGTTGCGGAAGCTGCCCGGGTGGATCTGCATGACGAGCCCGTCGTCGAGGCTCATCCCCGCCATCACCGTCAGCATATGCGCGCGGAATAGCTCGGCATCGGCGCCGCTCACGCTGTCCCCGGTAACGCGCGCGAACAAGGCTTCAGCCTCGGCGTCCGACAGGTCGGCGGTCGCCGCGGTCGGATGGCCATGGTCGGTCGAGGTCGCGCCCATCTCGGCGAAGAAGGCGCGGCGATTGCGATGCGCGGCGAGGTAGCCCGCGTAGCTGAAGGCATCCTCGCCCGAGAGGTCGGAGAAGCGTTTGAGGTTATCGCGAAAGCCCTCGAACTCGGGATCGATCACGGGATCGGGGCGATAGGCTGTGATCACCTTACCCAGCCATTCGCCGCTGGCGTTGGCGGCGCGAACGGCCGCGTGGTGCTCGAGGGTATCGAGCGGGCTTTCGGTCGTTGCGATCACCTCGATCCCGAACCGGTCGTACAGCGCGCGCGGGCGGAAGGCATCGGTCGCGAGCGCCTCGGTGATCCGGTCGTAATAGAGGTCCGACGTCTCGCCCGAGAATTGCACATCGAACCCGAAAGCCTCGGCGAAGACCCAGTCCATCCACATCCGCGTCGGCGTGCCGCGGAACAAATGATAGTTTTGGGCGAACAGCCGCCAGCTCTCGCGGGGGCCGGCCGCCTTGTTGCGGATCCCCAACGCGTCGAGCGAAATGCCCTGCGAATAGAGCATCCGGAACGCATAATGGTCGGGATGCAACAGGAACTCGGCGGCATTGCCGAACGATGCGTTGCCCGCGAACCAGCTTGGGTCTGTGTGCCCGTGCGGGCTGACGATCGGCAGGTCGGCAACCTCGGCATAAAGGCGCCGGCAAATATCGCGCTGCGCGAGATCGGACGGGAACAGGCGATCGGGATGAAGCTGAAACGGGCGGGTCATGCGGGGGTGCCTTCGCTTTCGACAGTGACCGGCGTCAGGCGCGGACTCAGGAGATGGAGCGCCAGCACGGCGAGGAAATAGACCGTCGTGCACACGGCGAAGATGATCGTGTAATTGCCGTTTGTCGCGTCGAGCACCAGCCCGGTCGACTTGGCCATGATCATCCCGCCGATGCCGCCCATGAAGCCGCCAAGTCCGATCACCGACCCGACCGCGCGTTTGGGGAACATGTCGGGCGGGATCGAGAGGAGCGTCGACGAAAAGGCCTGATGCCCGGCGAGCGCGAGACCGATCAGGACGATGGCCAGCCACATATTGTCGAGGCCCGTGACGAACAACAGCGGCAGGACGAAACAACCGGCGATCACCATCGTCAGCTTGCGCGCGAAATTGGGGGTGCGCCCGCGCTGGATCAGCTTCGAGGAGAGCCAGCCGCCCGCGATACTGCCGACGTCGGAGAGCAGGTACATGACGATCATCGGCAGCAGCACGACCTTGAGGTCGACATCATAGGTACTGGCGAAATATTTGGGCAGCCAGAACAGCATCAGATACCAGACCGGATCGATGAGGAATTTGGCGACCGCAAAGGCCCATGCTTCGCGCTTGGTGACGATTTTCGACCAGCCGAGGCGCGCGACCTGCTCGGGCGGATCATGCTCGATCCACGCGAGCTCGGCATCGCTGACCTTCCCGCTCTCACGCGGATTGCTGTAGAGCCACAGCCACAATATCAGCAGGAGAGCGCCAAATACGCCGGTGTAGATGAAGGTCTGACGCCAGTCGAAACCCGCCCAGACCATGAACAGCCAGATCGTCGGCGCGGTCAGAATGACCCCGATCGTCGTCGCGCTGTTAACCCAGCCGATCGCAAAAGCGCGCTCTTTTTGGGGAAACCACTCGCTCGACGCGCGGACGACGGCGGGAAAATGCCCCGCCTCGCCGACGCCGAGGACGACACGCGCGGCCATGAAAGAGGCGATCGACCCCGCGAAACCATGGGCGACATGGCCGATCGTCCAGATGGCGATCGCAATGCTGTAGCCGATCTTGGGTCCGAAGCGGTCGATCAGCCAGCCCATCAGCAGAAAGCCGAGCGCATAGGCGGCCTGAAATGCCATGACGATGTTGCCATAGTCATTCTCGCTCCACCGCATCTCCTCACCGAGAACGGGCGCCAGCAGGCCGAGCATCGTGCGGTCGATATAATTGACCGTCGTGGCCGCGAACAGCAGCGCGACGATCAGCCAGCGATAGCGCCCCGTCCTGGGCACCGGCGGCGCCGATCCTGCTGCAATGGCCTGCGTCATATGTCTCTCCCGTGGCATCAGAAAAATGCCGGGATCCGTCCGAACGAACCCCGGCAAGGCTGGGGATGGCTAGAAGTTCTGCTCGCGTTTCTGCGCAGTACCGATGATGTCGCCCGCCGTCGCGTCGGGCGCGCCCTGGGCCGGAGCGAGCGCGCCGGAGGCTCCCTCAGGCAGCAAGGCTCCGCCGATCAAAGGCCGCGCCATGCGCTATCGAAAATGAAGGCCCGCATCACATTCTCCACAACAGTCCGGACGCTTTCCGCGCCCCTCTATGCAACACCTATAGAGATTGGTCAGACCGATTGCAATAAGTGGCTTGTCACATATTTTCCGGAAATGCCAACAGGCCATATGGATCGACCCACAGCCGAAACCTAGCTATGTTGGCGTAATTTTATAGAATGGGAGAGAATTTTTCGACGACCAAATTGGCCATATTGAATGAAAACGAGCATTTTCGGGGTTTCGCATAGCCCCCGTCATGAGGCGATAAAAAAGCGATTGTCAAAATTGGCCATACCAAATAGGCTTGCACATGCTCCAAGCCGACGGGCCGGAAGAAGCAGGTCGAACCTGGAGAGGACGATATGAGCGGACCGGCTACCCGCCGGGACGATGCCCGGCGCGGCCGGGATTCCGACCGAAAGGAACTGACCAACATGGGACGCTTTGTCGCCTTTGGCGAAATCCTGCTGCGCATGTCGCCCCCGGGGCGCGAACTTCTGCTCCAGACGCCGCGGCTCGACGTCTGGATCGGCGGCGCCGAGGCCAATGTCGCAACCGCGCTCGCGCGGCTCGGCCACGACACGGCGATCGTCAGCGCCGTGCCCGACGATCCGCTCGGCGACGCCGCCGTCGCCGCGCTGCGGGGGCACGGCGTCGATTGTTCGGCCGTCGCGCGGCGGCCCGGACGGATGGGGGCCTATTATGCAGTGAGCGGCGCCGGTTTGCGCGCTACCAACATAGTCTACGATCGCGCCCATTCCGCTTTCGCTGACGCCCCCGCAGCGGACTGGGACTGGGATCGGCTCCTCGCCGGCGCCGGCCGTCTGCACCTGTCGGGAATCACCCCGGCGCTGGGCCCCGGCGGAACGGCAGCGGCCTTCGCTGCCGCAGACGCCGCGACGCGGCTTGCTATTCCTGTCTCGTTCGACGGCAATTATCGTGCGCGCCTGTGGGAAAGCTGGGACGGTGATGCCAGGGCCATCCTGTCCCGGCTGGTCGGCCTGGCCGATATCATGTTCGGCAATCATCGCGACATCGCGCTCCTGCTCGGCCGCGATTTCGGCGATGACGGGCCGGCGCGTCGACGGACCGCGGCGGACGCGGCATTTGATGCCTTTCCCAAGCTGGCGCTGATCGCCTCGACCGCGCGCCATGTCGAGGATGTGGACCATCACCGCCTCGCCGCGCGGATCGATACGCGCGACGACTTCGCCCAGACCGAGGAGATCAGGGTGGCCGGTATCGTCGACCGCATCGGCACCGGCGACGCATTCGCCGCGGGCGTGTTCGATGCGCTGCTGCGCGACCAATCCATCGCGGTTGCGGCGCAGACCGGACTGGCGCTCGCCGCGCTGAAGCATTCGCTTCCCGGCGATGCGAGCCTGTTCGGGCGATCCGATATCGAAGCCTTCCTGAGCGAGGGTTTCGATGTCAGGCGATAGGGATAGGCAAAGGGTATAGCCGGATTACTGGGTGTAGCGGCTCCGTTCATCGGCGACCCGCTTTCGGGCCAGTTCGACCTCGTGCACTTCGGTTGCCTCCAACAGCGCTTCGAGCGCGCGCGCCAGATGCTTTTGCATCGCGGCGCGCGCCGCCGCTGGATCGCGCGCTTCCAGCGCGAGGACAATATCCTCATGCTCGGCAACGCTCGGGGTCACCCCCGCGATATGCGCCTTGCTGCTGAGCAGACGATAGAGCGAAGAGCGCGCGCGCATGTCCCACAGCGATTCCACGACCGCGACGAAAGCGCTGTTCAGGCTCGCGCTGGCGATCAGTTCGTGGAACTGGCGGTCGGCCACCTCGGCGCGCGCGCTGTCGCCGCCGGCATCGCCCATCGCTTTTACGAGCGTACGAAGCTCCGCAAGCTGTTCGTCGGTGATCCGTCCGGCCGCGAGCGCGGCAACCTCCCCCTCGATCTGACGGCGCGCTTCGAGCAGTTCGAAGGGACCGACGTCGGCGGAGGGGCCGTCAACATCGGCATGCGAAATTGCCGTCACATAGACGCCCGATCCTTTGCGCACTTCGACCATCCCGTCGACCTCGAGCGCGATGATCGCCTCGCGAACCGTCGGCCGCGATACGTCATAGGACTGGGCGAGTTGCCGCTCCGACGGCAAACGCGTACCGATCGGATATTCCCCCGCCTCGATCTTGGCCGCGATATCGGTGGATACGCGTTCGTAGAGCCGTTTTGATTCCATGCCATTCCCCATGAGGAAACCGCTATCTTGTTGGCCTATGCGTTACAAGGTCGCTTGTTGCCGAGCGGGCTTGGCATGCGCCTGCGCCGTCAGCACCAGTTCGGCGGCGAGCAACGCTCCCTCCTGATCTTGCGCCACCGATGTCCCTTCGACGATGTCGGTGACGAACTGCGGGCCAAATGGCAGAGGCACTTTGGAGCAGTCCAGATACCGAACACCCTTCCGGTCGGCGATAAGCAGGTGATTTCCGCCGGGCCGGCCGGCGATATCGACATATTTCCTGAGCTCGATATAACCTTCGGTGCCCAGAATGAAGAGACGGCCATCGCCCCAGGTCGGCAAACCATCGGGCGTGAACCAATCGACGCGAACATAGCCGGTGCCGCCGTCGCCGCTCAGCACCATATCGCCGAAATCCTCGAACGCCGGACGTTCGGGATGCGCAAAATTGCCGGTTTGCGATGCGACGACATGCGCACGCTTGCTGCCCGTCAGATAGACGAACTGATCGGCCTGATGGCTGCCGATATCGGTGAGGATCCCGCCGTTGCGCGCCGTGTCCCAGAACCAGTCGGGGCGGGATGCCGCGGCCAGTCGATGCGGGGCGAGGTTGACCGTCTGGATGACGCGCCCGATCGCGCCGTCGTGGACAAGCTGGCCCGCCATGACCGCCGCGGGCACTTCCAGTCGTTCGGAATACATGATCGCAAACTTGCGGCCGGTCTCCTTGATCGCACGGCGAACATCGGCCAGCTGCTTCAGCGAGGTAATCGCCGCCTTGTCGCTGAGATAATCCTTGCCTGCGCGCATGACGCGGATGCCCAGCGGCGCGCGCAGCCCCGGAATCGCCGCGCTGCAGACCAGCTTGATCGCGGGATTGCCCAGAATCTCGTCTTCGGACCGCGCGAGCGCGATATCGCCATAGCGCGCGCGGAACATCGCAATCTGTTTGGGATCGGTCGCATGGAAGGTCGTGAGAACGCCGCCACCCCGGATCACCGCGTCAGTGATGCCATAGATGTGATTATGATCGAGCCCGATCACCGCGAATGGCACGCGATATTTCGCTTCCGGCGCCGGGCGTGCGGGTGCGCCCTCGGTCGGCGCATCGCCGCGCGCCGCGGACTGCGCCAGCGCATCGGCCGCGAAGCCCGCGGCCAGCCCCGCGGTCAGGCCAAGGCCCAGAAGATCGCGCCGGTTGGTATCGGTCATGGCTTGTTCCTTCTTCAGATAGCGATCAGCGACGTCGGCCAGGCCAGTATTTGACCGCTGTCCATCGCCTGCTCGCCAAGCAGCGACGCGACGCTCGCATAATAGGCTTGCGACAACAGGCCGGGCAGCGGCTTGCCCGTCCGCACCGCCTCGCCAAAGCCCTCGAACTGCAGCATCGTCTCGTCATATTCGCCCCAGCCAAGCGGCTCCCCGGGGGTCGTGACAGGAAGCTCGGCGAACCAGGTCGCCCCGCCGATCGGGACCGCACGTTTTTTCCCGCTCGCCACGTCGGCCTGCATCCGTAGCAGCGCCAGCTCTTTCGGCGGCAGTTCCTTGTAAATGCGACCGAGTTCGGGTTCGATCGTCCCCTTGCTGCCCTGAATCTGCTCTTCGCAGCCGTAACGCGCATTGTTCAGCAGCGAGGTGTAGATCAGTTTGCGGCCCCCCGCATATTCATAGATCAGCGCGACATGGTCATAGACCTCGCGCCCGTCCTTCCAGAAACAGATGCTGCCCGATCCCATCACGCGGGTCGGTACGGCGTCGAAGAACAGGTTGCTGACCTGAATCTGGTGCGTCGCCAGTTCGGTCATCAACCCCGCCGAGCTGTCGCGATACAGGCGCCAGTTGATCTGGCGGTCGGTAGCCCCGGCGGGAACCGGCCGGCGCCAGCTGCTTTGCCGGTGCCAGCTGGCGCGGATCTGCGTAAGCGATCCGATTTCGCCCTCTTTCGCGCGGCGGACCGCGTTCAGATAGGTGGGTTTGAACATGCGCTGATGGCCGATCTGCAGCACCTTGCCGCTGTCCTGCGACCGTTTCACCATCGCGCTACAATCGTCGATCGTGCGCGCCATCGCCTTTTCGCACCACACATGAAGCCCCGCATCGAACGCATCGAAGCTCTGCTGTTTATGAAGGTCGAGCGGGGTCGCGATCACCACCGCATCGAGACCGCCCGCATCGAGCATCGCCCGGTGATCGGTGAAGGCACGCGTCGACGCATCGACCAGCGCGCGCCCCTTTGCCAGATGCAGCTCGAAATTGTCGCAGATCGCCGCCACGGTGCAGTTGCGGGTCTTGGCGATATTCTGGATCAGTCCCCGACCGCGATCGCCCGTGCCGATCACCCCCAGCCGTACGCGATCGCCCTTTGCCACCGGTGCGGCGAGGGCGGCTGTGCTTGCCCAGGGCGCCGCTGCGGCCATCCCCGCGCCAGCTGTCGCCATCAGCACGCGATCGATGAACGATCGCCGTGACAGGTCGAAATCATTGTCAGTCATTAAAACTCATCCTGGCAGATTGATCGGGGATCGCCGCTCCCCGGAGAAAATCGAATAGAAAACGGCGCGTCCGGTCGCCGTTCAGCAAGCGCTCCGCCTGATCTTCATCGGCGACGAGCAAAGCGGTGCTCATCGCCTCGGCATGCGCGCCAAGCCGGTCGACGGCAACCGTGCAGCGCGGCGCAGACACGATGGTGGCATCGGTCGGGCGTATCATCGCGGCGCGTTCCGGCGCGTTCGTCCCCGCACCGACGGTCGACGAGATCGATACGGATTCGTCGGTGAGTTCGAGTTCGACCAGAATCTCGTCGGGGCGCAGCGGGTGTGCAATCGCGAACGGCCAGCCGCCGCCAAGCGGGTGTTCGCCGACGACGGCAATCGAACTTTCCCCGGCCGACAGGCACGCCGATACGACACCCTTCTCGCGCAAGACGGCGCAGGCGCGATCGAGCGCGAAGCCCTTGCCGAATCCGCCGAAATCGAGCGCGACGGGCTGCGATATCTCGATCCGCGCGGCGCCGCGATCAAATGCGATGGCGCTCCATCCCGCCGACGCGAACCGGCGGTCGGCCGCGGGATCGAACAGCCCGAGCGTCGAGGCGTGCAACTCCTCGATCGTGACCAGCGCTTCGAACAGCAGCGCATCGTCGATGGCAGCCCCCTGCCCCGCTATCAGGCGTTCGTTGAGCGCGGTCGTTGCCGAGGGGCGATGGATCGTCAACGCATCGTCGACCGCCTCGATCGCGCGCTGCGCCGCCGTCAACGCGTCGTCGTCACCCGCACCGAACCGATGCAGTTCGACGCGCGTCCCCATCGAAGCAAAGCGCACAACGTCGGTCATGATCGCCCCAGGGGTCAGCCCTTGACCTCCCAGCCCGGCTCATAATCGACCGACCACAGCTTCATGGCATCGGCATTGGTCGGTTTGCCCGTCGCCGGATCGATCGTCAGCGCGCCGCTCGTGCGATAGGCGATATTGCCGAGGTGACAGAGCGCGGTGCTGATATGCCCTTCGGCAATCGGCGATGCGAGCGCGCTGGCGCGGCCGCGGATGACGTCGACCAGATTGCCGGCATGAAGGATGTCGAGCGCACCCTCGCCGACCGTTCCGGTGGTTTCCGAACTGGCCGGGGCCTTCACCTCCCGCGTCAACTTGCCTTCCAGATCGTACAACTCGAACCCGTTGCGATCGACGATGGCCGACCCTTTGGTGCCGAGCAGCAGCACGCCGCGGCCACGCCCATAGGTCTTGATGCCATTGCAGCTTTGCCCGTTCCAGCGGATCGCGCGACCATCGTCGTAGATCAGGTCGAGCGCGAGCGAATCATACATTTCCCAATCGTCGCCGCGGTGGAAATGCCGTCCGCCCTGCGTCGACACGCTGGTCGGATAGGTCAGGCCCATCGCCCAGCGCGCAATGTCGAGCTCGTGCATCGCATTGTTGCAAATCTCGCCCGTCCCGTATTTCCAGAACCAGTGCCAGTTATAATGCACCAGGTTCGACCGGTACGGCCCGCGCGGGCGCGGTCCCTGCCACAAATCCCAGTTCAGATTGGCCGGCGGCGCGATTTCCTGTCCCTTGCCGATCGACCCGCGATTGTTCGCATACCAGGTCTGGGCTTCATAAACGTCGCCGAGCTCGCCTGCCCGGACCATGTCGACAAGCTGCCGCGTCTCCACACTCGACCGTTGCTGGTTGCCCACCTGCAACTGACGCCCGGTGCGGCGCTGTGCCGCGATCAGCGCTTCGCCTTCGGCGGGGGCGATGCCGATCGGCTTTTCCAGATAGACGTGGCGCCCCGCATTCATCGAATCGATCGCGAGCTTTGCGTGCCAATGATCGGGCGTCGCGATGCTGACGATGTCGACGTCCTTGCTGTCGAGCAGCCGGCGATAGTCCCCCACGATCTTGGGGGCAGGATGGCCTTTGGCGGCAAATTCGCTCGCGCGCTTCGCGAGGATGGCCGAATCCACGTCGACGAAATGCGTGACGGAAACGTTCGGCAGCTTCGAAAAAGCGCTCATATGCGCCTGCCCGCGCCCGTTCACGCCAACCACCGCCACACGCAAGCGATCGTTCGCACCCTTGATCTGCGCATAGCTGCGCGCGCTCATCGTGGCGCCCAGCGTCGCTGCGGCGCCCTTCAACATCGTACGGCGGTCAATCATGTCCTGTCCCCTTAGAATTCGCGCAGCTTGATCGACCGGAAGTCGACCCGGTCGCCATGATCCTGGAGCAGGATCGGTCCCTGCTCCCATTCGCCGAAGTTCGGCCATTTCGCATATTTGCTGCGCGCGACAAGCTCGCGAAAAGCGGGCGATCCGCGTTCATATTCGACGACCTTGAACCCGTTCAGCCAATGTTCGACATGCTTGCCGCGCACGACGATGACCGCCCGATTCCATTCGCCCGGCGCGTTGACGCGCTTGCCCAGGCTGTCGGGATCGGAGAGGTTGCGCGCGGTGATCAGATCGTAAAGCGAGCCGATCGTCCGATTGCCATCGCGGCCCATCTTGGCATCGGGATGGCGCTCATCGTCGAGCAATTGAAATTCCAGGCCGATCGCCGATCCGTCGCCCTTCAGCAGGTTCGGATCGACGAAATATTTGATCCCGCTATTGGCGCCCGGCGTCAGCCGGAAATCGACCGACAGCTCGAAACTCTTGTAGTCGCGGGTGGTGATGATGTCGCCGCCATTGGTCGCTTCGGCGCCGCTCGATTTTTCGACCGACAAGATGCCGTCGGCGATCGACCAGCCCTTCTTCGGAAAAGCGGGCCCCTTGGCGCTCCGCCAGCCCTGCGTCGTCTTGCCATCCCAAAGCAGCTTCCAGCCGGCGCCGCGCTCGGCGTCGGTCAGGCGATTGGCCAGCCATCCCTGCTGCTCGACCTTGGTCGCGGGCGAGGCAAAGCGGGCGGGCGTGTCGGTGATGATCCGCACGTTGCGGAAACGTGCCTCGGGCTTCTTCGCCGCGACCGCATCGGCAACCGAGTGCACCTGGAAAGCGATGAAGCCCCGCGCGTCCACATCGTCGACAACATCGGCGGCGGGCACGCCATTGATCCAGGTGCGCAGGCGCGTCCCGATCGCTTCGACACGATAGTGGTTCCAGTCGCCCGAGCGAAAGGCCTGCCGCGCCGCATCGTTGCGGCCGAGCGTATAGAGCCATTGACGGCGTTGTTCGTCATAGATGCCGGCGCTCCAGCGCCGCGACGAGGGATCAATCTCCATCTGATAGCCGTGAACCACACCGTTTCGATAATCGGGCCGGCTCTGGCCGCGGATCATCACGCCCGAATTCAGCGTCGGGTCGGTCTTGGCATCGAATTCGAGGATGAAATCGCCGTAAAGCGCGTCGGACACCAGCCAGCTGTTCGCCGAGTTCGGCACGGCGCTGCCAACGACCTCGCCGTCGACAACGCGATAGGGCGCCTGCCCCCCAGCGCTGTGCCAGCCCGCGAGTCCGGCGCGCGGCGTGACGTCCTGCCACGGAGCCTGCCGCTGATCCTGCGCAGCCGAACCGGGCGTCAGCGCTATCAGCGGTGCGGTGGCCAAAGCTAGAAATGCGATCCTTCGAAACATCGTGGCTCCTCTCAATTTTTTATTGCGAGGGCATCCCGAACACGCTTCATTTCCTGACGCGCCAGGCTCTCGCATTATATTGCCGCTAGCGTGAACACGCGAACACAGCTTATGCCTGCCAACCACTAATATGTGGTCAGGCCACTTGCAATAGATATGTCAGACCGATTGTGGTTCGCGAGACGGCAAGCGGACCGGTGCGGTCAATCGACGTCGGAAGCAAATCCGGGGCTCGCAGATGAGCGACGCTTCTCGCATCGCGGCTATTTGCGCCTTGCTATCGTAGCGACGCGCTTCTGAACACCACGACCTTCGTCGCAAGGACCCGATCGGTCTAAACCGAATCGGTCACGCACGATGCCATTTGGCCCTTCAGGCGGAGCTGTGCCGAAGACCCCCGACCGAATCCCGTCGAGAACGCGCTCAGTGACTGGGCGCGGAACCAGTGGCCGGATTGTAGAGAGGATTTGCAAGATCGAGCGGGGACGGATTCACCTGAGCGGACGGCTCGGCGCTCTCGGTCCATGCGCGGTAGATCATGTCCCTGAGCATCGCAGCGCCTGCTGCCGCCCGGCCGTAGACCAGAGCCCGCGCGTCCCGATCCTCCGGATTGGCAAAGCCACCTCTCTTCTCGATGATGTAGACGGTTTCCATATGGCTCCCCGCCTCGTCGAGGAAGGACAGGACGGCATCGAACAAATCGCCTCGCTGCCGAGCCGGTGCGCCGATCCGGTCGGCGAGGTTCTGTGGCTCCAGCGCGATCGCATCGACAAACTCGCTCTCGAAACGGCCATGGATGCTTCGGTCGGTCGTATAGTTTTTCGGATTGGCGCCCAGCCATCCATCGCTGTTGACCGAAGCGTGGAGCGGCTGCGAACCGTCGCCGATATAATGCCCAAGGCGGGCAACCTGATAGGCACAGTTCTGTTCCGGCACACTGGCGTCGGCACCCGCTTTTTGCGCAGCGCGAATCTGGCGCATGCAAACGACAAGGCGCCCATAGCTTTCCATTGCCGCATAGGGCAGCGTGCCGGTCCAGCGCACGTTGGTCCGCTTGGCCCGCTCCGGATCGCTGTCCTTGATCCGCAGATACTCGTCATGCAAGGCGAGGATAAACTCGTAGCGCGAGCGCGGGATGGGGCTCAAAAATGCGAACTGCTCCTTGAACCATCCATGATTGGGATCCTCCTCGATCTTTGAAAAGGGCTCTGAGGCGCTGCGCCAGCTGTCGGGCATGGTCGAAGATGCTGCAATATAGTCGGCATATCTGTGAAGGAATATGGGACCGTCGGCGGGCAGCGCTGCGATGGCTGCCCTGTCGATTGCTGCGTGGGCGCGTTCGCCCCAGGCGAGGACGGGGACAGGAACGGCGGCGCACGCGGCCGCAGCGAAAACTAACAGGAAATGGCGCACGGACTTTGCTCCGAACAGGACGTCAGGGATCGAGCGGATCGGCCGGTTCGACGTGAAACGCGACCGGGTCGGGGACGAAGCGCAGCGTGAAGCGATCGGGGCCGGGTGCCAGACGACCCGGCTGCACCCCCATTTCCTTCAGGTTGCGGAGCGCCAGTTCCTCGCCGCCGATATACTGGATCGTGCGATGGTCGGACACGATCAGCGCCGGCCGATCCTCTGGAAAGCCGGCGGCAAGCAGAAGCCGCGCGCAGTTGCGCAGGTTGGTGGTGGTATGGCGCGCATGCGGCTCCATCAGGATGCGGTCGGCCGGAATGCCATATTGCGTGACCAGCAGGCGCTTCATCTCGACCGCTTCGTTGAACGGCGTGCGGTTGGGGTGCACATTGCCCCCCGATACGATGATGAAAGGGGCCAAACCGCGCGCGAACAGATCGGCCGCAATTGCCAGGCGGATATGCCCCATCACGCCGGTGCGCGATTGAACGTCTTCCGGGCCATGGCCGAACACCAGCAGCGCGGTATAGGGCTTTGCGCGCCAGTTCATCCGGGCGACCGCCCGGGCCGTGTCGGCATTGTCACCGCCCAATAGCGGCCGGTAGCTGCCCGCGTCGATACGCTCGTTCATCTGGAGCAGGCCAATCGCGTAACGCAACGATGGATCGAAGAAAAGATCATCGGCTTTCGCCCGCGCGGCCGTGGCGACGCCGTGCGTATCCAGCACGTCCGCCATCTTGGGGTCGGCAATATTGAAAATGATGGAGTCGATAACGGGATAACGCGGTGGTGTCCCCTTGGCATAGACGGCGATGACCTGGTTCACCGCTGCCGCCGTTTCGGCCCACGCCGTGGCCACAAACTCCGCATCGGACAGTGCCGCATGGCGGGCGAAGCGCCCGGAAGGTCGCATTTGCCGCGTCACGAGCGCCCTGGCGCGCTTTTTATCGCTCACCATCAGCCGCAACCGCGTCTGCACCAGGGCGATATCCGCCTCGGTCCATATCCACGCATCGGCCAGACATTGCGGAGACGGCGCACAGCTGTTTTCCGGCACCCGCGCGGCGCGCGCGGCGGCAAGTTCCACCAGAACGGGATCGTCACGCAGCGCCTGCGCCCAATCGGGCGCCCGCATCATTGCGAACAGCGGAAAGATGCGGGTCGCCAGCGTGTCGGCAAAGGGCGATGCGTAGCCGGCCGGGTCCTGCGCCGCCGCCAGTCCCGGATAAAGGGACGAGGCGACGGCCAGGCAGATGCTCAAGGCTGTGGTGCGAATTGCGCGCACCCTTACCAGCTGCGGCTGAGGATAAAGCGGAAGCTGCGGCCGAATAAAGGTCGTCCATAGATCGCATCGCCCGCGCCCTGACCGGCGAGCTGGTCGGTCCGCGGGTTGCCCTCGGTCAATCCCTTGGCGTTGGTCAGATTGTCACCAACCACCTGGAAGCGCCAGTTGCCAAAGCTCGCCGACGCGCTTGCGCCGAATGTTTGATAAGCGGGCAACGCCGTCAGGTTGAAAAGATCGACGTAGCGGCGGCCCACCCATTCGTAACGTCCTGCGATCTCGACTTCGCCTCCGCCGACCGGGAAACGGACAGACGGACGCACATTGCCGAAAAACTTGGCCTCGCGGATGATCTGGTTGCCGTTCACCGCGGTCGGATCGGCGCCCGACGTGTTCGCGAGATTACGATATTGGGGGTCGGCCCAGGTGACCGAACCGGCCAGTTCGAACCAGCTCACCGGCTTGATCCGGCCGTCAACCTCGACGCCTTTTGCGACAGCCTCGCCGATGAACGGCACGGGCTGGTCATTGCGGCCGGTCACCGGGTTGAACGCGATAAACGTCGCGTTGAAAGGATCGAACTTGGTGTAAAAGCCGGTGACGTAGAGGTAGTGCGGGCCGAAGCTGGCCTTGACGCCCAGTTCATATTGCCGCGCCTTGGTTTTGATGATTGTCGGGGCGGTGCTGGATACCACGCCCATCTGGGGCGGCACTTCCAGGTTCGAAACGCGGCCGTAAGCGCCGAAATTGTCCGTGAAGTCATAATTGACGCCGGCCGTCCAGTTGGTCGCCGAGGGTTTGAGCTTGTTCGAAACGATGGCCCCGCTGAAAGCGCGGGTGGCGTTGTCGGCCAGCGTCGTCGCATCACCCAGATCGGCGGCGGTCGACAACAGCGCAAAGCCTTCATAGTCATACCATTCCTTACGGATGCCGCCGTCGACCCGCAGTCCGTCGGTAATCTCCCAGGTATCATTGGCGTAGACGGCGACCATCTTCGCATCGGCCTCGCCCTGGTTCAGCGTCGTGGTGTATCGCAACACGCCGTTCTGGGTGACCGAGCCGAGCACGGCGCCCGTCGCAGAATAGGCGACAAGGTCGATCGTGCGGGGCTGGCTCTGCACTTCGATCAGCATGTCCTGATAGGCCTGAAAGAGCGTATTGCCATAAGCCGCCCCATAAACGCCTATACGTACGTCATGGGTGCCCAAGCCGGTCTCGAACTTGCGGGTAACGCTGAGATCGGCCTGCCCCGAATAAAAGTCCGATTCGGAAACGCGATACTGGCCCGACATGATGAGGCCCGAAGCCGCGCCCGGATCATAAACCGTCGCGCCGTTGGTGCCCGCAACGGCATAGCCGAGCCGCGCCACGTCGGCCCCGAAAGCGGTGCGAGCGGCCGTCAGATAGCTTGCCGCAAAGGTGTTCGCGCTAACCGGGTTGGTGGTCGAATAGAAAGCGTCGAAGCTGCTCTTGCCTTTGGTGAAGCCGCCCTTGGCCGAAACCAGCCAGCCATCGAAATCGCCTTCATATTGCAGGCCGACGTTGAAGAAGCGCATGTGCCGGCCATCGGCAAGATCCCGGTTCAAACCCTGCAGCACGCCGGCACCATCGCGATATTTGACGTTGACGTTGCGGAGCGCCGGAGAGTTCAGCGTACCCGTGTGATAATCGATATAGGGATCGAGCGAGAGAGAGGGATTGCGCGGATCGGCGACCGGGATCGGAAGGTAGAAGATGTTGTGGTCGTTGGTATATTGCATCGACACCTTGACGAAGCCGTTGTCGAGGTCGTGCTTCAGGTTGGCGCGGATCTGGCCACCCTTGTCGCTGGGAAAGCCGCCGTCGCGATAGCCGTCATGCTGGCGCAGGAAGCCGCCGATGGCGAAATAGGTGCGCTCGCCGATCGGACCCGACTGCATCGCGTCGAGCCGGTACAGGCCGGTATCACCCAAAGTTAACTGCGCTTTGCCGCGCGCGTCGGGGCCGCCCGACACGGTGATGTTATTGGCGATCGCTGCGGCGCTGCTGGCATAGATCGGCGCCGGACCGCCGCGCACGATTTCGACGCGCTCGGTCATCAGGTCAAAGCGATTCATGCCTTCACCGGAGTTGAAAAACACGCCGTCAATCTCATGGTAGAGCGGCAGCCCGTCCTGCTGGAAGATCAGGTATCCGCGATCGGTAGGAATGCCGCGGACGCGCGTGATGTTCTGCACTTCGCCGCCAGTCGCTTCGACCTGGATACCCGGAACGGTGCCGAGCAGGTCGGCGAAATTCTTGGGCGCGATCCGCTGGACCTCTTCTTGTCCAAGGGAGTTCACGGCATAGGATACATCGAACCGGCGCTGGGCGCGGGCGCTTCCCGTCACGACGATGTCCGATTGCGCCGTCTCTTCTGCTCCTGCCTCCGCTTCCGGAGCGGCCGTTTGGGTTGCATCCTGTTCCGCAGCGATGCTGGGCATTGACCATGCCAACGCGGTCAAAGAAGATAGAAGCGTCAGAGCGTAATTTTTTTTGTGTGCGAGTTGCATTGTCGAGTCCCCTTATGGAACTCGGCCGGTTAGGGGCGCTTCGCGTCAATGCGGTTACACGCTGTCCATTCAGATTCCCAAAGGCGGAATTTTCCTGTCGGCGCATCCCTCGACGGGGCGAAGCACCGATATGTCCTGGCTCGCGCCGACGAATGGGTCACCGCTATCCAATCGAAAAACCCGGAGACATTGATGTTTCGCGCGTGCCGCCCTGAATCAGCGTCGGCGGGAAACCGGCTGCGAAACCGCTGTAAACGGGCGACACGAGCGGATTGAGCCATGCACCATCAGGTCGTTGGCGCGCCGTTCCACGAGCGACTGACCTGACAGCAAATCACCGTTTGCGGAATGTCCGCTTATGAAAAAAACGGGAACATGCGGCCGTTCGATTTGCAATGCGCCCGCGGTGGCAATTCCACCAATCTTGATACGGCGCTTTCGCCTCTCAACGGATTCGATTGGCCACCAAAGCTTCCAAGATCGCGGAGTCCGCGAGTGTCGATGTGTCGCCGAACGACGACACATCCCCTTCGGCGATCTTCCGGAGAATGCGGCGCATGATCTTCCCAGAGCGGGTTTTCGGCAGGCCGGGTGCGAACTGCACCGCGTCGGGGGTCGCGATCGGGCCGATTTCGCTGCGTACCCATTTCACCAGTTCGCCGCGCAGCGCGTCGTCCGCGGCGCAGCCGGCATTGAGCGTCACATAGGCGTATATGCCCTGCCCCTTCACATCGTGCGGCATCCCGACCACCGCGGCCTCGGCCACCTTGGGGTGGAGCACCAAAGCGCTTTCGACCTCGGCCGTGCCCATGCGGTGGCCGCTAACATTGATGACGTCATCGACGCGGCCGGTGATCCAGTAATAGCCGTCGTCGTCGCGGCGGCAGCCGTCGCCGGTGAAATATTTGCCCGGATAGGTGGTGAAATAGGTCTGGAAGAAGCGCGCACGATCACCCCAGACGCCGCGCATCTGTCCCGGCCAGCTCCGCGCGATGACGAGATTGCCCTCGGCTGCGCCGGGCAAAACATGCCCCTCGCCATCGACGAGTTGCGGATCGACGCCGGGCATGGGTTTCGTCGCACTGCCGGGCTTGAGCGCAGTCGCGCCCGGCATCGGCGCGATCATCGCGCCGCCGGTCTCGGTCTGCCACCATGTGTCGATGATCGGACAGCGGCCCTCGCCCACGACCGCATGATACCAGCGCCACGCCTCGGGGTTGATCGGCTCACCGACCGTGCCAAGCAGCTGGAGCGACTTGCGGCTCGTCCTTGTCACGAAGGCGTCGCCGTCCTTCATCAACGCGCGCAGCGCGGTGGGGGCGGTGAAGAGGGTGTGAACCTGGTGCCGGTCGACGACCTGCCAGATGCGGCTCGCGTCGGGCCAGTTGGGCAGCCCTTCGTACATCAGGGTCGTCGCGCCATTGGCGAGCGGGCCATAGAGGATGTAGCTGTGCCCCGTAACCCAGCCGATGTCGGCGGCGCACCACCACACCTCGCCGGGACGATAGTCGAAGCAAAGCTCATGCGTCAGGCTCGCCCAGAGCAGATAGCCCGCGCTGCTGTGGAGCACGCCCTTGGGCTTGCCGGTCGAGCCGCTCGTGTAGAGGATGAACAGGGGATCCTCGGCGTTCATTTCCTCAGGCGGGCAGTCGGCGGCGACCTCTGCGGCGGCCTCGTGATACCAGATGTCGCGGACCGCGGTCATCGCCACCGCGCCGCCGGTTGCCCGCACAACAATCACCTTCTCCAACGCGGGCGCGCGCTTTGCCGCCTCATCGACATTGGCCTTGAGCGCGATGCGCTTGCCGCCGCGCCGCCCTTCGTCGGCGGTAATGACGACGCGGCTGTCGCAATCGGTGATGCGGCCCGCCAGCGCCTCGGGCGAGAAGCCGCCGAACACCACCGAATGGATCGCTCCGATCCGCGCGCAGGCGAGCATCGCAAACGCCGCCTCGGGGATCATCGGCATATAGATGGTGACGCGATCGCCCTTGCCGACCCCTTGCGCCTTCAGGACATTGGCGAAGCGGCAGACCTCGCGGTGCAGTTCGCGAAAGCTGATACGACGCGGGTCTTCGGCGGGATCGTCGGGTTCCCAGATGATCGCGACGTCGTCGCCCCGGCTCGCGAGATGCCGGTCGATGCAATTGGCCGCGACATTGAGCGTGCCGTCGGCGAACCACGCGATGCGGAAATCGCCTTCGTCGAACGACCAGTCGCCCGCCGTGTCCGGCGCGTTCATCCAGTCGAGTCGCTTCGCCTGCTCCAGCCAGAAAACGTCGGGCTCTGCGAGCGAGGTTTCGTACATCGCGGCATAGGCCGCTTCGCCGAGCGCCCGCTCTGTCCACGCCGCCGGAACCGGATACACGTCGGACACGCGCTTTTCCTCCGTCATTGGCCGCGGATCGGAAGCACAGGTGCGCGGGCGGCGGGAAGCGAAACCTTCAGTTCCGCGGCAAGCGTCGGCGCGATCTGCCGCATGTCGATCACGCCCAGATTCTGGCCCGCGGCGATCCCCGGCCCCGTGATGAAGAAGGACGAATGCATGTCGGCACGGACCGTCCGCGTCGAGAAGGCACCATGCGCTCCGCCTTTGGACGGCTTCACGATCGGCCCCGTCATCGCGTTGGCCATCCGGTATCCGGGCTTGAACGCCACGACATATTCCGCTGCCGGCGGAAGCCCGCGATTCGCATATTCGTCGCGGGCGTAGATGCGCTCGATCCCGTTGGCCGGGTCGGCCGCCAGCTTTTGCAGATATTCGCTGACGCTTGCCTTCGTCTTCTGGTCCTTCCGGTCCTGGAGAACGATCAGCGCCGATCCGCCGACATACCAGACAAAGGCTTTCCACGAGGTGACCTCCTGCTCGTCGCCCTTGCCGCTGAGCTTGATGAAGCCCGCGTCGACGAAGGCGGCGTTCAGATTGACCTGATGCGTCACCCTGTCGAAGCCGTGATCGGACACGACCGCGACGACGCCGCCGGAATGCGTCTTCCGGTACGCCGCAACGACGCGGCCGAGCGCGGTGTCGATCCGTTCAAGCGCCGCGTTGCCCTCGGCGCTGAACGGACCGAACTCATGCTGCTGATGGTCGAAATTGACGAAATGGACCGTCAGCAATTCGGGGTTTTTCTGCTCGATCAGCGCGATCGCGTCGTCGGCGATCTTCGCGTCATCCTCGTCATTGCCTTCGACGAGGTTGAAATCGATATCGGTAGCCCTTTGGGTGACCGGCCAGAAGATGCTCCCGGTCTTGAGGCCCGCTGCTTTTGCCGCCCCCCACAGCGTAGGCGCCTTGATCTGCGCATAACTGCTATAGCTTTTCGGCAGCTTAGCGGCCGGCGCGAAGGGCCGATTGTTATAGATGCCGTGCTCGGCGGGCAGCACGCCCGTGACCAATGTCGTATGGTTCGGGTTGGTCACGGTGGGGTTCACGTTGATCACGGCCTGTGCGTAGCTCCCGCCGATCAGGAAGCTGCGCAGCATCGGAATCTTCAAGCCGTGTTTATCGGCGTCGAGCACGGCGTCGGGCCTCAGCCCGTCGATCGAGATCATCAGCACCGGGTGACGGCCGGACACTTCGGCAGCGTTCGGGGTTGCCGCGCCCGCCCGGGCGCCCGCCTGGCCCACCGGCAGGCTTGTTGCCATCACGAGTGCGATCGAAAACTGGATTGTCCGCCAAAGTTTCATGACTGGCTCCACAAATGAATGATGGGTCGGGCGGAATCTTAGAACCGGTGCTCGAGCTTCAGCTTGAACTGGCGGCCGCGCGGGTTGACGGTGCCCACGAAATAGCCCTCATCCTCGTCGGCAACGGGCGGGTCGGCGTCGAAGACATTGTTGACGCCGAAGGTCACGCGCGTGTCGTTGCCGGGGCCGAAGGCATAGGTGATGCGCGCATTGTGCAGGATCGCGGGCTTCACGCGCAGATAGAAGCGCTTGATGCCGTTATCGTCAAAGGTCATGATGCTCTTGGGCCGGCCGAGGGCTTCATAGATCGCCTCGGTGGTCGACGCCGACGTGTCGGCGTAGGGGCCGTAATAGCTGGTGAACCAGCCCAGCGACCAGCCGTCGCTCTTCCAGTTGACCGACGCAATGCCCTTCCATTTGGCGCGCTTGTTCCTGCCGAGTTCGTCGTTGACGATGCCATCGTCGGCCAGCTCCTCGTCGCGCTTCAGATAGTGCGTCGCTTCGGCCTTCAGCGTGAATTGGCCGAGGCCGAAGTCGGGCACGCGATATTGCAGCGCGAGGTCGAGCCCCGCGAGCTTGCGCGAGCCGAGATTGATATAGTCGTTGATCAGGCTGGTAATCTCACCGACGACGGCGCGCTTGGTGGCGTTGGTTGGCTGCGCGGCGTTGTACGCGTTGAAGGTCGCGATATCGACCGGCGTAGGGGCGCGGCGGGTGACGCGGCTGTTGCCCGCATAATTGGCCGTCCCCGATCCGAGATCGATCTGGTCGGCCGTCTTGCCCGACGCGAGCGCCGCCTGGGTGGCGAGGTCGAGCAGCAGTTCATCGGTCGCGAGCACCTCGGTGTTGCCGAGCGCGGTGATCGCGTCGCGCTGGTTCAGCCGCCAATAATCCACCGTGAAGGAAAGCCCGCGGATGCCCGGCACCTCCATCGCGATGCCCGCGCCGAAGTTCTTCGCCCTTTCGGGATTGAGCCGGTCGTTGCCCTGGCGGAAGGTGCGCCGCGGCGCGCTGTCGTCCGCCGCCGAATTGGTGACGTCGCGGCGATAGGGATCGGCGGTGTAGTTCACGCGCAGCAGCGGCGTGGTGTTGGTCTGCGCCAGGTTCGGCGCGCGGAACGATTCATTATAGGACGCACGCAGCTTCACCCAGGACGCGGGCGCCCAGAGGATGCTGTATTTGGGTGTCGTGCTCGATCCGTGGATCGAGAAGCGCTCGTGACGGATCGCGGCACTCAGCTCGAGCCGGTCGAACAGGAAGAAGCGGTTGTCGTCGGTCACCAGCGGCAGCGCGACCTCGGCATAGGCGGCCTGCACATTCTGCTTGGCGTCGATGTCCGAATTGGGGCTCATCGCGATGAAGTCGTTGTCGTTTTCGCGCAGGTACGGGAAATCATTCCCCGATCCGGGCGGGTTGAGGCCCGCGAACGGTGCCTTCCACGCATGATAGCTTTCCCAGCGCGCCTCGGCACCCGCCGCGACCTGGATGGGGCCGCCGCCAAAGGGAAGCTTCCAAAGCTCGCCGCCGATCTTCGCGTCCCACACGATGATCCGCGTTTTGCCATAGCGGTTGTCGGTGTCGTACATCGGCTCGGTGACCGTGTTGGGGTTCACATAGGGCTGATCGACAACGACGCGGTTGTTCACCACCTTGAACGTCACCGGGAACGGATTGTAGGCGCTGCCATCGGTGCGCGCGAGCGCCCGGCGCAGCAAAGATTCGCGGAAAATGTTCGACTCGGTCTCGTGGCTGTAGGCGCCCGAGACGAGCAGGCCGCTTTCCCAGGCCCAGCTGTCGCCGAACTTGCCGCGCGCGCCCGCCATAGCACGGTAGAAGGTCGAATCGACTTCGATATAGCGATCCTTGGTGCCCGGCGGGATCAGCCCCGACACGATCGTGACGTCGGCGGGTGTGCCGGCGATGCGCGCGGTGCCATCGGCGTTGGGCAGGCCCTGCGGATGATAAAAGCGCGAGCCGAACGGGTTATAGGGGTTCGACGCCGGGACATAGAGGCCGGGTTCGTTGACGTTCTGCATGTTCGCCGCTTCGCGCTGGCTGTTCGCGTGCGAGCCGGAGAAGAGGACATCGCCGAATATGGTGAAGCTGTCGTTGAACTCATGTTCGACGAACATCGCGAGATTGAGCCGCTTCAGCCCCGGCACAAGCGTGCGGTGCGGCAGGCGGTTGTCATAATATTCGTCCTCGGGGTTGCCGAGGTTGCGCGACGGCGCCGTCTGCTTGAAGTTCACCGCGCCATCGGCGCCGGGATAAAGGAAGAAGGTGCCGTCGGTCGCGACCGTCGCGACGCCCCCCGCGGGTGAGGTCGAGGTCGAGATCCCGCGGTTGCCGTCGGGCCGCCCGCCGTTGAACGTCAGGAAGTCCGACTGAATGAACCCGCGGCGGAACTGGCCATGATGGGTGATCGTGCTGCCGTTATCGAGGTCGTTGTCGAGCGAGAAGTTCGCGCCCGTCGCCGGATTGACGATCGGCAGGCCGTTCCACGGCGCGGGCAGTTTGCGCGTGCGTCGCAGGTCGGACTGCGACCCCCATTTGCGATCGCCGAACAGCAGGTCGTTGCGCCGGAAATAGTCGGCCGAAATGCCGATCGACGTCTGGCCGAACTGAAAGGTCTTCGCCGCCGTAACGCGGAATTCCTCGGCACCGCCGTGCTGCGTAATCGCGCTTTCCATCGAAATGCGTCCGCGATCCTTGGTCGGCGAGATGATGTTGTTGATCACCCCAGCCGCGGCATCGGCACCGTAGATCGCCGATGCGCCGTCGCGCAGCACTTCGACGCGCGATATCAGCGCGGTGGGGATGACATTGGCATTGGCCGAAAGCGACGGCACGCCTTGATCGGTCCCGGAAATCGGATGCGGCGCCATGCGGCGGCCGTTGATCAGCAGCAAGGTGCTGCCCGAACCGATGCCGCGCAGGTCGGGCGACGACACGTCGCCACGCGCGCCCTGCGAGGCGATCGTGCCTTCGTTGATTTCGGGCGGCGACGCCGACGGCAGCGTCTCGTACAGATCGGCGCCGGTCGATCCGCCGCGCAGGTCGATTTCCGACTGGTCGATGACGGTGACCGGCAGCGCGGTTTCGGCGCGCCGGATATTGGTGCCGGTCACGACGATTTCCTTCGTCGGCGCATCGGCTTCTGCGGGTGCCGCGTCGGCGGACGGAGCCGCATCCTGCGCGCGGGCGCCGGCTGCTGTGGCGAGCGCGAACACCATCGCGGTGCCGCATAGAATCGAATGACGAGCTTTCATGTTTCCCTCCGCATTAAGCAAAAATCGCAGTCTGGGTAGGCAGGCGGCCACCGATCGGCGCGGCCGGATAAACTGAGCACGTGAAACTTTGCCGGGCGGCCCCTCAGGGGCGGTTCATCGCCGGATGAACAACGCCACCGTTGCGCTGGCGGCACTCGCCCCCGCGACGATCAGGAACACCAGCGACGTGTCGTGATGCGTGTCCATGAAGCCGCCGATCAGCGGTTCGCCGAGCCCCGCGAACAGATAGGCAAAGAAGTTCATGATCCCGATCGCGGTCCCGGCCCTTTTGTGCCCGACGAGGTCGGGGCACAGCGCCCAGAAGGAGGACTGCGGGCCGTAGACGAAGAAGCCGCACAGGAAGAGCGTGGCGAGGCCGAGATACACGTCGCTGGCGGGGATCGTGTACATGAACAGCGAGGTGACGGTGGCGAGCACCATATAGAGGACGATCGCGAGATAGCGTTTCGACCCGAAGACATTGTCGGATACCCAGCCGTTGGTGGCGGCCCCGATCGCCATCCCGACGGGCAGCGCGACGCTGATCCACTGAGGATCGATGAAGCTGTTTGATGGAGCCGCTTCCCCCGCACCGCCGAGGAAGTGCACCGGCACCCAGACGAGCAAACCGTAGCGCGCCGAATTCTGGAAACCGATGGCAAGGCCGCCGAGCAGCAAGCGCCAGTTGGAAAGCACCGCTTTGTAGCGCGCCCACGAACTCTCGTCGTCGGCGACATCGGGGGCGGTGTCCTCGTCGGCGACATCGTCGTGCGGCGACTGAAACCCTAAGTCTTCGGGGCGTTCGCGCGCAATCAGATAGAAGGCGATACCCCCGACCAGCATCAACAGCACGGGCAGGCGAAAGATCCAGCGCCAGTCGAGCTGCAACACATGGACGACGATGATCGAGGTGACGAAGGACAGCACCGACGCCATGCCCGCGGCGAACACATAGAATCCGAACACCTTGCCGCGTTCATGCTTGCCGAACCAGTTCGACAACAGCCGGCTGCCCGGCGCCCAGCCCATCGCCTGGAAATAGCCGTTGAGTCCCCACAGCGCGCCAAGGCTGAGCACGCCCGTTGCAAAGCTCGCCGCCCAGTTGGCCATGCACGAAAGGATCGCGCCCGCGCTCATCACGCGGCGGCCACCATATTTGTCGCCGAGGTTGCCGTTGATCGCCTGCCCGATCGCATAACACCACAAAAGTGCCGCGCTGACCCAGCCCAGCGTTTCTTTCGACACGCCGAATTCGGCCTGGATGCCCGGGATCGCGAACCCGAAGGTTTGCCGACCGGTATAAAAGAACAGATAGCAAAACATCGCCGCAAACAGCATACGATGCTGCGCCTTACGAAATAATATACTACTATCTGTCAAGTTACGGAGTTCCGTAACACCTTTTTGAACCACGTTCATTTGCATCTGTCCCGTGAATAGGCACTTTATGTGCTCTCTATTTAGTGATTCTTGTGCAGTTTTTATGACAAAATATTAAATATTCCAGGGAAGCGACCACGTCCGGACGTTGGTAAAGCCCTTCATCGCCTCGACGACGCCTTCCTTGTCGCCCAGCCCCGAATCCTTGATCCCGCCAAAGGGCGACATTTCGATCCGGTAGCCGGGGACCTCCCAGACATTGACCGTCCCGACCTCGAGCTCGGCGACGAAGCGCGTGACATAATCGAGGCGGTTGGTGCAGACGCCCGACGACAGGCCGTAGGCGGTCGAGTTCGATATCCGGATCACCTCCGAAATATCGTCGGGGCAGCGGACGATCGGGATCACCGGGCCAAAGGTTTCCTCGAACACCAGCTCGCAGTCGGCCGGCACATGATCGACGACGGTGGGCGCGAACAGTGCCCCGCGCCGCGGCGCGCCGTGCAGGATTTCCGCGCCGCGCTCGACCGCATCGTTGACGCGGTTTTCAAAGAGGATCGCCGAGCGTTCGTTGATGACGGTGCCGACGTCGGTCGACGGATCCATCGGATCGCCGCTTTTCAGCAACTTCGCCTTTTCGGCGACGAGTTTCGCGAAATCATCGGCGACGCTGTCGACCACCAGGATTCGCTTTACCGCGGTGCAGCGCTGGCCCGAATTCTTCGTCGCCCCCGCCACCGCAAGCTCGGCCGCCTTGTCGAGGTCGGCGTCCTCCATCACGATCAGCGGATCATTGCCGCCGAGTTCGAGCACCTTGCGCTTGTAGCCCGCGGTGTTGGCGATGTGCTTGCCGACGCGCACCGAGCCGGTGAAGGTCACAAGGTCGGCATCGGGATCGGTGATCATCGCGTCGCCCATCGTCGACGGATTGCCCGTGATGACCGACAGCATTTCGGGCGGCAGTCCCGCCTCATACAGCACGTCGGCGAGCGCGAGCGCGGTGAGCGGCGTGAGCTCGGTGGGTTTCAGCACCACGCGATTGTTGGTCGCGATCGCCGGCGCCAGCTTGTGGCTGACCATGTTGAGCGGGTGGTTGAACGGCGTGATCGCCGACACCACCCCGAGCAGCGGGACGCGCGTCGTGAAGATCTTGCGCTCCTTGCCCATCGGCGAGATGTCGCAGGCATAGATTTCGCCGTCGTCCTTGATGGTGAGCTGCGCCGCGAACGACCAGACGTCATAGGCACGGCTCGCTTCGTAAAGCGCGTCCTTCCAGCACAATCCGGTCTCGGCGACGATCAGCCGCGCGAACTTCTCCTTGCGATCGCGCAGCAGTTCGGCGGTGCGCTGCAAGATCTGCTGGCGCTCGTAGCGGCTCAGCTTCGGCTTGAACGCCTTGGCGGTGCGGAACGCCTCGCGGACATGCTCGGGCCGCGCCGCCGGGACGGTGCCGGTCAGCGTATTGTCATAGGGATTGCGGACCTCGATGACGTCGTCGGTCCGGACGAGTTTGCCGGCGATGCGCATCGATTCGAGGCGAACGGGCTGGCTGGGGCTGGTGTGGATGTTCATCTCAGCGCACCAGGTTCAGCGCCATGTCGAACGCGTCGAAATTGCGCAGGACGCGATCGGGGGCCACCTCGGTCGGGCGGTTCGAGATCAGCGGCACGGTCTGTTCGGTCAGCCCGCCATGGCTGCGCAGCGGTTCGGTCAGGCCCGAAAAATCGTGCCGCGCGGCCGTCGTGCCGAGCACCTTGTGGCGATCGCAGATGACGACGACGTCGCCGATGCGGTCGATCGGCAGTTCAAAGCGCTCGCCTGCTTCCGCGGCCGAAATCGCGACCGTCACGCCCGCGACCGCGCCCGCGATGTCGATCACCGACTGCACCTTGTCGGCATCGACATAGACGGTCGCGAAGGACCCGAGCGCGCCGTGGTGCGCGACATAGGGATCGGTGATCGGCAGGATCACGCGGGCGGTGCCCGCGCCGAGCGCCGCATCGAGCACGTCCTGAAGATAGATTACGTCGGGTTGCTGGTCGCTGTCGTGCTTGTCGTTCATGCCATGGTCGGCGGTGATGACGATCGTGCAGCCGGCGGCATCGAGCTGCCCGACATAGCGGTCGAACATCGCATAGAAATCATTCGCCGCCTTGGCCCCCGGTGCCGCCTTGTGCTGCACATAGTCGGTCGTCGACAGATACATGAGGTCGGGGCGGAAGCTGTTCTGCAGCTTGACGCCCGCGGCGAAAATGAACTCCGAGAGGTCGGCGGAGTAAACGTTCGGGAGCGGCAGGCCGACGAAATCGAGCACGTCCTCGATGCCGTTTTCGGCCTTGGTCGCCTGATCCGCCTTTTCCGACGAGAAAGCGATCGCGGTGCCGCCCTCAAAGTCCAGCCCCTTGCCCAGCAGCGTGCGCAGCTTGTCCTTGGCGGTGACCACCGCGATCTTCATCCCGGCCTGCTGGGCGGTCGCGAAGATGGTCGGCACGCGCAGGAACTTCGCGTCGTTCATCATCACCTCGACGCCCGCCTCGCGGTCATAGAAGAAATTGCCAGAAATGCCGTGCACCGCTGGCGGGCGGCCCGTTACGATCGACAAATTGTTCGGGTTGGTGAAGGTCGGAACCACCGACAGCGCGGTCCGGTTCGTTCCGGTCTTCAGGATGCGGTCGAGGTTCGGCGCGACCCCCGCCTCGATCGCGGCCTCGATATAACCGGGTTCGGAACCGTCGAGGCAGATGACGACAACAGGCCGGTCAGGATGCGCGTAGGCGCGGCCGTTGACGACGAGGTCGGCGGGGGTGGTAGGCATGTTCACAAATATTCTCCTCAGGCCGCGCTGGACAAAAAGGCATCGCGGGTGCCGATAAAATTGCGCCCTCGCTCGCCGTCGAGGGCATCGTCGATCGCCGCGAGCCAATTCTCGCGCGTGACGCCGTAATCGGTCGCGTCGGTCGACACGCCGAGCCCGGTCAGGAAGGCGTCGAGCCGGTCGGCGCCCGCGGCGAGGTCGGCGCCGAATATCCGCGCCAGCGCCTGGTCGCAGGCCGCGTTCTGGCCGATCGCGCTGCGCATCACGGCGGGCAGCATGAACGAGCAGGCGATCCCGTGGACGGTGCCGTGGTGCAACGTCAGATAATAGGACAGCGAATGCGCGAGCGCGGTCTTGGTGTTCGAGAAAGCGAGCCCCGCAAAAAGGCTGGCGCGCGCCACGCGGGTCCGCAGCTCGAGATTGCCAAGGTCGTCGACCAGCTTGGGCAGCGCATCGATCAGCTCGCTCGCCGCGAAAATGGCGTGGTTGGCCGAGACAGGGTTGGCGTTGACGTTCCAGATGCTTTCGAGCGCATGCGACAGCGTATCGAGGCCCGTCGCCAGCGTCAGCCCGCGTGGCACCCCCAGCGACGTGGACGGGTCGATGATCGCGTGCTCGGGATAAAGGTCGGGGCGGTTCAGCGAGTATTTCTTGCGCGCATCGGTGTCCCAGATCGTCGCCCAAGAAGTGACCTCGCTGCCGGTGCCGAAGGTGGTCGGCACGGCGATGATCGGCATCGCTTTCACCGCCTCGGCGCCCTTGCGACCTTCGAGGTAGTCCTGGACGTTGGCGAAGTCGCCGCTCGAGACCGCGAGCGCCTTGGCCGAATCGATCACCGATCCGCCGCCGAACGCGACGATGACTTCGGGGGTCGTCGCGGCGGAACCAAAGGTGCGGCACAGGCCGCGCAGCCCGTTGAAGCTCGGGTTCGGCTCAACCTCGCGCACTACGACCGCGGGGGCGCCGACACGGGCCGAAATCGCCGCGACGATGTCGTCGAAATAGGGATGGTCATTATAGGTGACGAGGCAAAAGCTGCGGCCCGCAACCTTGTCGCCGACCGCCGCCACGGCGTCCTCGCAAAACGTCACCTCGACAGGATTTCCATATTTCCACGAAACGGACATCGGCGCTTTCGTCCTCCCTTTGCTCTTGTTGGAGAGCCTTGAAGCCGATGCGCGTCAGATTATCCAATTGATAGTTTTCGCTGTATCTATATAAAAAATCTATGAGGTATACGCAGCTCCGATCCTTCCACGCGGTCGCCGAAACCGAGAGCGTCACCGCCGCGGCGAACCGGCTGAACATCAGCCAGCCGACGCTGACCACGCAAATCCGCCAGCTCGAGGAGGAATATGCGGTCGAGCTGTTCGTGCGCACCGGGCGGCGGATGCGCCTCACCGACGCCGGCCGCGAGCTTCAACAGATCACGCGGCGAATGATTGCCGACGAAGCCGACGCCCGGCATTTCCTGACCGAGAGCCGCGAGCTGCGCACCGGCCATCTCCGCGTCGGCGCGGTCGGACCTTTTCATGTGACCGAGATGCTCGTCGCCTTTCACGCCCGCTATCCCGAAATCGAAATCTCGGTGTCGATCGGCAACTCGAACGTCGTCCTGCGCAACCTTCTCGAGTTTGAATCCGACGTCGCGGTGCTGGCCTATGTCGAAAATGACGACCGGCTCTGGTATTCCCAATATAGCGAAAGCCCGATCGTGGCATTCGGGCGCCGCGACCATCCCCTATTCGCGCCGGACCGCGACCATATCCGCATCGCGGACCTCCATGACCAGCCGATGGTGGCACGCGAACATGGCTCGAACACCCGCCGCGCGAGCGACGAGGCCATGGCGAAGGCGAATGTGCGGCCGAAAATCGTGATGGAGATCGGCAGCCGCGAAGCGGTGCGCGAGGCGGTCGCGAGCGGCGTCGGCTTCGGTTTCGTCTCGAGCGCCGAATATATCGCCGACGAACGCATCCGCAGCCTGCCGGTCGTCGATGCCGAAATCTTCAACTATGCCCATATCGTGTGCCGGCAGGACCGGTTGCAATCGCGCCTGATTTCCGCGTTTCTGGATGTCACCAGCGCATTGCATTCCACCGAGCACCGATCCTTGGCTGCTACTGGCCGATAGCAGACAATTTCTTTCGGCCTCTTTTGTGCGAGAAGCAGCCGTCCGCGATCTTTGGCAATGAGGCAGTATGCGCACGAGACTAAGCATTTGCGTAAAGAAGGCCTCCTATCGATCGGAGGAGGAGGCGCTTGCTGTGGTTCGACGCTCTGAGTTGCAGCTCCGGATATACCGCTGCGATCGCTGCCGGCTGCTCCACCTAACGAGCCGTACAAAAGGCAAGCTTTCTCCTCGATGAGGCTCCCCTCGCCAGTGGTCACGCGCACGCCGCAGTCGCGAGGAACCGGCAGCCGTCAGCGGTGACGAAACGCGACCGGCGTCGCTCCCATAAATCGACGAAATCGCCGGTTGAATTCCGAGAAGTCGCCGAAGCCCGCATCGAAAGCCACCTCGCTCGCGGGTGTTGTCTGGATGAAAGCGGTACGAACTGGGAAGCGTGCTGGCGGAACCAATGCCGTGCCCGCCTGTTCCAACATCCAATGGGACCGATTTTCGATCGACCGCAATCATTCATGGAAAAACATTCACTTCGCGTCATCCATCGCCTTGGCTGGCTGGCCTGCATCCTGATGACGGCGCAGCCTGCGCCCCTGCGGGCGCAAACGACATCCGCGGCGCAACCGGGCGACACCGCGGTCCAGCCGCTCATCGATGCCCGCAAATTTGACGAAGCCGAAACGATCCTGCGCGATCGCCTGAAGGCGCATGTCACAGCGGACAGCATGGAGACCGCCGCGGCCGCGGGCGACACCGAATGGCTGGCACTCCTGCTCGCCATGACAAAGCGCGCCGAGGAAGCCGAACCCCTGATCCGGTCCGCGGTGCGAACACGCGAACAGCTGGGCGACGACAGGCTGACGGGCCGCAGCCTCAACCGCCTCGCATCGGTCCTGCTCGAACGCGGGCGGTATGAAGAGGCCGAGGCCGCAGCGCGGCGCGCCATAACCCTGCTCTCGGCACCCGGCCTGGCCGACGACCGGCTGATCGCGGCTTGGGGCAATGCCGGACGGATACTCGAAGCCCGCGGCCGGCTTCCGGAAGCTATTACGGCCTATAGCGAAGGGGTCGGCGCCGGTCGGCGGATGCTCGGCGACGGCAATGCGGTGGTCGCTGCACTGCAATCACTGCTCGCCGATGCCGAAGCGAAGATGTCGGCCTATCGCGAACGCTCCGCGGGGCAACGCCGCAAGGTCGATGCGGTCGCGGACGCGACAGGCCGCGACAGTGTCGAAACCGCGCGCGAACATTATTTGCTGTCGCTCTATCTGGCGCTGCAGGGCGACATCGCAGAGGCCGAAACGACCGCGGAACAGGCCTATGCAATCCAGGCCCGCGTGCTCGGGCGCGATCACGCCGACACCCGCGCGTCGCTCTACCAGCTTGCCACGATACTCCGCCGCGGTGCGGAAGCGCGCGCTCCCGCCCATGAACAGCAAGGCGATTCAGCGCCGCCAGCCCCGGCGAGCATCGCCATGGTCGGCGATACCGAAAAGGAGATCCGCGAACTCATCGATGGCGGCAAGTTCGTCAAGGCCGAAGCCGCGGTTCGGGCACGGATGGCCCGGCGTTCAGCCGGGGACCGATCGCCGGGCGCGGCAACCGACATGGAGACGCTCGCGAACATTCTCTATCTGACCGGCCGCGCTGACACCGCCGAAACGCTGATGCGGAACGCCATCGGCATTCGCGAGCGGCTCGGCGACCGCGCCGCGCACGCCGCGGCGTTGCGGCGGCTCGCGCTCGTCCAGAGTGTACGCGGCCGCTATGCGGAGGCCGAAGCCAGTGCGCGCCGCGCGATCGAACTGCTCACGCCGTCGGATGGGGAAACGCGATCATTGTCGGCGGCGTGGGGCACCCTGGGCGAAGTGCTCGCCGGGCAGCGCCGCCGGCCGGAAGCCTCGACGGCAATCCAGAAGGCGATCGAATATGGCAGGCTCGCACTCGGCCCCGAGGACCCTTTCGTCCTCGAGGAATATAATGATTTTGCGCTGAACCTTGAGGAAATGGGCGACCTGCCGGGCGCCGAGGCGATCTGTCGCCGTAATCTCGAAACCCTCGTCCGCACGAAGGGGCGCGAAAGCCTTGGGTCCGCGCGAACGCTCGCCTTGCTGTCGACCAACCTCGACCGTCAAGGGCGGGAGCTGGAAGCCGAGGTCCGGCTGCGCCAGGCGATCGCGATCCGCGAGCGCCACCTGGGAGCGGGCAATCCCGACACGCTCCGCTCGCTCGGCAATCTCGTCGGCCTGCTCATCAAGAGCGCGAAATATGACGATGCCAGCGCGCTCCAGGCACGCGTCATCGCCTTGCGTTCCGCACTTCCCGAGAGCAACCTGGAAGAGAATATCGCCGACCTCGGCCGAATGGGCGCGATCCTCGCCAAGCAGGGCAAGGCCGAAGCTGCGATCGATTATCAGCGGCGCGCGCTGGCGCGCGCGGCCGGCTCGCTCGATCCCGGTCACCGCTATGTCGCGATCGCGTCGATGGAACTGGCCCGATCGATCGCGCGCAAGGATCCCGCTTCGCCCGAATATGTCAGCCTTATGCGCGGTGCGGTCGCGCGCGCGCGCGCGGAACGAACGCGCGTGCTGTCGGCGCGGGATGTGGCGGGGGCAAGCGCGGGTGAGCGCGCGGTCGCCGCCGCCGTCAGTGAAGGCGGCTGGTCCGACGCCTCGGGGGCCGGCACCTTCGCGCTGGCGCTCACCCTCTACGCCAATCGGGCGACGCAGGTCCGGAGAGAGGAAGCGAAGCTGCGATCCGAATCCTTCCGCATTGCGCAGGATTTGACATCGAGCGCATCGACCCGCGCGCTGGCCGGTATCGTCGCCCGCGAAGCGCTTGGCGATACCCCGCTCGCCCTGCTGGTGCGACGCCAGCAGGATCTGGCCTCGGAAATCCGCGACCTCAACCACACCCTTGGCACGGCCATGATCGGCGCACCCGACGCCGCCGAAAATTTGAAGGACAGGATCTGGACGCTGGGCCGGGAACTTAGTGAAATCGAGGCCCGGCTGCGTCGTTCCTACCCCGATTACGCGCGCCTCGCACTGCCCCAGCCCCTGAGCGAAGACGAGGTGCGCCGCCGTCTGCGTCCGGGCGAGGCGCTGCTTCTCGTCACCGAGGGCGAACTTTATGATTTCACCTTTGTCGTGACGACCAAGGGGGCGGGCTGGCACGCGGTGCCGCGGCTGCAATCCTTCCTGCGCGGCACGATCGACGCGTTTCGCTGCGAGGTCGATCCCCAGACTTGCAGCGGCATCTGGACCGCGTCGCCGCTGTTCGAGCGCCGCTACGCCTGGGATCTCTATCGCTTCCTCGTCCAACCGCATGAGCCGCTGCTTAAGGATGTAAAGACCCTCTATGTGACGACTTCGGGTGCGCTCGCCGACCTTCCCTTCGCCGCCTTCATCACCGCCGAACCCAATGGCCCCGACTCCGAGAAGGCGCTCGCCGCCACCCCCTGGCTCGGCGATCGATTTGCGATCGTTACCCTGCCGTCGGTCGAATCCTTGCGGACGGGAAAGCCGCGGTCGGCCGGGCGAAACGCACGCCCCTTCATCGGTTATGGCGCACCGGTGCTGGCCAAAGCGGGGAACAAACGGGCCGCTGCCACGGGACTCTCGCCACGGACCGGAGGGATCGGCGGCACCCTCGCCGATCCCGAACGCCTGCGCGCGCTTCCTTCGCTTCCCGGCACCGAGGTCGAGCTGAACGCGATGGCGCGCGCGCTCGACGCCGACATCGACGCAATCCACCTCGGCCCCGATGCCACCGAGACCGCCGTCCGAACGAACACGCGATTGCGCGACGCGCGCATCGTCGCTTTTGCCACGCATGGCATATTGCCCGGCGAGATCGAAGGTTTCGCCGAGCCCGGCCTGATCTTCACGCCCCCAGGCCACGCGACATACGCCGACGACGGTATATTGACCGCCGCCGAAGCCGCCGAGCTCGACCTCTCGGCCGAGTGGGTCATTCTGTCGGCCTGCAACACGGGAACGACCGAAGGGCCTGGCGGGGCCGACGCCCTATCGGCGCTGGCACGTTCATTCCTATATGCCGGCACCGACGCACTGCTCGCGAGCCGCTGGCGCGTCGGCGATAGGGTCACGGCTGCGCTCACGGTCGAAACACTCGTCAACGCGGCGCGGAACCGGAAGGCAGGCAAGGCGGCTGCCTTCCAATCGGCCATGCGCGCGATCCGATCGGGCAGGCGCGAAGACGGCACCGTGGTGGAAGGCTGGACCAGTGACTGGGCGCATCCCGCCGCTTGGGCGCCATTCACCCTGATTGCGACGGACAATTGACACAGGGCTGAATCCCCGAGTCCGAGCGTCCGCTTATATTTTGCTAATTTGGACCACGAAACATGGCCGTTTTCTGGTGAACGCCAAATGCTGCCTGCTGTGCAGAGCCGGACGCAAACACGGCGGCTATTGCGGCGCCCCCGCCAGCAAGGTCGTGCGAAGCCGGTCGATCGCGGCATCATCCAGGCCAATCCCCTCGCGAACATAGAGGTCGAACGAGCCATAGCGCTTATCGACTTCGGCAAAGGCCGCCTCGATGTAGGCGGCGCGCACGGTCAAGACCGGCTCGAGATTTTCCCGCGCGATCGGCGTCGGCAATCGGGCGAGCATGGCGATTGTCGCTTCGTTCTTGGCGCGCAGATAGTCGTTGCTGGCAAGATAATCGGCCATCACCGTTTCGCGCGGCACGCCGAGGAGGGTCAGGATCACCGCGCTCGCCCAGCCCGTGCGGTCCTTGCCGGAGGTGCAGTGATATAGCGTCGGTCCGGCGCCTTCTGCACTGATGCGGGAGAGCAGCGTGCGATAGGCGCTGCGCGCGCTGTTCAACGAGACGAAATCGCGGTTCGCCTCGGTCAGCATCTCCGCGCCCTTGCCCGCCGCGATCGTTGCCATCGCCTGACGCATGTCGCCGCCGACGCTGCCCTTGCTGTCCGCGACGACGTCGAGCAAGAGATGCTCGGCGCCAGCGGGCAGACGATCGGGTTCATGGCTGCGTTCGCTTGCGGTGCGCAGATCGGCGACGAGCGCGAGGCCCAGATCGCCCATCGCACCGAGGTCGCTATCGCTGAGGCGGTCGAGCTGATCCGAACGGTAGATCATTCCCATCTTCACCCAGCGGCCGTCGGCCGTGCGATAGCCGCCGATATCGCGCAAATTGGGGACCGTCCCCAGGTGAAGCCCGCGGTCGGCGATGACCAGCGGCGCGCCATGATCGGGAACGAGCGCGAAAAACCAGCGCTTGCCGGGGGCAAGGCCCGAAACGTGGATACTGCCCGTAGCATCGCCCTGTCCCACCGGTTTCGTCCGGTCGCTCACTGCGGAATCGGTGCCCGCATACACCGTCACCCGGCCCGCGCCCGGGGCCGACCAGTTGATCGTGCCATCCGCCGATACGCTGGCGGCAGTGAAGGGAATGACGCCCGGCTGTTCGGCAACCGCGCCGGCGACCGGCCGCTTGTCGACCGTCGCACATGCCGGCAGCGTCAGGACCAATGCGGCTGCAAGCGCCGCCCGCCACATCCGGTGATCGTCATTCCGCATTTTCAGCTTCCTTCCTGCGCTCAGCCGCGCTGCGACGAGATGTTGCCGCCATCGACGACGAGTTCGGCGGCGGTGATGTAGCTCGCTTCGTTCGAGAGCAGGAAGCGCACCACGCGTCCGATTTCCTCGGGCACGCCGATGCGTTCGAGCAGGATCCGTTTTTCGAAAAAGCCCTCGGGCAAATTGTCGACCGCGGGCTTCATCATCGGCGTCATGATCTGGCCGGGCGACACCGAATTGATCCGGATCTTGTCGCGCGCCAGCCGGTCGGCGAGCGAGCGGACGAGCGAGAGCATCCCGCCCTTGGCCGCGCTGTAGATCGGGTTCATCGCGTTACCGAGCGTCGCGTTGATCGAGGTGATCGCGACCACCGCCGACCCCGGATTGGCGGCAAAGTCGCCGTGGAGCTGCTGCGTCAGCAGCGCGAGCGGACGCAGGTGCGTGTTGATGCCTGCCGCCCAGCTTTCGGGCGTGATTCCTTCCAGCGAGGCGGTGTCGACGATGCCCGCGGCGTGGACGAGCCCGCCCAGCGCACCGAGCGCATCGCGGCTGGCGGCGATCGCGGCCGGATAGGCGTCCAGATCGGTGAGATCGACGCCTAGGCCGATGGCCTTTGCGCCGAATTCCCGCGTGATCGCCGCGGCCTCGGCCTCGGCCTTGCCGGCATTGATATCCCAGAGCGCAACCGCCCGGCCAACCGCAGCCAGCGCGCGCGCCGAGGCGAGCCCGATCCCGGACGCCCCCCCGGTGACGATGACGGCGGTCCCGGGCGCGCCGAGCGCGGGCGAAAGATCAGTAAACGTCATTGTGGAACAATCTCCATGATGCGGGCCATTCTAATTTCTGCGCCGATTATCCGTGTCATCGGGCCGGCGCGACCGGTGACGGCCCCTGCTTTCCGAAAAAACCGTCGAGCTTCAAATTGCTGACGCGCGGTGCGCCACCGGCGACCGAAACCCACATCACATGATCGACGACCGCGGGATCGTCTGGCGCGCCCCCCGGTATGCCGCCCGTCGTACCGAGCTGGATATAATCGTGGCCGCCGCGCGCTTCATAGGCATATTTGTGGTAATGCCCCGCGAGCATGGTGTGGGGACGGCCCTTGAGCAGCCCCTCGATCTCGCGGAATGCCGGCGAATCGACCTTCCACGCCGGCCGATGCATGAGCACGAAGGTCCAGCGCGCCTTGGGGCTTTTCGCCAGCGCCTCGCGGACCATCTTCACCTGATCGGCGCTGAACGCGACATTCTCCGAAGCGCGGAACTTGCCCGCCAGCTCGGCCAGCTTCGGGTCGCTCGCGAACAGCGCCTCGGCCTTTGCGGGATCGCCGTTGATCGCCTTGAACACCGACATCATCGCATCGGCGCCATATTGCTCGACCAGTTTCGCCCGCGCGATTTTCGGCTGGGGCGGATCCTCGGTGTTGAGGACGAGGAACAGCGCGCCCTTGTAGGTGAAGCTGTAATAGTCGGCGCCCAGACGCTTGCGCCATTCGCTCCGCTGCACCTCGTTGGTCAGGTCGTGATTGCCGGGCACATAGAAGAAGGGAACGCTCAGCCGGTCGATCGCGGCATTGACCTCGTCCCATTCCTTGCCGAGCTGCGCCCGATCCTCGCTATTGCCCTCGATGAGGTCGCCGATGTTGATGACGAAATCGGGGCGCAGTGCCTCGACCTTGTCCATCGCATCCTCGAACACCCCGGGGCGATGCTTGCCGGTGCGGTCGCCGATGACGACGAAGCGAAACTCATCGGCGCCGCCCGCGAAATCCTTTTGCGTGCGGGCGACGCCGGGCGTGCCCGCGCGAAAGTCTTTCGCCCCTTGCCCGGCGCCGATGGCGACGCCGGACAGCGAGAGGGCGAGCACGCCGCCGAGCAGCAAGGCCGCATATCGCATCGCGAATCCCCTTAGAATTCGAAGCTCAGATCGACACCATAGGTGCGCGGTTCGCCAAACAGCGCGCCGGGGCGGCCGATGTTGAACTGCGTGACATAATATTCCTTGTCGGTGAGGTTGCGGCCCCACAGAGCGACACGAAGGCCGTCCACGCCCGGAATATCGGCCAACGTCAGCCGCGCGTTGAGCAGGCCATAGTCGCCAACGATAAATTTGCCGCCCGAGATGCTCGAGCTGACGTACTTGTCGCTCTGCATCGTGTAGTTCACATTGGTCGAAAATGTCCCAACCGGCGTCGTCGGCAGATCATAGTTGACGTCCAGCCCCAGCGAGTGTTTCGGCGCGTTGGAGAAGCGGAAATTGGCCGAAATGTCGTTGCCCGTCGCGTCGACGATCTCGTCATATTGCGCATCAAGATAGCCGTAGTTGATCGAGAAACGCAGCGCGCGAACGGGCGCGAGCGTCAGATCGGCCTCGATGCCCTTCACCGTCGCCTTGCCCGCGTTGAGCACGTCGGTGATCCGGACATTGGTCGGATCGGACTGCACGTTGATCTGGATGTCCTTGTACTTCGACTGGAAGGCCGCGACGTTGAAGCGCAGCTTGTTGTCGAGGAACTGGCTTTTCATGCCGAGTTCGTAGGACCAGAGCGTTTCCGAATCGAACCCCTGGTTGAAGCGCGGGATCGAGCTGGCGCGGGTATTATACCCGCCGGACTTATAGCCCTTCACCACCTTGCCATAGACATTCACATTTTCGGCGAGGTCGTAGGCGAGAATGACGCTGGGGCTGAAATCCTTGAACTTTCGGCTGCCGTCGCCAACGCCGGGCACCGGCACGATCGGGCCATTATTGACCTGCGTCTGGCGTGCGAGCGTCGCTTCGCGCTTGTCCCAGCTCTGGCGCGCACCGACCGTCAGGTGAAGACGCCGGTCGAGCCATTCGGGGGAATAGGTCACCTGCCCGAATAGCGCCCAGGACTCGTTCGCGATCGTGGTGGTCGTGAAGCTGCGCGTCCGTGTCGGCGGGCTGAAGCTGTTGCTGAAATTGTCGCCCTCTTCGGAGAACCAATAGCCGCCGACGACATATTCGAGCTGGCGATCGAGCGCGTCGCCGACAAACTGAAGCTCCTGGCTCCACTGATCCTGTGTGGCGCGGCTGCTGTTCTTCTGAAGCGGCGTCGGGCCGAGCACGCCCGTCAGATAATCCTGATTCTGGAAGTTATCGAGCTTGCGATACCCCGTGATCGAGCGGATCGTGAGCGATTCGGCGGCGTTCCACTCGCCGATCAGGCTGTGCCCCTCCGACGTCACGTCATTGGCGAGCAGGTCGCCGACCAGCGGGCTGCCGGCCTTGGGGCGCGGCGCCTTCAGCGGATGCAGCGGCGAGAAAGCGACGAAGATCGGCGTGTCCTGAATCTCCGAACGATCATAGCTGTAGCGCAGGCTGATCGCGTCGGCGGGTTGCCACAACACATCGGCGCGCATCGCCTGGCGATCCTTGTCGCCCCAGCGCTTCACCCCGGTGCCGGGGTTCTTGACGAAGCCGTCCTGCTGGATGTTCGCGTAGGAAAAGCGCGCCGCCAGCGTGCTGCCGATCGGCACATTGACCGCGGCCTTGAAGCGGCGATTGTCGTAGTTGCCGAGCGTCACCTGCCCCTTGAAGCCGAAATCGCCGAGTTCGGGCTTTTTGGTGATGAAGTTGATCGCGCCGCCCGTTGCGTTGCGACCATAGAGCGTGCCTTGCGGCCCGCGCAGCACCTCGACGCGCTCAAGCTCGGCGACTTCGAGCGCCTGCCCCTGGCTGCGCGCGACATAGACGCCGTCCATATAGACCGCGACGCCGGCATCCTGCGTGATCTGGTCGTCGCTCAGGCCGACGCCGCGCATGAAGATCTGCGTCGTCGCGGCGCTGTTGGGGTGCGGAGTAAGCTGAAGATTGGGCACGTTGGCGCGTAGGTCGGTGAGCCCGCTGATCCCCCGGGTCTCCAGATCGCCGGCGGTGAAGGCGGCGATCGAGATCGGGGTGTCCTGAAGCGATTCCTCGCGCTTCTGTGCGGTGACGACGATTTCGCCAAGGCCCGACGCCTCGTCGGGTGCGGCATCGGCGGTCTGCGCCAAAACGGGATGCGCCGCGGTCATCGCGAGCGTGCAAAGCAGCAGACGGACCCGCGGCCCGGAAACCTTATTCATCGTAATCCCCTCCATCGAACATTCGGGCGAGCGATCGCCTCGTTTCACGATTCTACCTTCGTGTAGGTAGATTTCTACCTTCATGCAGGTAGATTGCAAGCAGGATTTGATTGCGCCAAAAGGGAGCGCGCTTCACAGGCGCTGACACGAAAGGTTTTTGAGCATTGAGCATGAAGCCCATCAGGCACGCGCGCGGCGAAGCGACGCGTCAGGCAATCCTCGAGGCGGCCGAGACGGTTTTCGCCGAGGTCGGCTTCACCACGGCACGGCTGGAGGACGTCGCCGCCGCGGTCGGCATCCGCCGCCCGTCGATCGTTTATTATTTCTCGAACAAGCAGGAGCTTTATGACGCGGTCGAGGAGGACATCTTCGCCTCCATGCACCGCGAAGCACTCGGCCACATCGCACTGCACGACAAGCCGATCGACAAGCTGCTCGCGCTGCTCGACGGGTGGCTCGACTTCCTCGTCGCGCGGCCGACCGCGGCGCGGATCATCCAACGCCTCGTCGCCGACGTCTCACCACGCCGCGGCGACCCCACGCAATTCTCGAACATATTGCTGCGCGATGTCGAGATCGTGGTGAACGAGGGCGTGGCCGTCGGCGACTTTCGTCCGCTGCCGCCGATGCATGTCGTCAACGCGGTGGGGTCGAGCTCGCTCTTCTACGTGTGCAACAGCAAGCAACTTGGCTCCAACCGCAGCTACGACGCCGCCGACCCCGCGGAACTCGAAAGTTTCCGCGAGCTGCTTCACTTGCTGACCCGCGCAGCCGTCGCCCCGGCCACGCCCGGCTAAACGCCATGGCAAGGCGGCTTTTGCCGTTACCCGGCCAACACCGGTGTCAGGGCAGCACGGCGGCGCGTGCGAGCTTGTGCAGCAAAGTCCTGAAGACCGCCTGATCCGCCGGATCGGACGGTTCATAACGCCGCTGTTCGCCGACCTGACGGCTGTTGCAGACGAAGAAGAGAATGCCGCCAGCCACGCCGTTGATAAAGGTCATCGTCGAAAGCGGGACAAACACACCCTGCGCGATGCCATAAGCCAGCGTCCGGTCCATGTCTTCTAGCGCGACAGAAGAGAACTCCATCGGGTTGCCCTGCTGAACGGCGGTATCGGCAACGAGGCGCTGAAGAATTCGGGCGGCCGTCGGGCGACCGACGAAGAAGTCGAGCCAGGCGTCCAGATGGGCGAGCAACTTGGCGGTCGGATCCTCGACATCCGCGGTTCGCGCCTCGCAAGCCATGTGCATAGCCTCGAAAATGCGCTGCTCGACGGCGTCGTACAGCATCTTTTTCGTCGAGAAATGATGAAGCAGCGACGGCCGGCGAATGCCGACCGCATCGGCCATATCCTCGAGGCGCGCGGCCCTGAAGCCTGTCGCGGCAAACACCCGTTCGGCTTCGTGCAGGATGGCCTCGCGGGTCGCATCCGCGCGCTCCTTGCGCGTCGACGGGATCGGAATCGTCATATGCATCGCCGCTATTTGGCGCATCCGAATGCCGCTTGCAAATCTCCCTTCCCCGATTACAAATTCACCTACTCATTAGTAGGTGAGTCGACGCGGGAACAAATATCCGCGCAAAACGGGAGGGAGAGCATATGTCGATAGAAGGATTGCGCCTGTCACGTATCGCACTCGCGGCCTCGGCCGCGACCTGGCTCGCGGCAACGCCCGCGACCGCGCAGGAAAGCACGGAGAGCGAGAATATCGGTGTCGCCGACATCGTGGTGACCGCCCAGAAGCGTGAAGAAAATCTTCAGGACACGCCGATCTCGATGGTGGCGCTGAGCGCAGAGACGCTCGAAGAAAAGGGCATCGGCTCGCTGTCTGACCTCTTCACCGGCGCGATCCCGTCGATCCGCATCGCGCCCTTCGTCGGCCGCGTCTCAGCCGTCAGCATCGGCATGCGCGGCCTCGTCCCGGTCGATGCCACACAGGTCAGCCGTGATCCCACGGTCGGCATCTATATCGACAGCGTCTATCTGGGCCGCGTGTCCGGGCTCGGCATGGAGCTTGCCGACATCGAACGCATCGAGGTGTTGCGCGGGCCGCAGGGCACGCTCTTCGGCCGCAACACGATCGGCGGCGCGATCAGCGTGGTGTCCAAAAAACCGACAGGTGAAGCGAGCGTCGACCTCAAGGCGGGCATCGGCAACTACCGCGGCCGCTCGTTCGCCGCGCACGTCAACCTGCCCGAAGCGGCGGGCCTCAGCGTCAAGGTCGACGGGGTGTTCGAGGGGCGCGGCGGACTGGTGGAAAATCCGCTGGGCAGCGCGCTCGACTATGGCGAGGTCAAGCGATACGGCTTCAAAATCTCGGCGCTCTGGCGCCTGGCCGACAATCTGTCGCTGCTCTATGCCTATGATCTCTCACGCGACAAATCGACGGGCTATTATCATTACATCACGGCTTCGACGCAGTCGCCCGCGGTCACGCCATCCTTCATCAAGCTCGATACCGGCCGTGTGCGAACCGGGCGCTTCGGTTTCCCCGTCTTCCGCAATCCGCAGGAGGCCAAGGGGCACAGCCTCACCGCCGAATGGGATGTCAGCGACGCGCTGACGATCCGCTCGATCTCGGCCTGGCGCAATCTCGATTCGACCCAGCTCGACACCGACGAGGGATCGAACACGACCTGGGGGCCGAACCGCCGCTTCGCCCGCCTGAGCTATGCCAATGTGAAGCAGAACCAGTTCAGCCAGGAGGTCCAGCTCGTCGGCGATGTCGGCGAACTGAAATTCGTCGTCGGCGCCTATTATTTCGAGGAAGAGGGCCAGGACGAGGCGATCGTCTATTCGCTGGGAACGCTCAATTCGACGCTGACCGGGGTCAATTTCTTCCCCGCGCCGTCGCCTGATGGCGGCGCGACCCGGCTTCCCGATCGCGCGGCGCAGGTCGATGTCAAATCCAAGGCGCTGTTCGGGCAGGCGACCTGGTCGCCCGAAGCGCTGCGCGGGCTGCATATTACCGCCGGCGCGCGCTACACCGACGATCATAAGGACGGCCGCCTTCTGTTCATCGCGGGGGTGAACCCGAACCTGGATTTCGTCTTCGATTCGAGCCGCATCGATCCGATGGCGACGATCGCCTATGACTTCAGCGAGGACATCAACGCCTATGTGAAATGGAGCCGGGCCTATCGCGCCGGCGGCGCCAACACGCGCTCGGTGATATTGCGCACCTTTGGCGAGGAGGAACTGACGGCGTGGGAAGCGGGGGTCAAGGCCGACCTGTTCGACCGTCGGCTGCGCGTCAACATCGCCGCCTATATGAGCCGCCTCTCGAACCAGCAGGTGGATTTCCTGAATCCCGTTTTCATATCGAATACCGAAACGGTCAACGCGCCCGAAAAGCGCAAGATCAAGGGGATCGAGGCCGATATCACGCTCGTTCCGGTGCGCGGCCTGTCGCTGTCGGCGAACTATGTCTACACCGACGCCCCGCCCACACCCGTGCAGAATATATTCACCGGAGTGATCGAACAGGCATCGTCCGCCTTCACTCCGAAACATGCGGCGTCCTTTTCGGCCGACTATGTCTTTCCCGCTTTTTCCTTTGGCGAGCTGCGTGCCTATGTCGGCCTCGATACCGCCGGGAATTACATCCCCAACGGCACGGTGACGGTCAAGGCGGACAAGGCGTTGCTGCTCAATGGCAGGCTGACGCTGGGCGACATCGATCTCGGCGGCGTCGGCGAGCTGGAAGTCGCGTTGTGGGGCAAGAATCTGACCAACGCGACCTACAATCTCTTCGATTTCCGCATCCCCGGCAGGACCACCGCAACGCTCTATAACGAGCCGCGAACCTATGGTCTCGAAGCCCGGGTAAAATTCTGAAGAACCCAGCCCGGCGGCGGCTTTTCCGTCGCCGGGCAATTGCGGGAGAAAAGGACATGAAAAAGGCATTATTCGGGCTGCTGTTGCTCACGCCGACGATGGCGATCGCTCAGCATGCGCCCACGGCGGCGCACACCGATCCCGCGACGACCAGGACGCGCGAGATCGCGCTCGCCGGCGGCGACAATTTCCGCGACATCGGCGGCTACCGGACGAAGGACGGTCATTCGATAGCCTGGGGCAAGCTGTATCGCTCGGCGTCGGTCGGCCGCTACACCGCGGACGATCAGGCATTGGTCCGCAAACTGGGCGTCGGGTCGATCATTGACTTGCGCTCGACGCGCGAGCGTCAGACCGACAAGACCCCGTGGATGCAGGACTCAGGCCTCGGCTACTGGGCGCGCGACTATGACCTGTCGGGCGGCAATCTGGGCGCACTGTTCGCGAAAGGTACGACGCTCGACGCCGGAACGATGCGCGGCGTGATGATTCAGGGCTATCGAGGCTTTCCCAAGGAACAGGCGGCGTCCTATCGCATGCTGTTCGACAGGCTTTTGACCTCCGACAAGGCGGTCATCGTCAACTGCACCGCGGGCAAGGATCGCACCGGCGTCGGCGTGGCGCTCGTTCTGAGCGCGCTTGGCGTTCCCTATGACACGATCATGGAGGATTATCTGCTGAGCAACAGCACGCTCGATATGGAGGCTTTGCGCGCCGATGCCGGGATGAACGCCGCGATGTCGGCGTTGCCGGCCGATGTTGCGAAACCCCTGCTTGGAGTCGAACGCGCCTATCTCGACGCCGCCTTCGACCAGATCCGCAAGGACTATGGCGACGTCGACACCTATCTGGCGCGCGAACTCGGTGTGGATTCAAAGGCTTTGCAGCGGCTGCGCAAGCAGATGCTGCGCTAGAATGAGGCGCGGGGTCAGCCGGCAGGCCGATCTCGTCCGCTTCATCCTGCGCAGCGTCGCGGTTCTCGGCTGACCTCCCCCAAAAGGGGGTGGCGGCGCGCCCGCCGACGCCGCAATCCGGGCGTCCTATCTAGTCCAATTGAGCGATGCGCGGCCGCGGCCGGGCGATAGGGTCGACACCTGCCCGCCCATCGATCGCGGCCGGATGAGGAGCAAAAGGTCATGGCCGCCAATCCCGATGCCATCGCATTCCGGAGCGCGCTCGGCGCGTTTGCAACCGGGGTCACGATCGTCACGACGCGGAATGCGGCGGGCGAAGATTGCGGACTGACCGCCAACAGCTTCAACTCGGTCTCGCTCGATCCGCCGATGGTGCTGTGGAGCCTCGCGCGCACGTCGAAGAGCATGGAGGCGTTTCAGGGCGCCGCGCATTTCGCGGTGCATATCCTCGCCGCCGATCAGGAGGCGCTCTCAAACGGTTTCGCCAAACGCGGCGCGGACAAGTTCGCCGGTGCCAAAATCGAGCGCGGCGCAGGCGACGTGCCGCTGCTCACCGGCTGTACCGCGCGTTTCCAGTGCCGCACCGCCTATCAATATGAGGGCGGCGACCACATCATCTTCGTGGGCGAGGTCATTGCTTTCGACCATGAGGACCGCGCACCCCTGCTCTTCCATGGCGGCCGCTACGCGCTTGCCGCGCGCAAGGCCGCGATGCTCACCGCCTGCGACGCCGGCGCGCAGCCCGCGGGCAGTTTTGGCGAGGATTTTCTCGGCTATCTGCTCGGCCGCGCGCATTTCCAACTCTACGGGCGGATGCAGGAAAGCTTGCGCGATCATCATCTCGACGCCACCGATCACTTCATCCTGAGCGTGCTGGGAATAAACGACGGACGCACCATAACCGAGATCGACGGTCTGATCGGCTATACCGGCGCGCACATCACCCCCGATCGTATCGCATCGCTCGCGGCACGCGACATCGTCCGGACCGATACGCCCGACCGGATATGGCTGACCGACACCGGCCGGCGTGTCCTCGTCGAACTCGCCGCCGCCGCCAAGGCCGCCGAGGAGGACGCGCTGGGCGCTTTCGACGAGAATGAAACCGCGCTGCTCAAGCATCTGCTCAAACATGTCATCCGCAGCACCGATCCCGGACTTCCTGATCCGTGGGCGGCGCAGGAGACACCGTAAACGCGACGCCCATAATGAAGGAATGCCCGAGGATGGAGAAGATACGGACAATCGCGGGGCATGGCCCGATCTCCCAGATCGCCTGGCTGACCGAGAATCTGGATCGCGCGATCGACCAATGGCGCCTCCTCGCGGGCGTGGGGCCCTGGACCGTCTATCGCAACGTCACACTCGACGGCCACTATCGCGGCGCGCCCGCGACGATCGGGATCGATGTCGGACTCGCGTATCAAGGCGAGACCCAGATCGAGCTGATCGCGCCGCACGGCACCGGCCCCTCGCCCTATCATGACGAAAATGGCCACGTGCGCGTAGGCATGCACCATGTCGCCTGGCTGGTGGATGATGTCGCGGCGGCCGCGAAGGATGTCGCCGCCGCGGGCCTCGTTCCGGTCTTCAGCGCCGAGAGCGGGGGCGGTGCAACGCGCGTCGCCTATCTCGAGGCCCCCGACGAACCCGCGATCCTGCTCGAACTGATCGAGGCGACCCCGATGATCCGCGACGGCTTCACGACAGGGACCGCCGCCGCCCGCGATTGGGACGGCAGCAACCCCGTTACCATTTTCGACTTCGCAGCCTGAGGGAGCATCATGGAAAAGGTCATTTACGCTCTGTGGAAAGACAGCGCGGAGGAAGACGCACGCTTCACCGCGCGGCTGCTGGGCGACATCGCGCCGCGGCTCGGCGGACTGGCGCACGCGGTGCGCGTCAATGTCCAGGACGACAGCGTCGCGAACGGCACCTCGCCGCGCATGACCTCGACCCGCCCGCAGATGGATGCCGTGATGCAGCTCTGGCTGCCGAGCGCGAACGACCCCGAACGCGCCGCCGTCGATGCGGTCATCGCGGACGCCGCGCCGCGCCATGCCGCGTGGCTGGCGAGCGAATCCACCATTATCGCCAACACTCAGCATCCGCCGACGCCCGGTGCGCGCACCGAAGGCTTTTCGCAGATCGTCTTTCTCGGTCTGCCGCCGCGGCTGAGCTGGGACGCCTGGCGTGATGCGTGGCAGCGCCAGCATTCGGCGGTCGCGGTCGATACGCAAAGCAACTTCGAATATGTGCAGAATCTGATCGTGCGGCCGCTGAGCTATGGCGCACCCGCCTATGTCGCGATGGTGGAGGAATGCTTCCCCGCCGCCGCGCTGACCGACGAGGCGGTCTATTTCGACGCGGCGGGCGACGCCGCGCAGCTCGCGGAGAACCAGCGGCTGATGATGGAAAGCTGCGCGCGCTTCATCGATTTCGACCGGATCGACTGCATCCCGACCAGCCAGTTCGATATTCGGCCGTTCGCCCGCTAAAGCCCCACAAATCGAAAGGATATGTCGTGCGTGATAAGGATGAATCGCTGACCTATGTTGATCCCGACGCCATCGTCCGCTCGGAGCGCGTCGAGATCGACGCCCCCGCCGCGGTGGTCTGGGAGATATTGGTCGATCTGCCCCGCTACGGCGAATGGAACCCCTTTTGCATCGCGGCGGAATCCACGCTCGCCATGGGCGCGCCGGTCAACATGACGCTCAAAAGCTATACCGAACCCGATACGGTCTTTCCCAATTGCGAATATGTCTGCGCGTTCGAGCCCGGAAAGCTGCTGTCATGGGAACTTCCCCATGCCGAAGCCTGGCCCTATCCGGCGCGGCGCGATCAGGTCATCGAGGCGCTGGGCGAGAATGCCTGCGCCTATCATTCGACCGATGCCTTTCTGGGACCCAACGGCATTCATGTGATGCGCTTTGCCGGCCCTTGGGTGAAACGCGCTTTCGACGACACCGCTTATGCGCTCAAGGCCCGCGCCGAAGCGATGTATCGGGACCGCAAAACCGCGGGGTGATCTCCGGCCTCAACCCGGACTGAAAACAGTGAAGCCGGGGGTCGCTCATTTGCGACCCCCGGCTTCACGAGATCATGGCATGCGGCTCTCTAGAATTTGAAGCCCAGCTCGACGCCAAAGCTGCGCGGATCGCCGTACATGACGCCGGCGAAGCCGAGCGAACCGAAGTCGATCCCCGAGAGCGCATAATCTTCCTTGGTCAGATTCTTGCCCCAGACCGAGATCGAAGCTTTGGCGCCGCCGACCGCGATGTCGGAGATCGATAGCCGCGCGCTCAGCAGGCCGACCCCGCCATCGGAGATTTCCTCGTTGAACGGATTGACCGGGTGCCAATAGACCTTGCTGCGATAGCTCCAGTCGGTGCGCGCGATGAATTTCCCGAAATTGCCGAGTTCGGTTTCATATTGTGCGCCGATATTGGCGGTCGTCGCGGCCGAATATTGGAACTTGGCGACATCCGAAATGTCGGTGGCGACACCGGTCATCGGATCGACGAAGGTGAATCTTTTATATTTGCGGTCGGTGTAACCGAACGACGCGTCGACGGTGAGCCCATCGGTGATCTGCGCCTGCAGCTCGGCCTCGATACCGGTGTAGGTGGCCTTCGCGGCATTGACCGTCGTGCTAGCCGCCCCGCCGGTGCCGGCAAGGAATTGCTGCACCTGAAGGTCGTCATAGATCGCGTGGAAAGCGGCGACGTTGAAGCGGACGCGGCGATCGAACAACTCGCTCTTGAACCCGATTTCATAGGACACGAGGTCCTCGGGATTGAAGCCATTATTGTCCGCCGCACGGGCGTTGAAACCGCCCGCCTTATACCCCGTGCTCACACGGGCATAAGTCATGATGTCGTCGCTCCAGTCATAGGAAATATTGGCGAGCCAGTTCAGACGATTGAACTTGCGCGTCAGGTCGCGCGGCGCGGTCGGCGCGGGCGCCGCCTGGATCAGATGCTTCTTATCCTCGGTATAGCGAATGCCGCCGGTGATGCTCAGCCGGCTGTCGAGCGCCGCCGGTTTCCAGGTGAGCTGGCTGAACGCAGCCACCGACCGCGAGATGTGGCGATAGGACAACAATGTGTCGAGGTTGACGCCAAAGCTATTGAGGTTGACCCCCGGCGCGATCGGGATCGGCACCGGCGACGGAAGGACCAATGTGAAGCCCTGCGGATTCACCTCGGTCGCGCGCTCGCGGAAATAATAGCCGCCGAGGACATAATCGAACTCGTCGCCGATCGAGCCGATCAGGTTGAATTCTTGGCTGAACTGCTTTTGATGCCGCTCATTACTGGTGTGGAACAGGTCGATCGGGCCGATGCCCTGCGGAATGAAGGCATTGGGCGGCACCAGAATCGCCGGGCTGACGAGGAAGCCGACGAGCCCCCCGTTTCCGTCGAGATCGGAGCTGTCGCTCACATTGTCCCACTTGCGATAGCCGGTGATAGAGCGCAGCGTCGCATCGCCGATCTCGAGGTTGAGCGTCAGCGAATGACCTTGCACCTTGTCATGCGCATTGCCGTCGCGATCGAGCCGGATCTGCGACAGCCGGTCCTGCGAAACCTGCGGCGCGGTGCCGCCGAACGCGGGCGAGAAGCTCAGATACTGGAGGATGTCGGGGCGGATCGCGCGCAGCTGGAACGCATTGGCGCGGCCGTTGCGGTCGCTTGAATCAAAGACATAGTCGGCGGTAAAACCGGTGCCCTTGTCAAAGCGCACCGCGGCGCGGACGGCGTCGGTGTTGCGCGCGCCCGGATCGCGCTTGTCGGACGGTTCGAGCAGATTGTCGACGGTTCCGTTGCGCTGACTGTGGTAATAGCCGAGCTTCAGCGCCAGACCGGTGTCGCCCAGTTCGCCGGTGTCGATCAGCGCCTTCACCATATATTCGTCGAAGCTGCCGTAGCCGACCTGCAGACGGCCGCCGAAATCCTTCGACGGCTTGGCCGAGATCAGGTTGACCGCACCGCCCGTCGTGTTGCGACCATAGAGCGTGCCCTGCGGCCCGCGGAGGATTTCGACGCGTTCGAGGTCCATCATGTCGAACAGCGCGCCCGCCGAACGGCCGACGATGACGCCGTCGACATAAAGCCCCACCGCGGGATCGGCGGTCAGGATCGGGTCGTTGTCGACGATGCCGCGGATCGAAATCGACGGGTTGGCCGTCGCCGATGGCGTTTCGGTGATGATGAGGTTGGGCGCTGCGCTGCCAAGCGCGGCGACGCTGGTGATGCCGCGCTGCTCGATGGCTTCGGCATTGATCGCACTGATCGCGAGCGGCGTGTCCTGCAGGCTCTCCGCGCGCTTCTGCGCCGTAACGATGATTTCGGTCAGCCCCTCGGACGCGGCACCCTCGGCCTGCGGCGCCTGTTCGGCCTGCTGCGCTTGCGCGGCGCTGGCCATCCAGGGCGCGATCAGCGCGATGGCGGCCATCTGCGTGCGGCGATGTGTGCGTGCCTTCATCAGTCCCATCCCTCCTGCTTGTCAATTATGGCGTATTATGCGCCACTTTTTGTCAATTTTCACATGATGCGTAATATATGCAATACATACCTACGCAAGCAGGTAATTCAACACCCCCTTTTGGGGGTGGGGGCGCGGACAAAAAAAGGGGCGGCAAAGCCGCCCCAGTTACCGCCCCTAACTCATTCAAACCCCGGGCTGTTCTTTGGGGATATGCACCCTCAGCCCGTCCAGTTCCTCGGTGATATGAATCTGGCAACTCAGCCGGCTGCCCGCTGTTACCGCGATCGCGTCGGACAGCGCATCGAGCATGATGGCCTCGTCCTCGCCCGGCGGACCGACTCGGTCGATCCAGGCATCGTCAACATAGACGTGGCAGGTGCCGCACTGGCGGACGCCCCCGCACAGCGCATCGATCCCGTCGACGAGGTTGCCGATGGCAAGATGCATGACCGCCATGCCCTCGAAGTTGGTGCAGGTTTTTTCGCTCCCGTCGGGCTGGACATAGGTGACGCGGGCCATCAGTTCGCACCCTTCGCGTGCGCGGGACATCCTGCCGCCGCCGCAACCGCATCAAGGTCGGCCGGCGCGCCCGCTGCTATGGTCCGGCGCTTGTAGCGCACCCGGCACGGCTGTTCGGGCCAATAGGTGCCGGCACCGGCGATCGGGCGCGGCGTGTCGATCAATTCCATGTCGTATCGCTGGAGCAGGATGGCGATCAGCGCCTTCATCTCCATCCGCGCGAAATTGACCCCGGCGCAGCGGTGCATGCCGCCGCCAAAGCCGATCAGGCTGTTCGATTCGACTTTGCTGTCCGCGCGTTCGGTGTTGAAGCGCTCGGGATCATAGTCGTCGGGGCGGTCGAAGATTTCGCTCATCCGGTGGCTGACCGAGGGCGCGAGCAGGATCCAGTCGCCTTCGCGAACCTGATAACCGTCGCGCTCGAAATCGGCCGCCGCCTTACGGATCATCGTGAAGGCGACGGGATGCAGCCGTTCGGTCTCGCGCAGCGCCAGATCCATTTTCTGCATCGCGATCGCCTGTTCCCAGCTGAGATCGGCTCCCGAGGCCGAGCCCAAAATGGTCCCGATCTCGCCCCGCAGCACATCCTGATATTCGCGGTTCTGGAGGATATCGATCATCGCCCAGCTGACCTGTCCCGCGGTCGTTTCATGCCCCGCCCAGACGAGGAGCAGGATCATGTGGATGATCAGCTCGTCAGGGATCGGGCGGCCGTCGGGATAGGTCGATGCCACCATGTCCTGGAAAAAATCAGCAGGCTCGACCGGGTTGGCGCGCCGCCGCCTGATCCAGTCGCCAAGGATTCGGTGAAGCTTTTTCTTGGCGGCCTGGCTGCGACGCATCTTCTTCGTCGGGAGCCAGAGCGGCAGGACAAATTCCATCCCGCCGGAGAAGTCGCGGAACAGCTCGAAAAATTCATGACCCAGCTTCTGCTTGAAATCGCGCCCCATGAAGCTGTGCGCCGCGATGTCCATGACGACCGGCCCCAAGGTCGAGATAAGATCGAACTCCCCGCTGTCGCCGAGCCGGTGACAGAGCGCCATCGCCTCTTCAGCCATCACCGGCACATATTGCTTCATCGCCGACGCCTTGAAGCGCGGCATGATGACCGCGCGCTGGTTCAGATACTCCTCCATCTCGGCGAAGGAGTAGAAATTGGGCGAGAACATCTTGTGGAAGAAGGGCATCGATTCACGGATCGACAGCAGCTTGTCGGTTTCCTGAAAGACAAAGCGATTATTGTCGGGTCCGAGCATCACGACCATGTTCCGCCCGCCCATGCGGAACGAATAGATCGGACCATGTTCCTGATAGCCCCGGCGCAGCAATCCGACCGGATCCTTGAAGAAGTCTGTCAGGTGACCGAGGAGCGGAACGCCGCCGCGCATCGCGGGTGGCTGCATGGCGATTGCTGACATCGAATTTCTCCCTCTCGCGCCGGCATCGGGGCCGGCTTGCGATCGGGTATCGCGCCAGTGCCCCGCACCGCCGAGAGGGTCGCATGATTGTAGCGAATTTTAATCCTTGAAGGATCGGCGTTCGCGACTTTCGGCGCCGAACGCGCCCGCGGTGACATCGCGCGCGACCATCGGCAACGGGATCGGAGTCGATGCGATCAGCAAGCCGACGTTGGTCTTCACCGCGGGCGGCAGCAGGGCATCGCGCGCGATCAGGTCGCGGACTTCGCGAAACAGGCTGACGAGCCGGCGTTCGAGCAGGATGCGCGAGGCGTCGGACAACTCGCCGATCTCGAACTCCCAGATCGAGCCCTTGGCCGAGAAGTCATATTGGAGGAACTCCTCCTTCACCCGCCGGTCGAAGAAACGCCGCATCGGCCCGCCGCGGCGCCAGCTGATGCTGCGCGCGGTCATCAGGCGGATGATGTTGCCGGGGAGCAGCTGGATCAATCCGATGCGTTCGAGCTTCATCAGCGCCGGGATCAGCAAGGTCTGGTCGATGCCATAATCCCTCTCGATCCGTTCGACAGTCCAGCCGCCGGTCGCGAGGTGAAAGCAGAAGAGCGCGAGCGGATCGTCGACCAGCGCCTGCTCCTGCGCGTCGCTGAGCATATCGGGCATCGCGGGCTGCGACGCGTCGGCAAGCCGCGCGAGTTCGAGAAAATTGATCCCGGCGAGTTCGCAGATTTCGTCGATCCGCGCGAGCGTGAAGCTGCGCTGCGCGAAGGTCCGACGAACGCTGGCGTGGCTGATGCCGAGCGCCGCCGCAACATCGGCATAGGTCAGCCCACGCTCTTTCAGCACGCGCTTCAGCGCCTCGACCAGATAGTTGGACTGGCTGCCCAGCCCCGCTTTCGTCGTCATCATGACCCTCCAAATTCTACGCAAATCAGCATAATTTTTACAATACGACTTGCCTATGCGTTTTTCCATGCACAAACATGATGGCGATACGCATGGGAGAAATGATGATGTCCAGTGGAGGGAAGATGGGATCGCTGCAAATGTTGCTGGACCAACGGACGATCGAGCAAGTCTACATTCGTTATTGCGAAATCGTCGACACCAAACACTTCGACGATCTGCACGAGGTGTTCACGGAAGATGCGACAGGCGACTATACGCAAGCGCTGGGTCCGGGCGTCATCAGCCCTGACCGCGTCAGCCTGATCGCCTCGATGCACGCGAACCTTGGCACCGATTCGAATTGCGGGCCGACGCATCACAATGTCGGCAATTTCCGCATCACCATCGACGGCGACACCGCGGCGGCCAAGGTCCATTATTATGCCGAACATCTCGGCCAAGGCGACTATCCCGGCGAGCAATATTCGATGTGGGGCCAATATGACGACGAACTGGTCCGCACAGACAAAGGCTGGCGGGTCAGCAAGCGCATCTACACCTGCGCGATCAAGCGCGGAACGGCGGTGACAAGCGCGCGAGTCCCAAGTTCGCTTTGCTAGATCACCCTGCCCTCGAATCCGCAGAAACTGTGACAGAGCCGCGCATCGACGATGCGGTCGGGACATTCGGGGTCGAACCAGCGATCGATCCGCGCCCAGTGATAGGGGTGCATCATATAGGGGCCCATCAGCCCGCCGGCGTCGGCATATTCCTGTTCCCAGACGTGCGTCCAGCGGCGCGCGCCGACCGCCTCTTCAGTCCGGCTCAACTGCCAGCCCCGGATCGCGGAGATATAATGCGGCATCATTCGCGTTTCGGCCTCGAAGCGCGCAACGACGGCAGGGTCGGTGCCTTCATCGACGCCGAGCAGCAGCACGCGGTAGACGCCGTTCGCAAGCTCGGGACCGGGCTTCCCACCCTCCCCGCTCCGATAGGCGACGCCGTCGACCGAGGCGACCGCGGGCGCGGCGAGCAGCGGCGCGAGCGCGGCATCAAAATCGGCGCGCTTCGCGGCATCGTCGAACGCGAAATGCGCGAGGAGGTCGCCGCCGAAATGGCTGCCGGCCAAGGTGGGTGCGACCAGCTGGCGATAGGCGGAGTGCGCCGTAGCCAGCGCGTGTATCTCATCGGCCAACGCCGACACACTCGCGGGATCGGACAGGGTGACGAGCCGGGTCAGCTTATACATCGCAGAGCCTTTCGATATCGGCAGGGTCCGAGGCGAAGAAACGCCGGCGACTGACCGCGCGCGCATCGACATCGGCCCACCAGGCGGCGACGTCGGGGTCGTTGCCGCCGACAAAGCGCATCTGCCACCACGCCCCCGCGCCGGCGAGCGACCAGCGAAAGACGAGTGTGTTCGACTGATCGTCGAGCCACATCGGCGGGCTGACAAGGATCTGTTCCAAAGTCATCCCGCGCGCCCGAGCGCCGGGCGCATAGCGCGCCAGATAGTCGCTAAGCAGCGCCTTGCCCTCGCCGGGCTTTGCGACGATCTCGTCGATCGCATGGACGATCGGCGCTGCCGCCGTGCCATCAGTCGCCATGGGATGCCACCTCCAGGATGATCTTGCCGCGGACATGTTGCCCTTCGATGCGGCGATGCGCCTCGGCTGCTTCGCCGAGCGGCAGGATCTCGATCGCGGGCGGCTTCACCCCACCCGCGGCGCATAGTGCGGCCAGTTCCTTCAGATGCTGCGGCAGGCGCATGACCGCGTTCATGTTCGACAGGATGCTCACCCCGTTCGCGGCGGCTCGCGCGACCTCATCGGCGCTCGCCTGCGACACCAAAGTCGCGATTTCGACATAGCGCCCGCCCGGCGCAACGATGTCGATGGCAGACGAGAGCAAGGTATCAAGCCCGACCGCGTCGAGAACGAGATCGACCCCGCCCGGCGCCCATTGCCGCACGGCCTGTACAACATCGCCGGCGCGATAGTCGATCGCATGGTCGGCGCCGAAACCCCGGACATAGGACATATTGTCGGGGCCTGAGGTCGCCGCGACGCGCGCACCGAGCGCCTGCGCAATCTGGATGCCGAGGCTGCCAACGCCGCCCGCACCGCCGTTGATGAGCACGGTCTGCCCCGCCGACAATCCGCCGACGTCAGCAAGCCCGCCATACGCCGTCGTCCCCGCCACCGGAAGCGCGGCCGCCTGCGCGAAGCTCCACCCGCGCGGCAAAGGCGCAACAAAGGCCGCGTCGGCGATGCAATATTCGGCGTAGGAGCCATCGCGCCCCTGCCCCTGTTTGGACATGCCGAAGACAAGGTCGCCGGGACCGAAGGCATCGACACCCTCGCCCACCGCCTCGACAATGCCGGCGAAGTCGAAACCGAGCACAAACGGAAAATGATAGTTGATAAAGGCCGACAGCTTGCCGACCCGCGTTTTCCAGTCGGCGGGATTGACCCCGGCGCAGATCACCCGGATCAGCACCTCGCCCGCGCCGGCTTCGGGCGTGGGCAACTCGCCCCAGACAAGCTGTTCGGGACCGCCGAACCCGTTGATCACCATCGCGCGCATGCCGTTCTCCTTATCGACCGATGGCAAAGGGTCCGGCCGCGCCACGCGGCCGAACCCTGCCCCGTCAGCGCCGGAAGCTGAGCGTCACCCAGTAACGGCGCGGATCATTATAATAGCCCTCGACAAAGCCGAAGCTGGTCGAGGCGTCATAGCCCGCCGTCAGCACGCGCTTGTCGGTGAGATTGTCGACCGCGAGGCGGAGCGACAGCCCTTTGGCGGGCAGCGTGAATTCGGCGCTGGCGTTCAGGATCGCATGATCGGGCGCGCGCATCAGCGGCGAATTCTCGACATCGATCCAGGTGAGGCTGCGGTAGGCGGCGTCGAGGCGGAAGCTCGCATCGACGCGGTCCGACAGCGCGGTCGAATAGACGATGCTGCCGCTCGCGGTGAGATCGGGCGCCTGCTTGGGATTGCGGAAGCTGACGTCGGTCGGAACGCCGCCGATCACCGAGGTGTAGCGCAGATATTTCGCATCGAGATAGCCGAACGCCCCGCTCAATCGCAGTTCGCGCGAGACGCGGACGTCGGCTTCGAGTTCGATGCCCTGGATCCGCGACTTGCCGGCATTGTCGGTGCGCACGACGATCAGCCCGGTGTTCGGGCTGACCGTCGAGATCAGCAGTTGCTGATCCTTGTAATCGTTGCGGAAGGCCGAGAGGTTCAGCGTGACGAGCCCGCCAAGCGTGGTCTTGAGCCCCGCCTCATACGCCGTCAGATATTCGGGATCGTAGGAGCCGATTTCCTCGACCGACGTCGGCCGCCCGTTGAAGCCGCCGCTGCGGAAACCGCGCGACCACGAGACATAGCCGAGAATATCGGGGGTGAATTTATACGAGAGCGACGCGCGCGGCGTGAACGCCTTCCAGTCCTCGCTCAGCCTGTACGAAGGCATGCCCGCGAGCAGCGGCTGCTGGCTGTAGATCCGCATCGCGGCCTGATCCCAGACCTTCTTCTCCCAGGTGTAGCGCGCCCCGACTTCGAGCGTCAGCGCATCGGTGACGTCGAAGGTCGCGTTGCCGAACAGCGCGTAATTGGTCGTCTTCTGGCGATTGGCGAAGTCGATGTTGAAATCGAGCGCGGTCGCGAGCGCCGGATCGAAGCCCGCCGCGATCAGGCGCGGATAAAGTCCGTCGGCAACATAGAGGGTGGTATCGTCGCGCGATTTTTCGCGGAAATAATAGGCACCGAGGAGCAGCGTGCCGCGATCGAACAGGCTGGTCGCATATTGCAGTTCCTGCGAGATCTGGCGCGCGCTCTCGTCATGAATGTCGCCCGCATAATTGACCGCCGCCGACGCATCGCCGTCGCGCCCGAAAATCGCATGGACCCAGCGATAGGCACTGATCGACTTCAAAGTGCCAGCGCCCAGATCGGCCGAGAGCGTCAGCGTCGCGTTGGCGGCATCGGTATCGTCGCGGTTGAGGAAGTCGGTGGTGTCGGTGCGGTTGATGCTGCCGGGCGCAGTGCAGCACGGCGCGATGAAGCCCGATTGCAGCCCCGAGAAGAAGGTCGGAGTGAAGGACAGCATGCTGTGCGGCGTGCTGTTCTGACGGCGGCGCAGCCCGTCGACGGTCAGCACCGCATCGATCGGCGACGCGTCATAATGCAGCGTCAGCCGACCCGCCTGGACATTGCGATTGCCGAGATTCTTGCCCGAGGGGACTTTCTGCCAACCCTCGCCCCATTCGCCGAGCGCGGCGACGCCGATCGCGAGATTGTCCGTCAGCCCCGCCTCGACATTGGCGCGCAGCCGGAGATCGTTGAAAGAGCCGTAGCGGATGTCGCCTTCGAGCCGGTCACCCGTCGGCACGCGCGAGACGACGCTGATCGCGCCGCCGATCGTGTTTTTTCCAAACAGCGACCCTTGCGGCCCGCGCAGCACCTCGATCCGGTCGATGCCCAGAAGCTCGGTCGTCGCGCCAAAGCTTCGCGCGACATAGACGCCGTCGATATAGAGCGCGACCGCGGGATCGGAGGTGATGATGAAATCATTCTCGCCGACGCCGCGGATGAACGCCGAAACGCCGCCGCTGTTGCCGCCCTGCCCCGGCGTGAACTGAAGATTGGGCGCGACCTGGCCGACGTCGGTGACACCATCGAAGCCGCGCGAGTCGAGCTGCGCGCCGCCGATCGCGGTGATCGCAATCGGCACGTCCTGCAGCTTTTCCTCGCGCCGGCGCGCGGTGACGACGATTTCGGTGGATTCGGCTTCGCTCGCCGTGTCCTCGGCGGCGGGCGCCTGCTCCTGCGCAAGAAGCGGATGCGCCGCGACGAGCGCCGCCAGCGCAACCGAAGTGCGCGCGAAATGCCTGTAATATTTCATAATTGCCCCTCTGCGACCCGGATCATCTCCGGGATGATGCTTCTCTTATGCATCGCAAATGACATTCCGTAGAACGCATTTCAACATCAAATGACATTCTTATATATATTATGCGTTTATCTGTCAGGGCTTTTTGTCGCATTTCATGGCCTTACGCCGAGACCGCCCCGCGACGCTACTCACCGGGCGGTACGCAAACCGCTATTGTGCAGCGACCGCGGCCTGCGCCCTGAAATGCGGGATCACATGGGTTCCGATGTTGCGGATCGTTTCCAGAATCACATCGTGCGGCACCGCGCCCATCTGGAAAAGGAAGAGGATTTCGTCGGCCCCCGCGTCGAACAGACGCTGGACGTAGCGGATGCAGTCGTCGGGCGTGCCATAGGCGTCCTGCACTTCCTCATAAGCGCCGGTGTGTTCGGATCCGATGGTGATCTTTTCCTCGGAAAGGTAGGCGACGACCGCCGCCTTTTCCTGCTGAAGGATCGCCGCCTGTTCATCGCCCGACAGATCTTCGACCGTCGGCTTGGGGCCGCCCTGATACCAGTATCCCAGCGATTCGACGAAGAAGCGCTGCCCGCGCAGACCGATTTTTCGCGCCTTTTCGCGGTCGTCGAGCACCAGCGCAGGACAGAGCGCCGCAAGATGCTCGGTCGGGCGGAAGCCGACCTGATCCTCGGCCTTGCGGCTCGCCCAGGCGGCGCGATAAATCGCATTCTTGCTCGCGATGTCGTCGGGCCCCGCAAAGCCGAGCACCAGCGCGCCGATGCCGCGCGCGCCCGCGGTGGTCAGCGCGTCGGCGCGCGTGCACGCCATATAGAGCGGCGGGTGCGGGTCCTGATACGGTTTGGGATGGATTGGGCGGCGCGGGATCTGAATATACTCGCCATCATGTTCGATCTCGTCCTGAACCATGATTTTCGGGATCAGGTACATCGATTCATCGATCATCGGCTGAAGCGCGCCCAGATCATAACCGAAGGTGCCCGCCTCCTGCTGCGTGCCGCCCTTGCCCATGCCGAAATGGACGCGGCCTTTGGACAGGATGTCGAGCGTCGCGATGCGTTCGGCGACCTTGACCGGATGGTTCATCGCGGGCGGCAGACAGACAACGCCGTGCCCGATGCCAAGCCGCGTCGTCTTGCCGGCGAGAAAGGCGAGGAAGGTCTCGGGCGCCGACATATGCGCATATTGGGTGAGCGCGGTGTGCTCGACCGCCCAGACGGTGTCGAAGCCCATAGCCTCGGCGAGCAGCGATTGCTCGACGATCTCGTGGAAGCAGCGCGCTTCGTTTTCGCGCGAGGTGTCCACCATCTGCGCTTCGTAAATGATCGAGAATTTCATGGCTGTCCGATCCTCTCCGTCATGCCGCGTTTTTTGCGAGCATAAGGCGCCCGTTCGCACCCGCTCCTCGTCCAATTGGATCAATTCGCCTGCCCCCGCCGGTGCTACGAAATCGGGCAACGACGGATGGAGAGAGGATCGAGATGGGCATGTTCGAGGGCAAGGTCGCGCTGGTGACCGGCGGCGCTTCGGGAATCGGCGTGGCGGCATCGCTGCGCTTCGCCGAAGAGGGCGCCGCGGTGATCGTGGCCGACATCAACGAAGCCGGCGCCGAAGCGATCGCCGAAAAGATACGCGCCGCCGGCGGCCGCGCGCGCGCCATCCGCTGCGACGTCAGCAGCGGGGCGGACAATGCGGCGATGGTCGCCGCGGCAAAGCAGGAGTTCGGCCGGCTCGACGCCGCCTTCCTGAACGCCGGCGCCTATGCACAGACTGTCTTCGAGGACACCGACGCGGCGACGCTCGACAGCATGATCGCGATCAATCTGAAGGGTGCATTTCTCGGCCTGCAAGCGGTGCTGCCCGCGCTCGAACCGGGCGGCGCCGCGGTGGTGACCGCCTCGACCTCGGGCGTCATCGGTCTCAACGTCGCGGCCGCCTACAGCGCCGCCAAGCATGGCGTGATCGGCGCGGTGCGTTCAGCCTCGCAGAGCTTCGCGCGGCGCGGACTTCGCGTCAACGCGATCTGCCCCGGTCCCGTCGCGACCGCGATCCTCGGCGTGACCGAACAGGCACCGATCCAGCCCGCCGACGCGCTCGCGCTCCCGGCCGATGGCCTGCTCCTGCCGCAGCATATCGCCGAACTCGCCCTGTTCCTGGCCAGCCCGCGCTCGGGCGGGATCAACGGCCAGGAAATTATCGCCGATGCGGGCTTCCTCGCCAGCTACCCGCCGATGCCCGAATGAGCCGGAGGGCGCGTCAGTCGCGCTCGACGCGGATGCGGCTGAGCCGGGTCCTGGCGATCAGCCAGCGCCCGCGCGCCTTGCGATAACAGTCGTGATAATGTCCGAAACCGTGGCGCGAGCGACCGGCAAGGTCGCTCCCCTCGCCCGCCCAGAAATGGTCGTCCATCGCCCATATGCCCTCGGCGTCGCGCGCGCCGGTGAAGCGGATTTCGAAGCTGTGGACATGATGGACCGTCGTGGCATGTTCGAGCGTCGCGGCGACCCCTGCGACAAAGGCGTCGGCGCCGTTGGTCAGCAATCCTTCGTCGGTTTCACCCGGCATTTCGCGGAAGTCGCCGATCATGTCCTCGGTCAGCAAGCTGCGCAGCAGCGTCCAGTCCTTGGTGTCGAGCGCGCGCACATAACGCGCCTTGAGCAACCTTATCTCCTCGATCGCAGCGAGGTTGACGGCTTCGGTCATCATCTATTCCCCTCCCAGGAAGGCGGCTCGATAGGCCGCGAAACGCTGTTCTACATCGGAGCGGACCAAGCCGAAATCCTCAAGCGCATATTTATGCGGCGCGCGATCCTCGCGCTTGTTCGCTTCGGTCCATTCGGCCATGCCCGCGCGCACCGCGTCGGTAACGTCGATCCCCGCAGCCTCAAGCACGCGCACGCCCTCACCGATCGGATCGCCCAGCAGATCGGCGTAGCGCACATCGATGAAATTCTGCCCCGCGACCTGTCCGCGCACTGCCATGAAACGGTCGAGCAGCTCGGCAAGCCGCGGTACCCAGAAGGCGGCGACGCTCGCCGGATCGACGCTGTCCGACACCATCTGGTAGAGACTGTGCTCCATGCTGCAATAGCTCGGCACCGTCGCGACCGGATCGCGGTGCGTCATCACGATCTTCGCCTCGGGGAAGACTTCGATCACCGCATCGAGCGCAAGCAGATGACCCGGGGTCTTGAGCACCCATTTCGCCCCCGCGCGGCTCCGGTCCTGCCATTGCAGCGACTGGAGTATCTGCTTGAGGTCGCGGTAGCATTGCACGCGGTCGTTTTCGGTCAGCCAGCGCGCATAGCCGGGGACATGATAGGTCCCCTCGATCATTGTGCTCGAATAGAGCTGGCCGAGGATGATGAGTTCCTCGTCGGGCTGATCGATGCTCATCGGGTGGATCGACATCAGGTCGGGAATCGTCGCGAGCATATAGTCGAGGAAGCCGCGCGCCGCCTCACGACGCGGTTCCGGATCGCCGCGCGCCTCGCCCGGAAAGGGCGCGTAATTCTGCGTCTCAAACCAGCGCGTGCCGGTCATTCCCGGGGCCGACGCGAGCATCCGGTGCAGCATCGTGCTGCCGGTACGTGGCAGCCCGACGACCACGGCCGCGACCTCGACCTCCTCGCCGAGAATCTCGGGGTGGCGCTTGATGAGGTCGATATGGCGCAGGCGGTTGACGAGACCGTTCACGATCATCGCCGAGGCGCTGGCGACGCCCGCCTCGCTCAACCGGGCTTCGGTGTTGAGCGCGGGGATCAGCGCGTCGATATTGGCGAAGAACCAGGTGTCGCCAAAATCCGAAAGCCCCGCCTGCTCGCGCGCCCGCGCCACCAGCACGTCGCGATTCGGCACTTGGCCAATTGCCTCTTTCACGGCACATCCTCTCTGCATTATGATAGCAATTTTATGTATGACATACGATATTCGTATTCACACATGCTATCATCTACGCAGAAAGAAGCAACACCCTTAGGTGCTGGAGCCGCCCAATTCGGTCATTCCGGCGTGCAGCAGGTGCACGAGCTGCGATTGACGCCGGGCGCCGGTCTTGGCGAAGATCGAGCGCAGGTGCGAGCGCGCGGTGTTGTGCGCGATGCCCAGCCGGTCGGCGGCTTCGACCAGCGAACCGCCACCGGCAAGCGCCGCGGCCAGCATCGCCTCCATCCGCGTCAGCTGGAACAGGTCGCGGATCGCTTCGGGATCGGGCGCCGCATCCTGCCCCGGATCGCTGATGAACAAGGCGAGCGCGGCACCCTTGCCGCCGCGCATGAAGGCCGGCGTCGTCACCGCCTTGGCGACGACGCCCAGGTCGCGCCGCCCCGAGGGCCGCTCGATTCGGAAGCGCTGCGGCGGCGCGGCGGCGGGGTCGGCCTCCGCGCTGAGCAATTTGAGCAGTTTTTCGAGCGTGCGGTGCGCGCTGCCCGCCGCCAGCCGGAGCCGCCCGCCCGCCAGCGTCAGCCCGTCCTCCTCGGCCAGCAGCCGCTCGGCGACCGCGTTGGTGCGGATCACCTTTCCATCGTGGTCGAGCGTGATCGCCGCGACGCCCATCTGTTCGACAACGCCGCGATAGACGCCATGCTCGGCGCCCGACGCCTGCAACCGTTCGAACAGCTGGATGGCATGGCGCAGATGCGGAACGAGCGCCTGCAGCGCATCGCGTTCGACGGCGCCGAAATCGTGGCGGCTGCGGTCGCGCGTCACACGAAGCCGCGCCTCGAAACCGCTGTCGAAACGCAGGTCGACGCCAAGGATCTGGTCGCCCCCCGCGGCTTCGAGGAAGTCGCGCCAGAAATCGCTCGTGCGCGCCGCGCCCTGCACAAAGTCGCTGAACGACAGGACCTTGCCTTCGGGCAGCCCCTTGAACGGGTCGCTCGCGAAGAAGCTTTCGGCATAGTCTTCGCTGGTTTGCGGATCGGCGTCGGGGGTGACGATCGTCCCGGGCTTGCGCGTGCCCGGCATCGTCAGGATCAGCGTCGCATAGGTGCCGTCGAGATGGAGCGCGAGACCGCGCAGGAAATCTTCCCACGGCGTGTCCGTCAGCAAGCCGCCGAACAGGTCGGCGAGCAGCTTCGAAAATTCCGCGGCCGATCCGCCTGCCTTCACCATCGCACCTTCATTTCCATCCATTCCATCCCACAAGCCGGAGAGTTTTGCCATGCCCATTGACCCCGCCCTCGCGCCGTTGCTCGATATGATGAACGCGCTGCCGCATTTGAACGCGCCCTTCGATCCCGCCGCGCTGCGGCTGGCCGACGAACAGCCGATGCCCGTGCCCAAGGCCGGCGTCGCCGAGGTCCGCGACGTCACGCTCGATACCAGCGCGGGAGCCGTGAACGCGCGCCTTTATCACCCCATGCCCGGTACGACGCTGCCGCTGCTCGTCTTCATCCACGGAGGCGGCTGGGTGTTCGGGACGCTCGACACCCATGATCCGCTGTGCCGCGCGCTCGCCGCGGCCGCCGAGATCGCGGTGCTCTCGCTCGAATATCCGCGCGCGCCCGAGCGTCGCTTTCCGACCGCGCTCGACACCGTTCGCGCCGCCGTTGTGACCGCGGTCGAACAGGCCGACACCCTCGGCATCGACGCCGGCCGGATCGCGGTCGGCGGTGACAGCGCGGGCGGCAATTTGTCCGCCGCGCTGTGCCTCGCCACCCGCGACGAGGGCGGCCCGGCGATTGCGCACCAGCTGCTGCTCTATCCCGTGGTCGACAATGACTTCACCCGCGCCTCCTATGTCGAAAACGCCACCGGCTATATGCTGAGCAGCGAAATGATGCAGTGGTTCTGGGCCCAATATCTGGGCGACGCCAGCCGCGACGCCGGCGCGCTTGCGACCCCGATCCGCGCCGACAGCCTCGCCGGCCTGCCGTCGGCGACGATCGTCACCGCCGAGTTCGATCCGCTGCGCGACGAAGGCACCGCCTATGCCGAGCGACTGAAGGCGGCGGGCGTGGCGGTGACGCACGATCATTTCCCCGGCGTGATCCACGGCTTTGCCAGCATGCTGGGCATGCTGCCGCAGGCCGATGTCGCGGTTGGAACGGCGGCCCGGGGATTGCGGGCGGCGTTCGCGATGGAAGCCGCGGCGTAACGGCGGTGCCGGGGTCGGCGCCGTCGCGTCAGACCCCGTAACCGCCCGCGACCGCAATCTGCTGGCCTGTGATGTAGGCAGCTTTGGACGAGGCAAGGAAGACCGCGGCATGACCGATTTCCTCGGGACGACCCCAGCGCTTGATCGCGAGGTTCTTGTGAACCTCGGCGGTCCATGCCTCGTCGAATACGCCCTGTTTCGACAGCTCGAGAAACATGCCGGCCTCGATCACGCCGACGAGGATGGAGTTGGCGCGAATGCCATGCTTCCCCTCCTCGCGCGCGATGCCCCGGACCAGCGCTTCGTTCGCGGCCTTGGGCGCGACCGACAGGCCGTCCTTGTCGGGCCAGCGCAGGTCGCCCGCCGAACCCAGATGAACGAACGAGCCGCCACCCTGCGCGCGCATATGCGGAAGGATGTGGTGCGTGGCATTGAAAAAGCCATGGACCTCGACATCGATCGCGCGGCGCCATTGTTCGGGCGTCGTGTCGGCGAGATGGACCTGCGCGACGAGCGGACCGGCGCCCCACAGCATGGTGTGGATGCGCCCGTGCGCGGCGACGGCGCCCGCGATGGTCGCGGCCAGCGCCGCCTCGTCGGTGACGTCGCACTGATGCAGGCTCGCCTTGCGCCCCGACGCCTCGATACGCTCGGCCAGCGCCTCGGCCTCCGCCTGTTTCGAGCGCCATGCGATCGCGACGTCGCTCCCCGCCGCCGCGAATTCACCGGCAACCGCCGCGCCGATGCCACCGGTCGCACCGAAAATCAGCGTCGCGCCCTCGGGAAACTGCGAACCTTCACCCATCTTCACCCTCCTTGAACCACAAAATATTGCATAACGTCGACAATAGTGAGATATGTTATCGAAATGCGATGACATCGCAAGTTTTCAAAACGCATAGTGACAATGCCTGATGCAAAACCGGGCATGGATGGGAGATTTCCAATGGCGACAACCGCAGACTATGGACTGGGCGACCAGGCGTTTCCGCGCGGCTGGTTCATGATCGCCGCCGCCGCCGAACTGGAGGGGACGACCCCACTGGCCGTCCGCTTTTTCGGCCGCGACCGGGTGCTCTATCGCGGCGAGTCGGGGCAGGTTTATCTGGTCGACGCCTATTGCCCACATATGGGCGCGCATCTGGCGAAGAACGAAACGAGCTTCGTGATCCGCGACAATGAGCATGTGCAGGGCGAATCGATCCGCTGCCCCTATCATGGCTGGCGCTTTGGCCCCGACGGCAAGTGCAACCAGATCCCCTATTCGCCGCAGAAGATCCCCGCGGCGGCCAAGCTCGAAAACTGGCCGGTGATCGAGCGCGCGGGCTGCATCTGGATGTGGCACGATCCCGAGGGGCTCGAGCCCGAATATGAGCTGCCGTCGTTCGAGGAATATGATCAGCCGCATTGGGTGAAATGGGAGCTCGACCGGCTGGGCGAACTCGCCAGCCACCCGGTCGAGATTCTCGACAATATGGCCGACCGCGCGCATTTCGAACCCGTCCACGGCAATGACGCCGTCGACGTCTTCGAAAATGATTTCGACGGCCACCGCGTTGTCCAGCGGCTGCGCGCAGGACACCGCACGCTCCAGGGCGACGCCCCGCTCGAAACCGACACCTGGTATACCGGGCCGGGCATCCTGCAATCGCGCATGTCGGGGCAATTCCCGTCGATCATCATGATCGCGCACACCCCCGTCGACGACGGGGTGGTGAAGGTGTGGCACGCGCTGCTGGTCAAGGTGCCCAATGCCGAGCCGACCGCCGACGATGTCGCGATGGCGCGCGCCTATCAGGCCGCGGCCTGCGCCGCCTTTGCGCAGGATTTCGAAATCTGGTCGAACAAAAGGCCGTGCATCAATCCGATGGCGGTGCAGGGCGACGGCCCGATCGGCAAATTGCGGATCTGGTATCGCCAATTCTACAACAGCCGCGCGCGCGCCGGGGAATTTCAGAAGCGCGTCAACGGCACGCACGTCACCCGCGGCACCTTGTCCGCACCGTTCGAACAGAAGGTCGCCTGAGGGCGGCAATACAGACAGAAATCAGGAGAAAATGCGTGGCAAGACTCGCAGGTAAAGTTGCGATCATAACGGGTGCGGCACAGGGCATGGGCGCCGCGACCGCCCGGCTCTTCGCGGCCGAGGGCGCCAGGGTGGTGCTGTGCGACGTGGTCGAGGATAAGGGGCAGGAAACCGCGAGCGAAATCGGCGAGAGCGCCGTGTTCGAGAAACTCGACGTGCGGTCCGAAGCCGACTGGGAGCGCGTCGTCGCCGCGACGGTCGCGCGCTTCGGCAAGCTCGACATATTGATCAACAACGCCGCGATCGTGCATTTCAGCCCGATCGAGGCGATGCCCGCCGAGGACATCGAGCGCGTGCTCGCGATCAATGTGATGGGAACGATGCTCGGCGCCAAATATGCCGCGCGCGCGATGACCGGGGCGGGGCGCGGCGTGATCGTCAACATCTCTTCGGTCGATGGTCTTCGCGGTTGCAACGGCCTGTCGGCCTATACCGCGAGCAAATGGGCGGTGCGCGGGCTGTCGAAGTCGCTCGCTTATGAGCTGGGACCACGCGGCATTCGCGTCTGCACCGTCCACCCCGGCGGCGTGAACACGCAGATGGGCAACCCCGCGGGACTCGAGGGCGATGCGCTCAATGTCGGCTATGAGCGCGTCCCGCTCCAGCGGATCGGCGAGCCCGAGGAAATCGCGCGCGCCAGCCTGTTCATCGCCTCCGACGATGCGAGCTATATCAGCGGCGCCGAACTGGCGGTCGATGGCGGCTGGTCGGCGGGCTATTATCAGCCCTTCCTGCCTGGCGCACCCGCAAGTCTGACCGGCAGCCTCTAATGATGCTGGCGGGCAAGGTCGCGCTGGTCACCGGCGGCGGTCAGGGTGTCGGGCGCGGCATTGCCGGCGCCCTCGCCCGCCGCGGCGCCCGGGTCGGCCTGGTCGGCCGCACGCCCGCCAAGATCGAAGCGGTGGCGGCGGAGATCGGCGACGGGGCCGCCTGCTTCACCGCCGACATCAAGGATGCGGCGGCGGTGACCGCCGCGGTGCACGCGGTGGCGGGGCATTTCGGCGGGATCGATATTCTCGTCAACAATGCGCAGGAAGTGCCGCTCGGGCCGCTGCTCGCGGTCGAGGACAGCGCGTTCGAGGCGGGCTTCGCCTCAGGTCCGCTCGCGTCCTTCCGCCTGATGAAGGCCTGCCACCCCTATCTCCGGGAGCGCGGCGGCGGCACGATCATCAACCTCGCCAGTTCGGCCGCGGTCCGCTGGGACATGTCGAACTATGGCGCCTATGCCGCCGTCAAGCAGGCGACACGCGCGCTGACCCGCGCCGCCGCCGCCGAATGGGGGCCGGACAATATCCGCGTGCTGGCGATCGCGCCGCACGCCAATTCGCCGGGCCTGCAAGGCTGGATCGAGAATAATCCGGACGAGGCCGAGGCCTTTTTCCGCACGATCCCGCTGCGCCGCGTCGGCGATTGCGAGGATGATATTGGCAATGCGGTGGCGGCGCTGTGCGGCCCCGACCTCAGCTATCTGACCGGGGCGACGATCCCGCTCGACGGTGGGCAAGCCAATTTCGGCTGAAGGAACGAGCAGGATGAGCGCCGCCGACATCATCGAAATCCAGCAATTGCTCGCCGCCTATGTCTTTGCGATCGACGCCAGGGATTATGACGCGCTCGACGCGGTGTTCACGCCGGACGCCGCGATCGACTATCGCGTCACCGGCGGCGCGCGGGGCAGCTGGGCGGAGATCAAGCCGTGGCTGACCAGGGCGCTCGCCCCCTTCCCCGTCACCCAGCATCTGATCGGCCTGCCGCTGATCCGGCTCGACGGCGACCGCGCGACCGCGAAGACGATGCTGTTCAACCCGATGCAGCTGGCGCGGCCGGAGGGCGATCATCTGTTCCTGCTCGGCTGCACCTATATCGACGATCTGGTGCGCACGCCCGCGGGCTGGCGGATCGCGGGCCGCACCGAAGCGGATTTCTGGGTCAAGGATCCGCCCACCGGTTTCACGCCCGAGCCCGCGCCATGAGCACCGCCGACCCCTTCGATCCGGTGCAGATCGGGCCGATCAGCTTGCGCAACCGCTTCATCCGTTCGGGCGCGAACGAGATGATGAGCAAGGCGACCTTCCCCACCCGCGCGCTCGTCGATTTCCACCGCGCCTATGCGCGCGGCGGCGTGGCGATGACGACGCTCGCCTATCTCGCGGTGTCGCCCGACGGCCGCACGCTGCCCGGACAGGGGATGCTGAGCCGCGAAAGCGTGCCGCATTACCGCGCGGTCACCGATGCGATCCACGCCGAGGGTGCCAAAGCGTCGGCGCAGATCACCCATGGCGGCAGCTTCTGCCAGATCGACGACCTCTCGACCCCGCGCGCGATGTCGGCATCGGCCGGGATCGACAAGATGGGCGTGCTGAAGGGCCGTTTTTTCCAACGTACGATGACCCGCGCCGACATGGAGATGGTGACGGGCGAGTTCGTGTGCGCCGCCGAGCTGGCCGAAGAAGCGGGTTTCGATGCGCTCGAAATCCATATGGGGCACGGCTATCTGCTCAACCAGTTCATCTCGCCGCTCTCCAATTTCCGCAAGGATGGCTATGGCGGATCGGCCACGAACCGCGTGCGCTTTCCCGCCGAGGTGCTGGCGGCGGTCAAGCGGGCGACCGGCGGGCGGCTCGCGATCCTCGCCAAGATCAACCTGACCGATGCGGTGCCGGGCGGCGCGACGGTCGACGACGCAATTGTAACCGCGCGCGCGCTCGAAACGGCGGGCGCCGACATGCTGGTGCTGTCGGCGGGGCGTAACATCGAAAGCACCTGGGCGATGTTCGGCAGCGCGCTGCCCTATGACGACCTTGCCGCGATGCAGGGCGGGTGGCTCGCGAAACTGCAATTCGCGGTCCTGAAGCGCAGCGTGCCGAAGCTGCCGCCGTTTCACGAAAATTATCTGATGGACCCCGCGCTGAAGCTGAAAGCGGCGCTCGGCCAGACGCCGATGAAGCTCGCCTATCTGGGCGGCATTCAATCGCTCGCCGGGGCGCGGCAGGCGGCCGCCGAAGGGTTCGATGCGATCGCGCTGGCGCGTTCACTGATCCACGATCCGGCGCTGATCGCGAAATGGCAAAGCGGGACCACCGATGCTTCGGGCTGCACCGCGTGCAACCGCTGCGTCGCCGCGATGTACGGTCCGTCGGGAACGCATTGCCCGGAGGTCGGCAACGCGCTCGCCCCCGGGCTCAAGGACATTTTTGCGGGAGAGAAATATGCCGGGCCTGCTTGAGAACAAGGTCGTCATCATCAGCGGGGTCGGCCCCGGCATGGGGCAGGCGATGGCGCGGATCGCCGCCGCCGAGGGCGCGAAAGTCGGGCTCGGCGCGCGCAACCGGGATTTCATCGACGCGGTCGCCGATGAGATCCGCGCGAAGGGCGGCGAGGCCGTTGCGGTGCCGACCGATGTCGGCGATGCAGGCCAGTGCGCGGCGCTGGCGCAAGCAACTGCCGACGCGTTCGGGCGGATCGATGGGCTGGTCAACACCGCCTATATCCACGGCGAATGGGTGACGGTGGACGAGGCCGATCCCGAGGATTGGGCGCGGGTGTTCGACGTCAATTGCCTCGGCGCGCTCCGGATGACGCAGGCGGTGCTGCCGGCGATGAAAGCGCAGGGCGGCGGCGCGGTGGTCAATGTCGCCACCATGTCGCAGGTCAATCCCTTTCCCGGCGAGGGCGGCTATGCCACCGGCAAAGGCGGCCTCACCACCATGACCAAACATATGGCCAAGGATCTTGGCCGCTTTAACATCCGGGTCAACGCGACGCGGATGGGCTGGATCGGGGGCAAGCCCGTTTATGATTATATCGACCGCGCCGCCGCGGGCGGACAGGACCGCGATACGGTGATCGGCGAGATCACCGGGCGCATCCCGCTCGGCGTCATTCCGCCCGAGGAGGATTGCGCGAAGAGCGTGCTCTTCTTCCTCTCCGATTATACAAAAATGGTCACCGGCGCGACGCTCGACGTCAACGGCGGCCAGTATATGGCGCCATGACGATGACGGAGAGCCCTATCCTGTCGCCCGATGTCTGGCGCGATTTTTGCCGGCGGCTCGAGGCTGCGGGCGAGATTGTCACCGGCGCCGACGCCGCCGCGAACCCGCTCGACCGCGCCGAGGGCTATCGTTATCTCACGCGGCTTCTGCGCATCGCGCTCGACATGCAGCTCGAACATGCCGACCCCGATTTTCCGAGCTTCTACGCCGCCTCGCACGAAACGGCGAAGATCGGCGCCGACAATCCCGACAATATCTATATGAACGCGACGGTGTCGGGCGCGCGGCGTTACCGCATCCGGGGCCGGCGCGGCAGCGTGCCGATCCTGAGTTTCGGCACCAAGGCCAATCGCTATGCCGTCGACGGCACGATGGCCTCGACCGGCGAGCTCGATTCGGCCGACATGGCGGTCGCCCCCGACGGATCGTTCGAGATCATCGTCAGCCGCGAGCGCGCCGACGGCAACTGGCTCCCGCTCGCCGACGACAGCTCGATGGTGATCGTGCGCCAGACCTTCCTCGACCGCGCGAACGAAGTGCCCGCGACGGTGACGATCGAGGCGATCGACGGCCCCGCGCACCCCGCACCGCTCGCCGCCGACACGCTCGCAGCGGCGCTGGAGCGCACCACCGCTTTTGTCGCCGGCACGGCGCGGACCTTCGTCCAGTGGACCGAGGATTTCCGCGCGAACCAGATGAACCGGCTGGCGACGACCGACCAGACGCCCTTTTTCCGCGCGGGCGGCGATCCGACGATCTTCTACCTCCACGGCTGGTGGCAGCTTGAACCCGGCGAGATGCTGCGGATCGATACGCGCGTGCCCGCATGCAGCTTCTGGAATTTCCAGCTCGACAATTACTGGATGGAATCGCTCGATTATCGCCATCACCGCATCCATGTGAACGGGCACAGTGCGCGACTGAACGACGACGGCACGCTGACGCTGGTCGTCGGCCCGCACGACCCGGGCTTTGGCAACTGGATCGATACCGCGGGGCACCATCAAGGCACCATGTTGCTGCGCTGGATCGGCGCCGACGACCATCCCATTCCCGAAAGCAGGATAATCCCCATCGATGACCGACCTTGAATCCCGTATCGCGCGGCTTGAAGCCGAAAGCGACATCCGCCGCCTGAAGGCGCGCTACCTCAATGCCTGCGACGCCAAGGATGTGGACGCGATCCGCGCCTGTTTTACCGGGGATGCGGTGATCGACTTTCCGCCCGTCGGCGAATTCGACCTCGACGGGCTGATCGGCGTGTTCACGCAGATGGCGGCGACCACCCCGATCACCGACGTGCATCAGGGGCATAATGCCGAGATCGAGGTGAAGGGCGACGAGGCGAGCGCGCGCTGGAATCTGGGCTATGCGACCTATGACCCGCGCACCGGGGGTTTCCGGCTGCTCGCGAATTTCTATCACGACCGCTATCGCCGAACGGCCGAGGGCTGGCGGATTTGCTACACGCGGTCGGAGCCGCGCGCGATTGTCGACGGGACGTTGGCCGAAGACGCGATCAAGGCGGGCTGGCTGGGGACGTAAGACGACCGGAACTAGCCGTCGCCCCCGCCTCTTAACGGCCATTCCAAGGCGCTTTTCGCAATCAATAAAGACCACGCTCAATCGACCAGCGCGCACCAGCGATAGTCGTGCTTGATGAAATTCTGCCCGAGGCTGTAGCGGACCCGCCGGACGCCGGGGATCTTGTCGATCGTCTGGTGGAGAAAATCGGTCAGCTCATTGCCGTTTTCGACCAGCGTCATCGCGAGCACGTCGGCGCGGCCCAGCGTCGTCGCGACAAAGCCGATCTCGGGCAGCTGCGCCAAGCTCGCCGCGACCTTCTCGATATCGGCGGCGGTGTCGGCTTCGACCCAGAGATAGGCGAGGATCGGGTTGCGGAGCCGGTTGGCGTTGGTGACCGCGGCGACGCGGATCACCCTGTTGTCGAGCAGCCGCTTGAGGCGCGAACGGATCGTGCCTTCGGTCAGGTCGAATTCGCGGCCGATCTCGCGGTTCGAGACCCTCGCGTCGTGGCCGAGCCGTTCGATGATCTTGTGATCGAGCTCGTCGAGGCTGATCCTGGTGCTCATAGCGGTGCCCACTCCGGATTATATTTGAGAACCTTGAGCGCGAGGCTGGGAAACAGCCGCTCGACCCCGTCGATCTTGGCGATCACGCCGGTCAGAAGATGCTGCATCTCCTCCAGCGTTTCGGCCACCACCTGGATTTCTAGGTCATGCGTTCCGATCGCGACATTGACGGTGATGACGCGCTCCAGCTCGGCAATCTCTGCGCCGACATCGCCCGCGGACCGGCCTTTCACCTGCACGCCGACGGGTGCCAAATAACCAAAGCCCATCGCCGAAAGGTCGCGCATCGCGACGACGCGCACCATGCTGGCATCCTCGAGCCGGCGCAGCCGCGTGCGCACCGTCGCCTCGTTCAGCCCCATCTCGCGCGCGATGTCGCGGTTTGCGATCCGGCCGTTCTTGCGAAGCGCGGCGATGATCTGCTCGTCGACCTCGTCGAGCGCCGGCAGCCCGTCACCCTGGTTCGCGTTCGCGGCCTTGCCCCGCGTCCTTTTTCCGGCCTTGGTTGCGGTGCGCAACGCCTGTTCTCCCCAGCTAAACCAGCATCCTGTGCGATGGCGCGTCGACGTCATCGATATGCGTCCACAGACCGTATCGCCGCGCCACTGTCAACATTCATCGATTGCAGCGCAGAATATATAACGGTTTGCGTAAAAATTTTATCTTTCAAAAACGCAATCATTATGTAGAACCGCATGCAGGCCGGAAAGCGCGAGTTTTTCCGAGGCAGGAACGCAGGAGCAATAGAGTGGCGGTTCACGAAGTCGATATATTGGTGATCGGCTCGGGCGCCGGGGCTTTGACCGCGGCTTTTACCGCCGCCGATGCCGGCGCCGACGTGCTGGTTGTCGAGAAAAGCGCGCGTTATGGCGGGACGTCGGCGACGTCGGGCGGCGGCATCTGGATCCCGAACAGCGACGACGCGCGCGCCAAGGGCCATGCCGACGATCCGAAGGAAGCGCTGGGCTATATCAAGACGCTGATCGGCGACGACGTGCCCGAAATCAGGCTTGCGACCTATGTCGACAATGCACACCGGATGCTGCGCTATCTCGAGGAACGGTCCGAGGTTCGCTACACCGCCTATGCCTATTCCGACTATCATATGGACGTCGCGGGCGCGCGCGACGGGTGGCGGACGCACGACCCGATCCCGCTGATGGCCGACAGGCTGGGCGCGGATTTCGAGCGGATGGAACCGCCGCACACGCTAACGCTGACCTTTGGCCGCTTCACCTGGACGATGGAGGAAGCCAAGCTCCTCCTGACGATGAGCCCCGGCGCCAAGCCTTTGCTGTTCAAGCTGATGCTCAAATATATGTTCGACCTGCCCTGGCGCTTCAGGACCAAGCGGTCGCGGCGGCTGACGGGCGGCAATGCGCTGATCGGACGGCTGAAGCTGTCGATCGACGAAAAGGGCGTGCCGCTGTGGCTCAATGCGCCGATGGTCGAGCTGGTCCAAGGCAAGGGGGGGATCACCGGCGCGATCGTCGAACGCGACGGCCAGCGGATCGAGGTTCGCGCGCGCCGCGGGGTGATCATTGCGAGCGGCGGCTTCGACCATGACGCCGCGCTGCGCGAAAAATATCTGCCGCAGCCGACCTCGGCCGACTGGAGCGCGGGGGTGCCGAGCAACACCGGCGACGGGCTGAAGGCCGGGCTCGCGGCGGGCGCCGCGACCGCGCTGATGGATTCGGCCTGGTGGGGGCCGGGGTTCCTGCTCGAAGGCGAGGACCGCGCGCGGATCCTGTTCGTCGAGCGCGCCCTGCCCTCCTCGATCATCATCAATCAGGCGGGTCGCCGCTACATGAACGAAGCGGCGTCCTATCATGTCGCGGGGGGCGAGATGCACCGCTGCAACACCCCCGAGGCGCCCACCGCCCCCTCGTGGTTCGTGTTCGACGCGCGCTATCGCGGCAAATATATGCTGGGCCCGATGATGGCGGGCAAGCCGTCGGCCGACAGCCGCATCCCCGAGGCGATGCGCAAGATATTGAAGAAGGCCGGAACGCTTGCCGGACTGGCGAAGGAGATCGGCGTCGATGCTGCCGTGCTTTCCAAGGAAATTGCCCGCTTCAACGCCAATGCGATCAAGGGCGAGGATCCCGATTTCGGCCGCGGCGCCTCCGCCTATGACCGGCATTATGGCGATGCGTCGGTGACGCCGAATCCGACGCTCGCACCGATCGCCGAGGCCCCCTTTTATGCCATCCCGATCTATCCGTGCGACCTTGGCACCAACGGCGGGCTGCTCACCGACGACAACGGCCGGGTGCTGGGCGAGGACGGCAGGCCGCTGGGCGGGCTCTATGCGATCGGCAACGCCTCGGCGGCCGCAATGGGGCGGACCTATCCCGGCGCGGGCGCGACGCTGGGCCCTGCGATGACCTTCGGCTGGCTTGCTGCGCGCCACGCGATGCGGGTGAACCACTGATGGCTGCGTTCAAGGTGATTTCGCTCTTGAAAGCTCGCGCGGATATCAGCCGCGCGGATTTCGTCGAATATTATGAGACGCGCCATGCTCCGCTGGTCCGCGAGCTTATGCCCAATATTATCGGCTATCGGCGCAACTATGTGCAGGCCGATGGCGGCATCGCCTTCGAACTGGCTCCGGCTTTCGATTATGACGCGATCACCGAAATATTATTCCGCGATCGCGCCGCGTATGACGAGGCCCTGGCGGTGCTGATGAGCCCCGCCAACGCCGCGCGGATGGCAGAAGATGAAGAGCGATTTCTCGACCGAAACAAGACGCGTATGGTGGTGGTCAACGAACACGAAAGCGATATTTGAGGTGTGCGCCGCCTCGATTGATGCGGCCCCTCGGTAGCGAGCCTCAGCGTGCCAGATAACCGCCATCGACCGCGAGCGGGTGCCCCGTGATGAAGCTCGCCTTGTCCGAGCAGAGGAAGATCACCGCGTCGGCGATTTCATGCGCTTCGCCGATGCGGTTCATCGGGTGCATTTCGGCCACGAAGCGCGCCGCGGCTTCCTCTTTCACCACCGCGTCGACCATCGGGGTGCGGATCGCACCGGGGCAGACCGCGTTGATGCGGATACCCTGCGCGGCGTAGCGCATCGCCGCCGAGCGCGTGAGCCCGATCACCGCATGCTTCGACCCGCAATAGCCCGCGCCCCCGGCGCCCGCCATGCCCGCGATCGACGCGGTGTTGACGATCGCGCCGCGCCCCGCCTGTTCCATATGGCGCAGTTCCGCGGCCATGCAGAGCAGCAGCCCGCGCTGGTTGACCGCGATGGTGCGATCATAGGCGGCTAGGTCGCCCCATGGCGTTTCCATCCCCTCGAGCGAGACCCCGGCATTGTTAAAGGCGCAATCGAGCCGTCCCCAGCGCGTGACAACATCGTCGACAAAGGCGTCGACCGCGCGCCCGTCGGTGACGTCGAGCGCACCATGATGCGCCTCGCCGCCCGCAGCGCGGATCAGCGCCGCGGTTTCAGCGGCGCTGTCGCCATTGAGATCGCCGATCGCGACCTTCGCGCCCTCGGCGGCAAAGGCCAGCGCGGCGGCGCGGCCGATGCCGCTGCCCCCGCCGGTGACGAAAGCGGTTTTTCCTTCGAACAACAGCGCCATCGCTGCCTCCTTTTGATTCAGACGATTTCGAACAGGCCGGCGGCGCCCATGCCGCCCGCGACGCACATCGACACGACCGCATAGCGGACGCCGCGGCGCTTGCCCTCGATCAATGCGTGGCCGACGAGGCGCGAGCCCGTCATCCCGAAGGGATGGCCGATCGCGATGCCGCCGCCGTTGACGTTGAGCTTGCCCGGATCGATGCCGAGCTTGTCGCGGCAATAAAGCGCCTGGCTCGCGAACGCCTCGTTGATTTCCCAGAGGCCGATATCGTCGATCTTGAGACCATTGCGTTCGAGCAGCTTGGGAATCGCGAAGACCGGGCCGATGCCCATTTCCTCGGCCTTGCAGCCCGCGACCTGAAAGCCACGATAAAGCCCAAGGATCGGCAGCCCTTCCTTCTCGGCCATCGCGCGGTCCATGACGACCTGCGCCGAGGCGCCGTCGGACAGCTGGCTGGCGTTGCCCGCGGTGACATGGCGGCCTTCCTTGACGACCAGCCCGTCCTTGAACACGGGTTTCAGGCCCGCGAGCTTTTCGGCGGTGGTGTCGCCGCGCACGCCCTCGTCATGCGCCAGCGTCAATTCTTCCTTGCCGACCTCATGGCCTTCCTTGTCGAATAGCGCTTTTTGAACGGTGATCGGCACGATTTCGTCGGCAAACTTTCCCGCGGCCTGCGCCGCGCCGGCGCGCTGCTGGCTTACAGCCGAAAATTCGTCCTGCGCCTCGCGGCTGACGCCGTAGCGGTCGGCGACGATCTCGGCGGTCTCGATCATTGCCATATAGGCGTGGGGGTCAGCCGCCTTGATGAATTCCGACCGGTTGCGAAAGGCCGGGGTGTGCTTGTTCAGCGTCAGCGAGATGCTCTCCATCCCGCCCGCGACCGCGACGTCGATCTCGTCGGCGATGATCCCGCGTGCGGCGAGCGCGAGCGCGTTGAGCCCCGACGAACATTTGCGGTCGAGCGTGAAACCCCCGGTCGAATCGGGAAGCACCGAGCCATGGACCGTCAGCCGCCCGAGATTATAGCTTTGCGTGTTCCAGTGGTTGCCGACGCCCAGATAGACGTCGTCGACGCGTGCGGGATCGATCCCGGCGCGCGCGATCGCGGCGTTGACGACATGCGCCGCCAGCACCGGCGCCTCGGTGTCGTTGAACGCGCCGCGATAGGCCTTGCCGACGCCGGTGCGCGCGGTCGAAACGATGGCGGCTTCGCGTGCCATCTCAGGCCTCGACTGCGCGCATGTTGGCGGGGCTCCAATAGGCGCGCATCTCGGTCACCTTGCCCTCGGCGTCGAATTTGAAGGTGTCGATCACCTCGATTTCCTTCGGGCCGCCAAAATCGACAAGCACGGTGAAGGCGAAGGCCGCATAATCGCCGCCGGTGCGCACCGGGCCGTCGAGGCGGAGCTTGGCGCCCGCCTGCATCGACATCGTATAAAAGGCGTGGATCGCGTCGCGTCCCTGATGGATCGGGGTGCCGATCGGATCCTCGACCGTCGCGTCGTCGGCATAAAGGCCCGACGCCATCGCGGCGTCGCCTTTGTCGAACGCCTCGACATAGCGCTCGACGGCGCGGACCATATCTTCGTGGCTGGGCATGATGTCTTTCTCCAAAATCGGGGGCGAGATCAGCGCGGCGTCAGCCGCCGAAATCCCAATGATGACCCCATTCGTCTTCCTTGAGGCTGATCGTCGGGGTGAAACTGGCCCAGTCGGGCTGGATGCCGCCGAAGCCATATTCGATGTCGAAACCGCCGGGGCTGCGCATGTAGAAGCTGACCATCTTGTCGTTCATATGCTTGCCGAGGCTCGACGAGATATGGACGTTCGCCGCCTTCGCGCGGTCGAGCGCACGGCCGACATCGTCGAGGCCCGGCACCTCGACCATCATGTGGACAAGCCCGCTCGGCACGGGGAATTCGGCGAGCGCGACGCTGTGGTGACGCGGATTGTCACAGTGGAGGAAATGAAGGCCGAGCCCCGGATCGTCGGGCCCGCCGCCCTGCATATAGACACGCATCTCGTCGGTGTCGCCGAAGCCGAGCAGGTCGATATAGAAAGCGCGCGTCTCCGCAAGCTTGGCCGCGGGGAAGACGACATGCCCCATCCCCATCTCGCCGGTGATGAATTCGGATACGCCCGCAGGCGAGACGAACGGATTGCCGTCGACGACGCGCCCCCAGCCGAGTTCGAGCCGGTTGCCCGACGGGTCGGTACAGCGGACGAATTCGACGACATGGCGATCCGTGGCTTCGTCGGCGGTCGCGGATTCGATCGCGACGCCCGCCTCGCGAAGCCCCGCAATGCCGCGATCGAAGGCGGCCTTGTCGGGATAGACGAGCCCCGCGGCGTGAAACTGCTCGGCGTCGCCTGCCCGAATCAGCATGCGAAACGGACGCTCGTCCATGCGCAGGCGCAGCCCGCCCGCATGGTCGATCGCCTGCATACCCAGCACCTGCTCGGCATAGGCGCGCCACGCTTCGACATCGGCCGTATCGACCACGACATAGGCCAGTGACCTGATTGCCATTCACTCATCCCCTACGGACGGGTGCTCCGGCACCCTGAATCGAGCGCAAGCTACAGGCGAGAACGCGCCACATCAAGTATGATACGTAGAAATTTGCGTTATAATTTACGCAAACCGTATATTTTGCCTTCTCAGCTCGCACGTGTCGCTGTCGATCGATCAATCCAAAGCCCTGAACGCCGCTACGGCAAGCGACACTTTGCGTATCGCGCTGCGCGCCTCGATACGCAGCCCGACCCTTCGAATGGCCCGAAGCGACATTTTGCATAGAATCCGGATTGACAGCTTGCGTAGAGAAATGCATCATTCACTACGAATACAGGAGCGATATCGCGACGCGGCCTCCCGCAAGCGCATGAATATCCCGAGGAGAGCATATGGCCACCGCCCCGCAGCAAGCCGCCGACACCGCGCTGCCCACCCCCGCCGCGCTGATCGAGCGCGCCCGCGCAATGATTCCGACGCTGAAGGCCCGCGCACGCCAGACGACGCTCGACGGCAACGTCCCCGCTGAAACCGTCGCCGAGATGCAGGACGCCGGATTCTTCCGCATCCTGCAGCCGAAGCGCTGGGGCGGCTATGAAATGCACCCCAATGTCTTCTTCGAAGTGCAAAAGGCGCTCGCCGAGGGCTGCATGTCGACCGGCTGGATTTACGGCGTGCTCGGCTGCCACCCCTATGAACTCGCGCTTTTCCACGACGAGGCGCAGCGCGAGGTGTGGGGCGACAATGGCGGCGCGATGCTCGTCTCGTCGACCTATCAGCCCGTCGGCAAGGTCGAGAAGGTCGAGGGCGGTTTCTATCTTTCGGGCCGCTGGGGCTTTTCGTCGGGCTCGACGCATTGCGGCTGGGTGCTGCTCGGCGCGCTCAACTTCGATACCGACGGCGGCCCGCCCGACATGCGCACCTTCCTGCTCCCCCGCGGCGATTATCAGGTCATCGAGGGGACATGGGACGTTTTCGGGCTGCAGGGCACCGGCAGCTTCGACATCCTCGTCGAGCGCGTCTTCGTCCCCGAACATCGCACCCACCGCGCGAGCGACGGCTTTGCCTGCACCAATCCCGGCCAGGCCGAGAATGACGGCCCGCTCTATCGCCTGCCCTGGGCGCAGATCTTCGTCCGCTCGGTGTCGACCGCGGCGTTCGGCGGCGCCCGCGCGGCGGTCAATGCCGCGATGGAAATCATGCAGGGCCGCATCTCGACCAACACCGGCAAGGCGTCGAAGGCCGACCCTTTGCTCCACGGCGCGATCGCCAAAGCCCACGCGCAAATCCTCGAGATGGAGCTGACGCACCAGACGACCTTCGACCGGCTGATGGCGAAATCCGAAAGCGGCGAGCCGATCACGCTCGAGGAACGCGCGCTCTATGCCTATCAAAGCTCGACCGTCGTGCGGCGGCTCGCCGAGCTGGTCGACGGCATGGTCCAGCTCCTCGGCGGCCGCGCCGTCTATATGTCGAGCGCGATCATCCAGCCGTGGCTCGACCTCAACGCCGCGCGCGCGCACGTCGCGAACGACCCCGGCAATCGCACCACCGACGTCGTGATGACGATGCTCGGCGAACCGCCCGCCTTCACATTCATGTAAGAGGAAATCGCCATGGGAGAGATGAAGGAAACGACGCACCGCGTCGCGGGTGGCTATGACATCCACATCAAGGAAGCGGGCGAAGGCCCGGCGCTGGTGTTCGTCCACGGCAGCGGTCCCGGCGCGTCGGGACTGTCCAATTTCCGGCAGAATGTCGATGCGTTCGTCGCGGCCGGCTACCGCGTCATCCTGCCCGACATGATCGGCTATGGCGCCTCGTCGCAGCCTGCCGATATCGACTATACGCTGACCCTGTTCACCGACACGCTGTACGGGGCGCTGAAGGCGCACGGGATCGAGAGCGCGACGCTGATCGGCAACTCGCTCGGCGGCGGCGTCGCGATCCAGATGACGCAGGACCATCCCGAATTCACCGAGCGCCTGATCCTGATGGCGCCCGGCTGCATCGAGGAGCTCGACGTCTATTTCGCGATGCCCGGCATCGCCGACATGCGCTCCTCCTTCGGCAGCCCCGACTTCAGCCTCGCCGACCAGCGGCGCCTCGGCGAAAATCTGGTCTATGACCCGAAACACATCACCGATGCGCTCGTCGAGGAACGTTTCGCGGTCGCGAGCCAGCAGCCCAAGGAGGTGATCACGCGGATGCGGACGCACAACGTCCGCCCGCGGCTCGGCGAGGTCAAGGTCCCGATCCTGCTCTTCTGGGGCCAGAACGAGCGGTTCATGCCGCTTTCGGGAATCCAGTATTTCTTCGAAGCATGCGACGATGTGCGCTGCGTGACCTTCAACAAGGTCGGCCACTGGGTGCAGGTCGAACGCGCGAGCGAGTTCAACCGCTATGCAATCGAGTTCCTCGATGAGCATCGCTGAAACATACGGGCGCGAACTCTATGCGGCGCTGCGCGACCGGCGCACGGTTGAACCGCTGATCGCGCGCGATGCCTCGCTGACAATCGATGACGCCTATGCGATCAGCCTCGACTTCCTGTCGCGGCGGCTGAAGGACGGCGAGCGCGTCGTCGGCAAGAAGATCGGCGTCACGTCGAAGGCGGTGCAGGACATGCTGGGCGTTCACCAGCCCGATTTCGGCTTCCTCACCGACTGGATGTATGTCGAGGGCGATATCGATATCGACGCGAAAGCGCTGATCGCGCCGCGCGCCGAGGCAGAGATCGCGTTCATCCTGAAGGACAGCCTGAACGGCCCGGGCGTGACCGCCGCCGACGTGATTGCGGCAACCGCGAGCATCGCCCCCTGTTTCGAGATCGTCGACAGCCGCATCACCGACTGGAAGATCGGCATTGTCGACACGGTTGCCGACAACGCCTCGTGCGGGGTCTTCGTGCTCGGCAAGGAACGTATCGATCCGCGCGGGCTCGATCTTCCGAACCTGCATGTCGCGGTCGCGAAAAACGGATCGCCGCTGTCCGAAGGCTATGGCCATGCGGTTCAGGGCGACCCGGCGCAGGCGGTCGCGTGGCTCGCCAATACGCTCGGCGCGCACGGCGTGACGCTCGACGCCGGCGACATCATCCTGTCGGGCAGCCTCGTGCCGCTCGCGCCCGCAGTAAAGGGCGACATCTTCGAATTGATCCTCGGCGACGGCCGCCGCACGCTCGGCCACTGCGTCGCGCGTTTTGTATAAGGAAACCCCATGACCCGCGTGAAGGCAGCGATCATCGGTTCGGGCAATATCGGCACCGACCTGATGATCAAGATGATCAAATATCCGCAAAATATGGAACTGGTCGCGGTCGTCGGCATCGACGAAAAATCCGAAGGACTCGCGATCGCGCGCGAACGCGGCGTGGCGACAACGCATGAAGGCATCGACGGGCTCAAGGCCATGGACGTCTATCCCGAGATCGGCATCGTGTTCGACGCGACCAGCGCCTATGCACACAAGTTGCACGACGCCGCGCTGCGCGCCGACGGCAAGCAGGTCGTCGACCTGACCCCCGCCGCGATCGGCCCCTATACGATCCCGACCGTCAACGGCGAGGACAACCTCGACGCCGGCAACGTCAATATGGTGACCTGCGGCGGACAGGCGACGATCCCGATGGTCGCCGCGGTCAGCCATGTCGCGACCGTCCATTATGCCGAGATCGTCGCGTCGGTCTCGTCGCGCTCGGCGGGCCCCGGCACCCGCGCCAACATCGACGAGTTCACCCGCACCACTGCCGGAGCCATCGAAAAGGTCGGCGGCGCAGCGCAGGGCAAGGCGATCATCATCCTCAATCCCGCCGAACCGCCGATGATCATGCGCGATACGGTGTTCACCCTGTCCGAAGGCGCCGACGAGGACACGATCCGTGCCAGCGTCGAGGCGATGGTCAAGAAGGTGCAGGCCTATGTGCCCGGCTACCGGCTCAAGCAGGAAGTGCAGTTCGAACGCTTCGGCGACAACAACAAGCTCAAGATTCCCGGGCGCGGCGAGTTTACGGGCATCAAGACGATGATCCTGCTCGAGGTCGAGGGCGCGGGCGATTACCTGCCCCCCTATTCGGGCAATCTCGACATCATGACCGCCGCCGCCAAGGCGACCGGCGAGCTGCTGGCGGAGCGTATTCGCGACGGAAAGAAGGTGACGGCATGAGCGCGCAATTCAACGTCGAGGCGGGCGACAAGCTCTATATCCAGGACGTCACGCTGCGCGACGGGATGCACGCGATCCGCCATATGTATGGCATCGCCGAGGTGAAGGCGATCGCCAAGGCGCTCGACGACGCGGGGGTTGACGCGATCGAGGTCGCGCATGGCGATGGCCTGAGCGGCGCGAGCTTCAACTATGGCTTCGGCGCACACACCGACTGGGAATGGCTGGAAGCGGTCGCATCGGTGCTCACCAAATCGGTGCTCACCACGCTGATCCTGCCCGGCGTCGGCACGGTCGAGGAACTTCGCCGCGCCTATGACCTCGGCGTCCGTTCGGTGCGCGTCGCGACGCATTGCACCGAGGCCGATGTGTCGAAGCAGCATATCGGCATCGCGCGCGACCTCGGCATGGACGTCGCGGGCTTCCTGATGATGAGCCATATGATCGAGCCCGAAGCGCTCGCGAGCCAGGCCCTGCTGATGGAAAGCTATGGCGCCGAATGCGTCTATGTCACCGACAGCGGCGGCGCGCTCGACATGGACGGGGTGAAGGCGCGGCTCGAAGCCTATGACCGCGTGCTCAAGCCCGAAACGCAGCGCGGCATGCACGCGCACCACAATCTGTCGCTCGGCGTCGCGAACAGCATCGTCGCGGCGCAGCAAGGCGCGGTGCGCATCGACGCCTCGCTGACCGGCATGGGCGCGGGCGCGGGCAACGCGCCGCTCGAGGTCTTCGTCGCCGCCGCCGACCGCAAGGGCTGGAACCATGGCTGCGACGTCAATGCGCTGATGGACGCCGCCGAGGATCTGGTGCGTCCGCTTCAGGATCGCCCGGTCCGCGTCGACCGCGAAACGCTCGCGCTCGGCTATGCGGGCGTCTATTCGAGCTTCCTGCGTCACGCCGAAAAGGCAGCCGAAACCTATGGTCTCGACACGCGCACGATCCTCGTCGAGCTCGGCCGCCGCAAGATGGTCGGCGGGCAGGAAGACATGATCGTCGACGTCGCGCTCGACATGCTGAAGGCGCGCGAGACCGCCGCATGACGGGCTTCTCCGCCGCTCGCCCCTTTCCTCACGAACAGGTCGAGCGCTGGGACGCCGAAACCGATGTCGCGATCGTCGGCTTCGGCGCCGCGGGCGCCTGCGCGGCGATCGAGGCGGCCGGGGCCGGCGCCACGGTGACGCTGTTCGAGGCGGCGTCGGGAAGCGGCGGCGCCTCGGCGCTTTCGGGCGGCGAAATCTATCTCGGCGGCGGCGGCGGCACTGATGCGCAGCGCGACGCGGGCTTTACCGACACGACCGAAGCGCTCGAAGCCTATCTGATGATGGCGGGCGGCCCCGATGCCGATGCCGCCAAGGTCGCGCTCTATGCGCGCGAAAGCCTCAGCCATTATCAATGGCTCAAGGATCAGGGCGTCCCCTACAAGGGCAGCTTCCTGCCCGGCAAGATCATCGAGCCGGCCGAAGACGACACGCTGATCTGGTCGGGCAGCGAGGCGGCGTGGCCCTTTTCCGAAGCCGCGACACCCGCGCCGCGCGGACATACGATCCAGTTCATGGGCTGGGGCGGCGGGCGCAAGCTGATGGACATATTCGAAGCGCGGGTTCGCGCGCTCGGCGTCGACGTTCAATGCGATGCGCGCGTGCTGTCGCTCGTCGTCGACACCGACGCCCGCGTAACCGGCCTGGTCGTCCGCCTCGACGGCCAGCCGCGATTTATTCGCGCGCGCAAGGGCGTGATCCTCGCCACCGGCGGTTTCTGCATGAACGACGACATGCTCCGCCGCCACGCGCCGCAAACGCTGCGCCTCGCGAACCCGATCGGCGAGAACGACAATGGTTCGGGCATCTTGATGGGTATGGGCGTCGGCGGCGACGCGATCCACATGGACGAGTTTTTCACGACCTGCCCGTGGATTATGCCCGAAAGCCTCGTGAAGGGCATTTTCGTCAACGAGCGCGGGCAGCGTTTCATCAACGAGGACTGCTATCACGGGCGCGTCAGCCGGACGATGCTCGACCAGCCCGGCGATCGCGTCTTCCTGCTCGTCGACAACGCGATTTTTGCGCGGCCGCTCGATCTTGCGCGGATCGAGATTGCCGCGGTGGGTGACAGCTGGGAGGAGGTCGAACGCGAGCTCGGCCTGCCCGAAAACACACTGGCGCCGACCGTCCACACCTTCAATCGCTACGCCGCCGAAGGCCATGACCCGGTCTTCAACAAGGCGTCCGAATGGTTGAAAGTGCTGGACGAAGGACCTTTTGCGGCGCTGGAGCTCAACATCCGCACCAGCTTCTTTTCCTTCTTCACGCTTGGCGGCCTCAACACCCGCCCGTCGGGCGAGGTGCTCGATCGTGCCGGAAACATCGTTCCCGGCCTCTATGCCGCGGGCCGCGCGACGTCGGGCCTCCCGCGCTGGGGGCATGGCTATAGCTCGGGTCTCAGCCTCGCCGACTGCACCTTTTTCGGGCGCATGGCGGGGCGGCAGGCGGCAACTGCTACGCCCGACTAATAGACGATCGCGGGGTTCGGATCGCGCGGGCTGCCCAGCATCTCGCGGTGCGACGGCGGCGTCTTGCCGCGGTCGGTGATGCCATAGCGTCCCGCGATCTCGGCGCCAATGACGGTGTGCCCGGACAGTTCGTCACCCTTGGGGTCACCGGCGATCGCGTGGATGATATGCCCGGTGAACTGCGGCATCTCGGCCATCGCCATGAAGCCTTCATATTGCTCCTTGTGCACTTCGGCCGCGCCCAGCGCGCGCTCGGTGATCTGCGGCCCCAGCCAGATCGAGACGGTGCGGACGCCATGCGGGCGGAAATCGACCGCCATGTCGTGCGCGAACTTGTCGACGCCCGCCTTTTGCGCGCCATAGGCCGCGCCGTGCATATAGCAGCTCGCGCCAAAAGAAGAGGTGAAAGCGATCAGCCCCGATTTCTGCTCGACCATCATCGCGGCGGCGTGCCAGCTCGCGACATAGGCCGAGCGCAGCCCGACGTTGAGGATTTCGACCGCCGCAAGCTCCTTTTCCCAGAAGGGCGCCTGCGTGATGAGTTGGTGATGGATATAGGTGGCGTTGTTCACGAGGATGTCGAGCCGCCCCGAATCCTTGCGTACCTGTTCGAAAAGCGCCGCGACCTGCGCATCGTCGGCGTGGTCGCAAGCGACCGCGATGCCCTTGCCACCCGCTGCTGTCACCGCCGCGGCGGTTTCATGGATCGTTCCCGCGAGCGGCGCGCCGTCCCACCCCGTCGCATCGCTGCGATCGCTGCTGCGGCCGGTGACATAGACCGTCATCCCCTTTTCGCCGAGACCGATCGCAATGCCCTTGCCCGCGCCGCGGCTGGCGCCCGTCACGACGGCGATTGCCGGATTTGCCATGTCACTCTCCCTATTGGGCGTCGCCTTCAGGCGGCAACTTCGGCCTTCACCATCTCGAAATCGGCGAAAACGGGCTTCGCCATCACATCGGCGAAATGGCCATAGCTCCACGGCCAGGTCATCGGCACGCCATCCTTGCCCAGATACCAGCTCGAACAGCCCGAGGCGAAGATCGTGCCTTTGGCGGCCTCGGTCCGCGCGTCGTCATAACGCGTCATGGCGTCGGGCGTGACGCAGATTTCGTCGCATTCGCCGCTCGTCACCTTGTCGAGGAGCTGCTCGATATAGCCCCATTGACGTTCGGCGACGTCGATCAGCGAGAAATTGCCGACCGGCCCCGTCGGCCCGTTGAGGAAGAAGAAGTTCGGGAAATCGGGGAGCGAGATCGCATTATAAGCGGTCGCGTGTTTCGCCCACATGTCGTCGAGCGACGCGCCGCCGCGCCCGGTCACGACCGCGGGGCGAATGAAGCGGTCGGCGTGAAAACCCGTCGCGAGGATGATGAGGTCGAGTTCGTGGAGCACGCCGTCGCTCGTCCGGATACCCTGCGGCTCGACGCGCTCGATCCCCTCGATCACGATGTCGACGTCATGCTGCTGCACGACCTGATAATAGTCGGGCGAGAAGATCAGCCGCTTGCACGCTGCGCGGTAATTCGGGCGCAACCGCTCGCGAAGCACCGGGTCGGCGACGCCCTGTTCCAGATTGTCGCGCACGATCGTTTCGATAATGTGCATCTCTTCGCTGTCGGGCTTGATGATGCCCGCGGTGAAACGCAGCACATTCGCCTGATAGTCGGGATCGTAACGAACCGCGTCGATCAGCGCCGGGTCGCGGCGGAACGCCTCGCGCTGCTCCTCGGAATAAGGCGTGTTCGGCATCGGCATGATCCATTGCGGCGAGCGCTGGAAATGGCCGAGCTTGCCCGCGCGCCCGGCGAGCGCCGAGACGAGCTGGACCCCGGTCGAACCGCTGCCGACGACGCCGATGCGCTTGCCGTCGAGCGCGATCGCATCGTCCCAGCGCGCGCTGTGCGCGACGGTGCCGGCGAAGCTGTCGAGCCCCTCGATCTCGGGCATCCGCGGATGATGAAGGACGCCCGTCGCGGTGATGACGACATCGGCCTCGACGGTCATCCCCGGCTTGGTCGTGATGGTCCACACCCCATCGTCATAGGTGCAGCTATCGACCTCCTGCCCGAAATGCGCGACCTCGCGCAGGCCGAAACGATCGGTCACATCTTCGAAATAGTCCTGGATCTCGGGACCCGGCGCCAGATAGCTGCTCCATTCGGCATTGGGCGCGAAGCTGTAGGTATAGGCGTGCGCGGGAACGTCGCAGTTGAGCCCCGGATAGCGGTTTTCGCGCCAGGTGCCGCCGATCGTGTGCGCCTTTTCGAGAAGCGTGACGTTGCGATAGCCCGCCTCGCGCAGCCGGATCGCCGCCAATATCCCCGACATGCCCGCGCCGATGACGACATATCGCAGGTCCAGATTGCGCTCCACTATCCACTCCAGTTTTCCGATTGCTCTTGCCCCATTCCCTACGGCCGCTGCCGGGCGCCCACATCACTCAAATGGACGAGATCGGGAGCAGCGTGAACAGAAGCGCGTGTCGAGTCCGCCACCGTCGGAGATCTTGTGGGGCTTTAGGCGCGGGTCGGCTTGCCGAATAATTGCTTCACTCAATGGCACTTGGTAACGCTCCTCTGTTGGAGCGGCCGAGTGCGTCAAAGACATTGAGATCGTCTCATATCGCGAAGCTGTGAAAAGATGGGCAGCCAATTCCGTTATGGGCCGGCTACGGACGATAGGCATAGGGGAGACAGGTGCGGAAAGCGGATATCACCCGACGGGCGAATATCTCTGCGGTCAGAACTTCCGATGGAAGCTGACTAAATCCGCGTCCGGGTCGCCGTAGCCGCAGATCAAGCCGCGCAAAATCTGGGCCGCCATCATCGAGAAGGTGATGCCATTCCCGCCATACCCCATCGCGGCATAGCAGTTGGGCATGCCCGGGATGCGGCCGATGGTCGGTGTCCCCACCGGGCTGTCACCGAAGCTGCCGGCCCAGCTATAAGTGGGCGTGGCGTCGACTCCCGGCAGCAAAGCCGCAAGCTTTAGGGACAACGTCGCTGCCTTGTCGGGAAGCTTGGCATCGCGGAGCTCCGCATCGCCGATTTCCTCATCCTCGCCGCCGCAAATGATTTCTCCGCGTGGGGTGGTCCGGATGTACAGGTACGGATCGGCGGCTTCCCATATCATCGCGGCGGTCGGCCAGATGGCGCGGGGCTGCGGGCGGGTCGCGATCGACCAGCTCGAGATGATCTTGTTTCCCTTGCGTGGGATGCCTTTCATCATCTCATAGCCCGTCGCCATCACGGCATGGCGCGCGCGAATAGCTGGTCCGCGAGCCGACACCAGAGTTACACCATCGCCCGTGGGCACTATGTCGCAGATATCGACTGGCGAATAGAGCCGGGCGCCGCGCGCCAGCGCGACGTTCAGATAACCCGCGGTGAGACGACGCGGATCGGCGGAGTAATTGCCGAAGCCGATCAGCGCGTGACGTCCCTTGATCCCGTAGCGCTCCTGCACGGCAGCGGGCTTGAGCAGCTCGACCTCGAAGCCAGCGCGTCGCCGGGCGTCGGCCTCGATCGCGAGACCGCCCGCGTCGAGCACATCGCCATCGAGATAGATCGAACCGCGCGTCGCGCCATCGACGGCGAGGTCCAGCCGTTCGGTCCGTTCGCGCAGTGCATCGACCGATTGGCGCGAGCGGCGCCAGATGCGTTCGGCCTTCTCGCGACCGATCCGCTCGGCCATCACGGAGAGCGGCGTATCGAGCTCATATTGCAGCATCGCGGTCGACGCGGCGGTCGATCCTTCGGCCGGGCCCCGGCGATCGACGATGACGGTGTTGAGCCCCGCGTCCGACAGCGCTTCCGCGATCAGCGCGCCCGATACGCCGGCCCCAACGACGACCACGTCGCACGCGATGTCCCGTGTCAGCGGCTGTGCGGCGATAGCGGGACGGCGCCGCGCCGACCAGATCGACTGGCCGGTCCGGAGGTCACGATGATGGGTAGCCGATGCCCGGCTCACCAAAAATGGCGATCAGGCAAGATCGCGCACCTTGGCTTCGCGTGCCCAATGGCGCCGTGTGCCCACGCTTTCAAATTTGTCGATCGCAACGACACCGCCGTCCTTTTCAACCCCCGCCTTGTCGAGCAATAGCTGCGTCGCTTCATCATGGGCGATGGTCTTGCAATGCCCATAGGCGTCCATGAACCACTGGACGGCTGCACCCTGCGCCGATAGCGCCTTGGCCTGTTCGTCGGTCAGGATCGAGGCGACGGCGTCGAACAGCACCGAAGGCGAGCCCGCGAGCTGGCCGTCGGCCTTGAGCGTGCCGCCCTTGACCTTGATCCCGCCGACCTTCGGCGCGACGAGAAAGGCGGTGCCGCCGGCGCTTTCGATCGCGCCTTTCAGCTTGTCGATCGCCGCCTTGTCCGACCCTTCGGCAAACAGGATCGCGACCTTGCGGCCCTCCATCGTGTCGTCGGCATTCTTCTGGATCGAGAGCGCGTCAGAGGGTTTGAGCTCGACTGGCGGTCGCGCCGCCTTTTCCTTGGCCGGCAGATCGATCGCGAGGCCGACGGCGACGCGCATCGCCAGATCCTCGTCGATGTTGCGGAGTTGGCCGACGACGCGCGCACGAACATGATCGAGCGTGACCTTCGACAGCTCGAACACCAGCGCCGAGGCGATATGCGCCTGCTCATTCTCGGTCTGCGACAGATAAAAGAGCCGCGCCTGAGTAAAATGATCGGCGAAAAGTTCGGCGCGGATACGCAGCTTCTGCGCTGGGTCGTTCCGCTCGTCGTTGGCGGTGAAGGTCGTGAAGCCCGTTTCGGCGCTCGCTCGCGGGCCGCCATTTTCGCCTGCTTCAGCTAAGCTATTGGGCTCATAATTGGCGCGCCCGGTTGGCACGAGCGTTTGCATCATCCCGTCGCGCTGGAAATTGTGGAACGGGCATTTGGGCGCATTGATCGGGATCTGGTGGAAATTGGTCGTCCCCAGCCGCGATTTCTGGGTGTCGAGATAGGAGAATAGCCGGCCCTGCAGCAGTGGATCATTGCTGAAATCGATCCCGGGAATGATGTTCGAGGGCAGAAAAGCGACCTGTTCGGTTTCGGCAAAGAAATTGTCGACATTGCGGTTGAGCGTCATGCGGCCGACGATCTCGACGGGGATATCTTCTTCGGGAATCAGCTTGGTCGCGTCGAGCACGTCATAGGGCTGCTTTTTCGCGAACGCCTCGTCGAACACCTGCACGCCGAGATCCCACGCCGGAAAGTCGCCCGCATCGATCGCCTCGAACAGGTCGCGGCGATGGAAATCGGGATCGGCACCCGCAATCTTGACCGCCTCGTCCCATGTCGTCGACTGGAGTCCGAGCAGCGGCTTCCAGTGGAATTTGACGAATTTTCCCTCGCCCTTTTCATTGACGAAGCGGAAGGTGTGGACGCCGAAGCCTTCGATCATGCGAAGGCTGCGCGGAATCGCGCGGTCGGACATCGCCCACATGATCATGTGCATCGCCTCGGGCATCAGCCCGATAAAGTCCCAGAAGGTATCGTGCGCGCTCGCCGCCTGCGGATAGCCACGATCGGCTTCCATCTTCACGCTGTGGACAAGGTCAGGAAATTTCAGCGCGTCCTGGATGAAGAAGACCGGGATATTGTTCCCGACGAGATCCCAATTGCCGCTGTCGGTGTAGAGCTTGACCGCGAAGCCGCGCACGTCGCGCGGGGTGTCGACCGACCCGGCGCCGCCGGCAACGGTCGAGAAGCGGACGAAGACCGGGCAGGTCGCGCCCTCCTTCTGCAAGATCGACGCCTTGGTCAGCCCGGAAATCGCCTTGGTGCATTCGAATACGCCGTGCGCGCCCGAACCGCGCGCGTGGACGATCCGCTCGGGGATGCGCTCATGGTCGAAATGGAAGATTTTCTCGCGGAGGACAAAATCCTCGAGCAGCGTCGGCCCGCGCTCTCCGGCGCGAAGCGAATTCTGGTTGTCGGAAATGCGGTGACCGAAATTGTCGGTCAGAAAAGACGCATCCGTTGGGCTCCCGCCCGCTGCCACATTCTGGTGCAGCTCGTCACCATTCCCGCGGCTCGCCTCGATCTTGGGCTGGCCTGCGCCCGGTTGGTGCTCGCGAAGCTCATGGTCATTCGCGGGGGACGGTGGCGGAGCTTTCGGCATCGATCGTTCCTTCAGCCGCGGAAGGCGACACTGCTACAATCCGCCGCATCGCCATATGTTGCGTGGGCCTAGGCCATTGCCGCCAGAATTTCCGAAATCGCGACAAACGCAAAGCACACCGAGCTGTCGGCCACGCCATAAGGCAGGAAGATATCGTCGCCGACGCGGATCGCTCCGCACGTATAGACAACGTTGGGAACATAGCCCTCGCGGTCCTCGTCAGCGGCGGAGAGGATCGGATTGGGGGTCCGGCCGATCACCTTCGACGGATCCTCCTTGTCGAGCAACATCGCCCCGATCGCATATTTGCGCATCGCCCCGACGCCATGCGTCAATACCAGCCAGCCCTCGTCAAGCTCGATGGGCGCCCCGCAATTTCCGATCTGGACGAGCTCCCACGGAAAGCGCGGTTCGAGCAGCAACTCGCCCTCCTCCCATCGATCGATCGTGTCGGATCGCAGCAGATATAGGTTCTTGCCGTCCTGCCGCCCGATCATGCAGAATTGCCCGTCTATCTTGCGCGGAAAGAGTGCCATGCCTTTGTTGCGCCCAGCCTTGCCCTTGATCGGGGTGAGCGTGAAATCTTTGAAGTCTCGCGTGCGGAGCAACTCGGACTGGATGTCGCGGCCGCTGTAGGCCGTGTAGGTTCCGATCCACTCGCTGTTGCCGCTGTCGCGCTCGAACTCGACCAGCCGCAGATCTTCGAGTCCGTTGCGCTGCGCCTCCGTAATTGGAAAGATCACGGTTCCCGACAGAGTATTATCCTTCTGCCGGTAGAGCGAGACGACATCTTCCGGTTTGTCGTTGCGGTGCGGACCAAGCATCGCCGCGGTGGCGAAGGCCGGCTGCGGCAACAGCGTCAGCTCGCGATCGCAGGTGATGATGCCCTCGCGAAAGGCTATGGTCGAAATATGCCCCTCGCCGACCGCGCGCAGCGACAGCAGGATACGGATGCTCCCCTCCTGCAGCCCGCTCTGGTCGGGGTGGCGCACGACACTGGGGTTCATCAGCGCTGCCGCCGCAAAGCTATATTCGTGGCAGAAATAGGCGCCGATCAGGAGCCGCATTTCGCGTTTGAGGGCGAGACCTTCGAGGCCGAGCTTGGGTTCTATTTCGTCAAAGCGATCCTCGAACACCTTCTCGATCTGCCAGTGCCGGTCGGCGAAATCGCGCAGCACGACGCCGAGTTCGGCGCGCACCGTCCGGGGATCGAATTCAACGATCTCGCGCGCCAGCCGCTGCACGCGTTCGAGATCGGGGCCCGACGCCTGCCAGGCCAGATGAAAGGGTCGCACGACGACGCGCGTCGGGTCTGCGTGCAGACGCAGTTCATGCTGGATCAAATGCAAATGATCTTCCTTTCAGCCGACCTGCCGGACGAAATCCCGAATGGCATAGGTCGCATGCTGATAGGCGAGAACCGACTCTGCGCCTTCATTCAGATTGAGGCCGCGCGGATTTATCCCGTCCTTGCTGGTGCCCGTGAGCGCATCGCCAACAATCATGCCGCGGTCGTTGCACCCGCCGAACCATTCATACGCACGCCGCGCGTGCGCCAGCCAGATGTCGTCGCCGGTGACGTCATAGGCCGCCGACGCGGCATCGATCGCGGCCCAGATCTCGAGTGGCTGCTGGTCGAAGGGCTGGGGCAGTTCATAGGCACGACCGAAGCTGTCGGAACCGACGGGGCGATAATGACCGCGGGGCGAAATCTGGACATCGTTGATCCACCGCAGCGTCTCGACCCCGCACGCGATGACATCCGCACGCTCCAGCCGCACGCCTGCGCGCAGCATTGCCTCGGACAAGCGGCAATTGTCGTAAGCGAGAACGGGTTCGAACCAATGCCAATCGGGACGTGCCGCCGCGTTATACAGCGCGAGCAGCCGATCAGCGCCTCGCTGCAATATCCGGTTCGCAGGCCCATGCCGGGGATCGCCCGACAGCATATAATCGGCACCGAGCATCGCGAAAGCGATCGCGCGCGGCGAATTATACTCCAGCGCGGAGGGGGCCGTCCGCTCGAACAGTTCACGCGCCCATTGGCGTAAACCGGGATCGCGCGCCTCGCGCGCCGTCGCGCCAAGTGCCCAGAGGGTTCGCCCACAGCTATCCTCCGAGCCGACGTCCTCAAGCCAGTTCCGTCCGAACCCCATGAAGTTGCGAAACTCGCCTCTGTCCGTGTTCCAGGCATGCTGGACGAAAGAAGCGAAGACCGAGGTCAATTGCCCGCATTGACGGAGCGCATCGTCGTCCAGCCGATGCATCAACATCAGCGCGCGGGCATTGTCATCGACGCAATAGCCGTGCGCGCGGTCCGGAATCATGTGGATGCTGTGCTGCAGAATGCCGGTGTCGTCACAAATGCGCAAAAGGCCTTCGACGCCGATCCGATCCGGAATTGGCGTTGCCTTCGGCACGACGCGGTTCTCTTCGATCAATGCGTGGGTCCGCGCCGCGAAGACTGGCCAGATCATGTCACGGCTGCGCGCATAAGCGCGCTTCTGCAGCGTGAGCAGCCTCTCGGGATCGCCGAGCAGATATTTGATCTCGTTCGCGATCGCCCCGCTATCGTTGAAGGGCACCAGCACGCCATGATCGTCGGCGAGCAATTCGACGGCATGGACATAGGGCGTCGAGATGACGGCCTTGCCGAGCGCCATTGCATAGGAGAGCGTGCCCGAGGTCGACTGCTGCGCGCCGATATAAGGCGTCACATAAATGTCGGCCGCCTCGATCAGGTCGAGGAGCTCGCCAGTCTCCATGAATGCATCGATCCAGCGGACATGCACTTCGACGCCGAGCGAGACGGCAAGCGCCTGAAGCCGTTCGCGATAGGCTTCGCCTTCATGCGCCAGAAGATTGGGGTGCGTGGCCCCGGCGATACAATAGAGGAAATCCGGATGATCCTCGACGATCGCGGGCAACGCCTCGATGACCGCCTCGATCCCTTTGCCTGGCGACAAAAGCCCGAAGGTCAGCGCGACGCCTTTACCCTCGAACCCGAACCGCGGCTTGAACTGCGACGCGCGGCCGAAGGGCCGGTCGGGAACGCCATGCGCAATCAAAGCGATCTGCTCTTCATCGGCGCGATAGATAGTCCGCAGCAGATCGCGCGAGCGCTCGGACATGACGACCAGCTTGGTCGCGCGCGCAATCAGACGGTCCATGACACGGCGCTGATCGGCGTCGGGTTCGGCGAGCACGGTGTGAAGGGTGATGATCAGGGGTGCGGAAACCCGATCCACCAGTTCGAGGATCATATCGCCCGCCAGTCCGCCGAAGAGCCCGAACTCGTGCTGCAGCCATACAATGTCGGCGCGGCTCGCCTCGATTTGCCGCGCCGCTTCGACAAAGCTGGCCGCGTCACCTTCGGTTATGACGCCGCGAACGACCCGATCGAAAATGGTCGGGACGGCCGCGGGCGCCATCGCATAGACGTCGACCGCGAGGTCGGGAGCAGCTTCGCCAAGCGACGAACGAATGTCCGCCGTGAAGGTCGCGATGCCGCAGCGCCTGGGAAGAAAGCCGCCGACAAGAGCGAGCCGGGCGGTAGCCAATGCTTCCGGCCGGAGCGTTTGGCACGCCTCCTGGCCTTCATTGAACGATGTGCGATCGAGCGTTTCGTACACAGGCAATTACCTTCCAAAAAATGATGTGACAGAAGGCCTCACCCAACAGGTTTTCGGTTGTTTCGAGACGCGCAACAGACTGCAGACATCTCGAAACAGAACAATTCAGCGGCGCATTTGTTCCCCTTGGCACGCACCTCGCCGGTAGCCGTAGGGGGCAATCCCGGTCACGCCGGCCGAATGTCGCGGCCACATTTTCACCTCAGACAGGCGACGATGATTTCGATAATCGCAAGCGTTTCGCCCGGATCGCGAACGGAGATCGTGTCCAGTCCCAGCGCCTTGGCCGGATAGTCATTGCCGCCCGGGAATATCGCATCGCCGATGAAGAGCATCGCACCCAGTTCGATACCACTTTCGTCGCTCAGCTTCGTCAGGCCATAGGCCTTGTCGACGCCTTCGCGCGTGACATCGATCGACGTAGCGCCGCCCATATTGATCGACAGACCCGGCAGACGTTGGCGAAGGTCGGCTTGGATCACCTTGCGCTTCGCGAAATCGGGATCCCATTTTTCCTTGGCATCGATCGGCGCTTCCTGACCCAATGCCGAGAATGTGATCTGGCTCCCCCGATCCTCGACCCGTTCTCCCCAGACGGCTTCGGGAACGAACCCGGTCGCCCGAAGCGCCGCATCGAAGGCTTCGAATATGCGCTGCTTCTCTTCGTCGGCGAAGATTTCGGCATAGCGCGCCTGCCACGCGCCCGAACGGAAGGTGTAAAGCTTGGTGCCGGTCGTCGGCATGAGCCACAGCCGCGCACGGTCCGCACGCTCGGGAAGGCGCGTCGCCACCTGTTTGTCGAACTGCGGCCAGTCGCCGCCCGAGATTATAGCAACCTCGGCAACACCCATGAGGTCGGCAAGTGCGTCTCCCATCGCGTTATCGAGCGGCTGCTTGCTCTCGGCGAGCGTCCCGTCGAGATCGAAAGCGATCAGCCGCTTCATACAGGCGTCTGTCCGGCTTCGACTCTTGCCGCCTCGCGCTGTCGCCGCACGGAGGCTTTGGCGTCGACAAGGTTCGAATAGCGATAGGTCCCCACCGCGAATTGTTCGACATAGGTCCGGATGATGCCATCCTCGTCGTCGGCCGGCGGGCGCAGGCTCCCTCCCTCGTCTTCCCACGCCGAGCGCGACGCCGCCTCGTCGATTGCGGCTGCGAGAGCGCCATCCTCCACACCCAGGGAGCTATAAAAGTCGCGCCCGACGGCCAGCAGGGTGGCGCGAATGTCGAGCGGCCGACCGTCCGCTCCGTCAACCGCCCCAGATGGATGCTGGCCTTTCGCCTTCTCGAATGTCTTTGCCATCAGCAATTCGGCGATCAGCACATCACCGACCAAACCGCCCTGCGCATCGACCGCGTCCGTGGATGGTATGGCAAGATCGGCAATGGCCTCGGCGTCGCCGCTCAGTCCGCGACGCTCGCGATATTCGTTGATGCGTTTGGCATAATAACGCGGCAGGTCGAAACTGGGCATCGCCTGCCCATCGTGTCGTCCCTGGCTGACGGCCATCAAGGCCATCTGATGGTGGTGGAGAAGTTGATTGAGGTCCATAGCTTAGCTCCTTTAGCGGGAGCGCAGTGGTCTCTCAGTCGCCGGCACGCGGTGGAAGCGGGCGATGCCATGGAGGTGGGGTTGCAGGGCTCCAAATACAATGAGCGTGAATTTATAATTGCGATGACCGGCGGGTGGCCGCTCATATGACTCGACTCCCCGCAGAATAGGCCTAGCCTCGATCGGCAGAGGCTTTCCACGCGACCCGGAAAGTCGATGGGGCTTCCTTTGGTCATGAACGCAGAGGATGAGAGGGCTTCGCGGTAGCGGAGCCCTTTTGCGGCAGTGGTGGGATGCCCATTGCAGGCGGGCTATGGCCGGTTACGGACGGCCGGCCTAACTTTCCAGCCCCCATTTTGGCGATATCGCCGCTTCAGCGCCCCCGTCGGACACCTTGCGCACCGCGCTGCTTCTCAATCGCGTCGGCCTCGGCCTCGCGTGCGTCATCAGCAGGGCTGCTGCTGCTAGGCGCGATCCGGAAATTTGGCGCATCAATCAGAACGGTCGTCGGCCGGCTTTCCCAATTAACTCGAAGCGCGCCCGGCCAATGTCCATGGGCGCTAGCGGTTCCAATATTCCTGATAGGCATATGATCTCATTAGAATGAATTGGACCGTCGCCGAGCTTTCCAACACCCTCGAGCCCAATCGCACCTGCTGTCACGACGGCGGACAAAGGCGATGGATTTGGAGAGCTGAATGTCCGGAAGCAATTCCCCTTGGATGAATGAAGAGTTGTCGCTGCTTCGCGATGCTGCGTCGCGCTTTCTGGCGCAGGAGATGGTGCCGCAGCGCGAACGCTGGGAAGCCGAAGGCATTGTCGATCGAGCGTCGTGGCGCAAGATGGGCGAAGCGGGGCTACTCTGTGCGAGCATCCCCGAAGCCTATGGCGGCGCGGGCGGTACCTACGCCCATGACATCGTCATCTTCGAGGAAATGGCCCGGGCCGGCCTGACGGGCGGCCTCGGCGGCGGGGTCGGCGTGCATGCCGGCATCGTCGCGCATTATATCCTGTCCTATGGCACCGAGGAGCAGAAGCTGCGGTGGCTGCCGGCGCTGGCGTCGGGCGAGAAGATCGGCGCGATCGCGATGACCGAGCCGGGTACCGGGTCCGATCTGCAAGCGGTCCGCACGACTGCGAAACGCGATGGCGGTCACTATATGATCGATGGGTCCAAGACCTTCATCAGCAACGGCCAGAATGCCGACCTTGTCATCGTCGTCGCGCGGACCGGCAGCGAAGCGGGGGCGAAAAGCCTGTCGCTCATCGTCGTCGAAGCCGATGACGCCGATCAGGCGCAGGGGTTTCGCCGCGGCCGCAATCTCCACAAGATCGGAATGAGCGCGCAGGACACGTCCGAGCTGTTCTTCGATGGCGTTCGCGTGCCCATGGGCAACCTGCTCGGCACCGTCGAAGGCCAGGGCTTTACCCAGCTCATGATCCAGCTCGCGTGGGAGCGGCTGCAACTGGCGATCATGGGCGCGATCCACATCGAAGAAGCGGTCCGCATGACGACGGCCTATACCAGGGAGCGCAAGGCGTTCGGCAAGCCGCTCTTCGAATTCCAGAACACCCAGTTCAAACTGGCCGAATGCGCCACGGTCGCCAGCGTCGCGCGGACCTTCGTCGATCAGATGATCGTTCGACTGCTGGCCGGCGAGCTCGACGCGGCCACCGCGGCGATGGCGAAACTCTGGATTTCCGAGCAGCAATGTCAGGTCATCGACGAGTGCCTGCAGCTGTTCGGCGGCTATGGCTATATGACCGAATATCCCATCGCGCGGCTCTACGCCGATGTTCGGGTCGGCCGCATCTTTGGCGGCACCAGCGAAATCATGAAGACCATCATCGCGCGCTCGCTTTGACGCGCCCCTATAAGCAAGTGGACAGAAAAATGACTGAACAACTCCGTTTCGATAACAAGGTCGTCATCATCACCGGCGCGGGCGCCGGGCTTGGCCGCCAGCATGCACTGATGTTCGGTGCGCGCGGCGCGAAGGTCGTCGTCAACGATCTGGGCGGCGACATCGCCGGCGGCGGCAAATCATCCGCCGCGGCCGATGCCGTGGTCGAGGAGATCAAGGCGTTGGGCGGCGACGCCATCGCCAATTATGACTCGGTCGAGGATGGCGCGAAGATCGTCCAGACCGCCCTCGATGCGTTCGGGACGGTCGACATTCTCGTCAATAACGCGGGCATCCTGCGCGATGCGAGCTTTGCGAAGATGACCGACGCCGACTGGGATCTGATCGTGCGCGTTCATCTGAACGGGACCAAGGCCGTCACCCACGCCGCCTGGCCGATTCTGCGCGAAAAGGCCTATGGTCGCATCGTGATGACCACCTCGGCGGCCGGCATCTATGGCAATTTCGGCCAGGCCAATTATTCGGCCGCGAAGCTTGGCATCTATGGCCTGGCCAACACGCTGGCCGAAGAAGGGCGCGCGAAGAATATCCTCGTCAATACGATCGCGCCGATCGCCGCCTCACGCCTCACCGAAACCGCCTTTCCCGAAGAATTTCTCGCCAATCTCAAGCCCGAGGCGGTCAGCCCGCTGGTCGGATGGCTCGCGCATGAGAGCTGCACCGAAACCAAGGGGCTGTTCGAGGTCGGCGCGGGTTATATCTCCAAGCTGCGCTGGGAACGCACCCGCGGCTACAGCTTCGGCACCGATCGCGCCTTCACACCCGACGATATCGCCCGGCAATGGAACAAGATCAGCGATTTCGCCGACGCCGAACATCCCGTGACCGTCAACGACACCTTCACCGCGGTGATGCAGGCGGTGAACACAAAGACGCTCGGCGGCAATGAATTCATCGATCTCGATGTCGCGATGCGCGAGGAGCTGGTCCTCGAATCCGCCTATGACGAGCGCGACCTCGCCATCTATGCGCTGGGCGTTGGCGCCGCGCGCGATCCGATGGACGATGACGAGCGCAAGTTCGTCTATGAGCTCGGCGATTTCCATGCGCTGCCGACCTGGGGCGTGATGCCGCAATCGAACGCGATGCTGGCGCTGGCCAAGGACGGGGGGCTGAAGCTGCCGGGGATGAGCTATGGTTTCGACCGCGTGCTTCACGGCGAGCAATATACCGAAGTGCGCGGGCCGCTCCCCAAATCGGCGAAGCTCAAGCATATCTTCAAGTTCAAGCAAGCCTATGACAAGGATCCCCACGCCGTTGTCGTGTTCGGCGTCAGCACGGTCGACGAGCATGGCGAGGAAATCGTCTATAACGAGATGACGTCCTTCGTGAGGGGCGCGGGCGGCTGGGGCGGCGAGCGCGGCCCCTCGGCAGACATTAATGTGCCACCGGCGCGCGAGCCCGACGCCATCGTCGAGGAAGCGACCGATGCCAACCAGACCTTGCTCTATCGCCTGTCGGGCGACTGGAACCCGCTCCACGCCGACCCCGCGTTCGCCAAGGCGTTCGGCTATGACAAGCCGATCTTGCACGGCCTTTGCACCTTCGGCCATGTCGGCCGCCATGTGGTGAAGGCTATGCTCGGCAATGATCCGCGCAAGTTCAAGAGCATCAAGGTGCGCTTCGCCGAGCCGGTCTTCCCCGGCGAGACGCTGGTGACAAAGATGTGGAAGGAAGCCGACAATCGCGTGATCGTCGAGACGAGCGTCAAGGAACGCGGCAAGGTCGTGATCAAAAATGCCGTGGTCGAATTCTATGACGAGATTCCGGTTCGCAAGCCGAAGGCTGCGAGTGAAGACGCCAACGCGACGGCTGCGGTCCAACCCGACAAGGTTATCCCGCAGGACGTGTTCGCTGTGATCGCCGATCATGTCGCGGGACACCCCGAGCTTGCCGCCAAGGTCGACACCGCCTTTCAGTTCAAGCTCAACAACCCCGAATCCCACTGGGTGCTCGATCTGAAGACCGGGGCCGATGCCGTTCGCGAAGGCATCGCCGACAAGGCCGACTGCACGATCGAACTCGACGCGGACCTGCTGCATACCGTCGTGACCGCCCCGCTCGCCGACGTCCAGAAGCTCTTTTTCGGCGGACAGATGAAGGTGGGCGGCGACGTGATGGCGTCGAACAAGCTTAGCGAACTCTCGGTGATCGATCCTGATCAGTACGACAAGGCCAAGGCAAGACGGCTCGCGGGTAATGTGACATGATCCGCATGGGTCAAGGACAGGAGATGGAAATGGCCGCCAGCGAGACTGAAGTGGAAGCCGCCCTGCGGCGGATCTTCCCGATCTACGAGCATGCCGGCCTGACCGTGGAATCGGTGCGTGACGGCATCTATCGGGTGCGCATCCCGCTGAACCGCGAGAATGGCAACCACCTGAACACCGTCCATGCAGCTTTGCAATGGGCCGCGGCCGAGGTTCTGGGCGGTCTGGTGGTCATGGCCATTTTCGGCCTGGAGCAACTGGACAAAATGTACGGTGCCGTCCAGTCGGTCTCGATCGATTTCCAGCGCCCGGCCCGGTCGGCGATCGTCGCCGAAGCCCTGTTCGACGAGCGCGAGGCCCGGCGGATCGAACAGATGATGGGGGACGGACAGGATGCGACGTTTCACCTTCACGCCGTCGTTCGGGACGACGGCGGTGCAACAGTGGCGGTGACCGAAGCCGTCTATGTCGTGCGCCCCCTGCGCCCTGCCAAAGCGGACGTGCGGCTGGGCCGCGCCGGAATGTAGCGACCGGTTGGAATGACGGACCGCCATAAGAGCGGCTGTGGAGAGGAATTATATGTACCTGACTCAAGGCGTTCACCGATCGGTTCAGATCAACGGCAGTGGCACTGCGACATCGTTCCAGGGCCGCAAAAGAAACTGGTGTGAATTTGGCGACCGCGTCGCCCGGCTTGCCGGGGCGCTCCGTGCACTGGGCGTGGGGCCGGGCGACCGGGTGTCGATGCTGGCGCATAATTCGGATCGCTATGTCGAACATTATTATGCGCTGTTCTGGATCGGCGCCGTCGCGGTCCCGGTGAACACGCGCTGGAGCATGGCGGAAATCCTCTATTCGCTCGACGACTCGACGCCGTCGGTATTGCTGTTCGACGACAGCTTCACCGATCAGGCGGCGGCGTTGCGCGATGAGGCTGCGTCGCTGCGCCATCTTATTTACGCTGGCGAAGGCATATCTCCCGACTGGGCGCAGGACTATGAGCGGCTGATCGCCGAGGCCGCCCCGATCGAGGACCTGCGGCACGGCGGCGAGGCGCTGGCGGCGATCATGTATACCGGCGGGACGACGGGGTTCCCCAAGGGTGTCATGCTGAGCCACGCGGGGCTTATCTCCAGCGTGCAGTCGATGGGCGCGATCACGCGACCCGGTCGTCACTCCATCACCTTACATGCCCCCCCGCTCTTTCATATGGCGGCGGCAGCCATGATGTTCTCCACCACATTTTTCGGCGGGTCCCATTCGATCATCCCCGGCTTTGTTCCTGCCCTCGTCTGCGATGCGATCGCGGCCGACCGGATCACCGATATCCTGCTGGTTCCGACGATGGTGAAAATGCTGCTCGATCATTGCGACGAGCATGGCGGCGACCTGTCGTCGATCCGGACGCTTGTCTATGGCGCCGCGCCGATGCCCGAACCGATTTTGCGCCGCGCCATCGCGGCGTTGCCCGATGCGCAGCTTTTTCACGGCTATGGCCAGACCGAGCTGTCGCCGGGAGCGACGGTCCTCTCTCCCGAATATCAACGGCTGGACGGCGACATGTCCAAACTCGGCTCGGTCGGCCATGCGCTCCCCGGGATCGATGTGAAAGTCGCCGCGGACGACGGCAGCGAACTGGCGCGCGGCGAGGTCGGCCAAGTCTGGGTTCGCGGCCCCAATATCATGATGGGATATTGGAACAAACCCGAGGTCACTGCCGCGACCATCATCGACCATTGGGTGCTGACCGGCGACGCCGGCTATATGGATGCCGACGGCTTCCTGTTCATCGTCGACCGGGTCAAGGACATGATCATCTCGGGCGGCGAAAATGTCTTTTCCGCCGAGGTCGAGAATGCGGTGCTAAAACATCCCGCCGTTGCGGATTGCGCGGTGATTGCCGTGCCCGACGATCAATGGGGCGAGCGCGTGCATGCGATCATCGTCCCGCGCGCCGGGGAATCCCTAACCCTCGATATGTTGATCGCGCACTGCAAGACGCTGATCGCCGGCTATAAATGCCCGCGCTCATGCGAGGTTCGCGAACAACCGCTACCGCTTTCGGCAGCGGGCAAGGTGCTGAAAACCGAATTGCGCGCGCCCTACTGGACGAAACAGGACGCGGCCTGAGCCACCCCCATGCCGAAAGCGAAATGCAACTATGTCTGATGCCATTCTGTACGCGCTCGACGGCGACGTCGCGACGATCACATTCAATCGCCCCGACCGGTTGAATGCCCTGACGTTCGATATGATCGACGATTTGTCGGCCAAACTCGATCGGGTGGTGGAAGAAGGCGCGCGTTGCCTGCTGCTCACGGGCAACGGGCGCGGGTTTTCGACCGGCGCCGACCTTCAGGAGATGGATCTGGATGCGTTCGCCCGCGACATAGGCCAAATGTTCGTCGAGCAGCTCAATCCCGCCTTCGAGAAGCTCGCAAACCTCCCCATTCCCATCGTTACCGCGGTGAACGGGCCGGCGGCGGGCGCGGGGTGTTCGCTTGCCCTGTACGGGGATTTCGTCGTCGCGGCCCGCTCTGCCTATTTCTACCAGTCGTTCGCCAATATCGGACTCGTGCCCGATGCCGGGGCGACCTGGATCATTCCAAGGCTGATCGGCCTCCAGCGCGCGGGCAGAATGCTGTTGCTCGGCGAAAAGATCAGTGCCGACCAGGCCTGCGACTGGGGCATGATCCATGCCTGTGTCGACGATGAAGAACTTGCCGGAACCGCCCGCACGCTGGCGGATCGGCTCGCCAAGGGTGCGACAACGTCGTACCGGCTTATCCGGCACGGCATGCGCGCCGCGCTGAATCAGAGCTTTTCCGAGACGCTCGCGATGGAGGGACTCGACCAACACGCCGCTGCCCAGACCAGGGACTTCCGGGAAGGCGTGACGTCTTTTCGCGAACGTCGCTCGCCGAATTTCTGCGGCGCATGAGATTGCCGCGATCCAATGTCGCGATATGACTGTCAGGAATAACTCAGTAGCAGTTTGAATTGGACGCCTTGCACCCGGCGCACGACACTCAACCTCGAAAAACAAAATATTGAGGGAGAGGATATTGCTCATGAGGAAATATTGGCTGCTGGCGAGCGCATCGCTACTGTGTCCTGGGACTGCATTCGCGCAAACCGGAACCGATCCGGCCCCGCAAGGATCGACCAGCGCGCTCGCCGACGAGATCATCGTGACCGCCACCAAGAAAGGCTATGGCGAGAATGTCCAGGATGTGCCGATCGCGGTGACCGCCTATGGCGAGGCGCAGCTCGACGCCAAGTTTGTCCAGAATCTGCAAAGCCTGAGCTATGATGTTCCCAACGTCCAGCTCGAAGATGTTGGCTCGACGCCCGGCTATGCGAATTTTTCGATCCGCGGGCTTGGCATCAACAGTTCGATCCCGTCGATCGACCCGACGGTCGGCGTCTTCATCGATGGCGTCTATCTCGGCATCAATGCGGGGGTCGTGTTCGACAATTTCGACCTCGAGGGACTGGAAGTGCTGCGCGGCCCGCAAGGCCTGCTCTTCGGCCGCAATGTCACCGGCGGCGCGGTCGTCGTCCGCACGTCGCGGCCGAGCTTCGATCTTGAATTCCGGGGCAAGGCTTCGGTCGAGACCGGCCTCAAAAAGACCGTCAGCGGCGTTGTGACGGGGCCGATTGTCGACGATGTCGTGGCAGCAAAACTCGCGGTCTATTACAGCGACGACGATGGCTGGTTCCGCAATCGCTTCGACGGCAAGAGCTTTGGCAAGGCGAAGGATCTGATTATCCGCCCCGCCCTATCGATCCGGGGCGGCGAGGATTTCCGCATGGATATTCGCTATGAGCATGGCGAAACCAAGGGCGACGGCCCCGCAGGCCAAAATCATGGACTGTTCCGCCGCGACAGCTTCGACTTCTCGGTCAACAATCGCGGTTTTTACGACAACAAATGGGATCAGGCGAGCGCCGAGACCAATGTCGACGTCCGCTTCGGCGAGGGCGTCATCACCAATATAGCGGGTTATCGGCGCTATCGGTCCTCCGCGTCATCCGACATCGATGCCACGCCCCTGTCGCTCTTCCATGCCGACATCGAGATCGCACAAAGCCAGCTCAGCGACGAACTGCGCTATGCCGGAAAATTCGGTGATGTCGATGTCACGACGGGCCTCTATTATTTCACGCAGGATATTCGCTATGGCGAGCGCCGCACGCTGCTTGGTGGCCGGCAGATCGTCTCCGGTGGCGGCGCTCAGGATCAGACGACCTGGGGTGTGTTCGCTTCGGCGGACTGGCATTTGAGCGAGACGCTGACGCTGAACCTCGGTGGTCGCTACACCTGGGAGCGCAAGGCCGTGCAAGTGTCGACGCTCCGGCCCAATGGCTGCAATCTCGATACGATCATCTGCACGACCAACTTCGCCGACAGCGACAAATGGAAGGGCTTCACTCCCAAGATCGGCCTGCAATGGCAACCCGGCGACGATACGCAGGTCTATGGCGTCTACACCCGCGGCTTTCGCAGCGGCGGCTATAATCTGCGCAACACCGATCCGAACGTACCGCCGGGGCCGTTCGACCAGGAAGTGCAGGACAGTTTCGAACTTGGCGTGAAGCAGCAGTTCGGTCGCAACCGGATCAATGTTGCGGGCTTCTACAACCGGATCAAGGATCTGCAGCGCGAGATCGTCCTGCCGGGGCCGCTCGGCGCAAGCCAGGTGATCCGCAACACCGCCGATGCGACGATCAAGGGGATCGAGGCCGAGGGGCTGTTCTTCATCCTCCCGAACCTCGCGCTGTCGGGCCAGGTCGGTTATGTCGACGGCCAATACCGCAATGTCCAGTTTGACCTCAGCGGCGACGGCGTGATCGACGGCGTCGATCGCAGACTCAAACTGCCTCGCCTGTCACCCTGGACCTATGGCGCCGGCCTGACCTACGACCAGCGCCTCGGTTCTCTGGGTACGGCGACCGCGCGGGTAAGCTACAACCATCGTGACAAGGCAGCCTTCACCGATAACAATCAGGGTTTCCTCCAGGGTGCGGACATGCTCGATGCGAGCCTGACGCTCGCGACAGCGGACAACCACTGGAAATTCTCCATCTATGGCCGCAACCTGCTGAACGAGGCCACGATTGGAAGCGATGTACAGCTCCCGGCGGCCTTTGGCGGGGTTGGCGCCAGCTTCTCGCCACTCAACAAGGGGCGCGTGATCGGTGGCGAGGTAGCGGTCAGCTTCTGACGCACCGAAACGAGGCGCGGCCGATCTCCTCCTCTCCGGCCGCGCCTCGTTTTTTTAGCCGCCAATGATACCCCGCGCCTTCAGGTCGGCGATGTGCGCGACGTCATAGCCCACCGAGGAGAGCACTTCTGCGCTATCCTCGCCCGCGGCGCGCGACATCCGGGGCTTTTCGGTCACAGTCCGGGTGTAGCGCGGTGCCGGAGCGGGCTGGATTTTGCCATCGACACAAAGGAAGGTGCCGCGTTGCTGATTATGTGGATGCAGCGGCGCCTCGGACAGCGACAACACCGGCGCGAAACAGGCATCGGAACCCTCGAGCAGGGCGCACCACTCTTCCCGGGTCCGCATCCGGAACAGTTGGTCAAGGCTGGCCCCCATCTCCGGCCATGTCCTGGCGTCGAAATGATTGGACGGCAGGTCCGTCGCTTCGACCAACCGAAGCAGTTCACGGTAAAATTGCGGCTCGACCGGACCGATGGCGATGAACTTGCCGTCCGCGGTTTCATAGCTGTCGTAAAACGGAGCCCCCGTATCAAGCAGATTGGCGCCACGTTCATCCCGCCAGTGACCATTTCCATAGAAGGACCAGATCATGCTCGCCAGCACCGCGGCGCCATCGACCATCGCACAGTCGATTGCCTGACCCTGGCCGCTTTGCCGGGCATGAAGGATCGCGCTCACCATTCCGAAAGCGAGCATCATCCCGCCACCGCCGAAATCGCCGACGGCATTGGCGGGCGGTGTTGGCTTCTGGCCCGCGCGCCCATAGGTGTGCAGATTGCCCGAAAGCGCGATATAGTTGATGTCGTGCCCTGCAGTGTGTGCGTAGGGGCCCTCCTGCCCCCAGCCGGTCATCCGGCCGTAAACGAGGCGCGGATTGTCCTGCAACAGGACGTCCGGCCCAAGACCCAAGCGCTCCATCACCCCCGGACGAAACCCCTCGATCAGGCCGTCGGCCGTGCGACACAGATCACGGATAATCGCGATGCCCTCGGGCGTTTTGAGATCGACCATGACCGACCGCCGCGAGCGCGCCAATATGTCGTCGGCAACCCCGGGCGCGAAGCCCGGACCGTCGCCGGGGCGCTCGATGCGGATCACCTCCGCGCCATGATCCGCAAGCATCATGCCGCAAAACGGCCCCGGCCCGATGCCGGCAATCTCGATAATCCGCAGTCCAGCCAAAGGTCCGGCCATAAATCCTCTCCTCGTTGAAAAGGGAAAGATTGGCGGAACCGGCCTATTTGCTCTAATTCATTATCTTCGCGAATCATGCCTGAGAGGAATGATATGTTCGATTCCCGATTGAAGCATGCCGTGGCGGTGGGAAAGCTCGGTTCCTTCTCGCGCGCGGCGGACGATGTCGGCGTCACCCAATCGGCGGTGACCAAGAGCGTCGCCGATCTTGAGCGGCAGCTTGGCTATCCCTTGTTTCACCGGACCTCGCGCGGCGCGCTGCTGACCGAAGAGGGGCGCGATTTCATCGACCGCGCCTCGCGTCTCCTGTCCGATGCCGCCGAACTGGTGGGCGACACCGAGCGAAGCGCCGACCCGTACAAGGGGCTTTTGCGCATCGGCATCTTCCCGGGCTCGCTCGAGTGGATGCTGACCGAGCCGCTCCTCGCACTGCTGCACCGTCGCCCCAGCATTCGCATCGAGATGGTGACGGGGTCCAGCGAACGGGGGGTCCAGCTCCTGACGCGCGGCGACATCGATGTGGCTTTCGGCATGCACGCGGCATTCGCCAACTGGGCCCAGTTCAAGTGCGAGAAGATGGGCGTGCTCGACGCCGTACCGTTTGTCCGCCGCGAGCATCCGATCCTTGCCATGGGCCCGGTGACGGTGGAGACGCTCACCCAGTTCGATTTCGTCGTCCCTTCGTCCTCCGAACCCTACACAACCGCGGTACGCCGGATGTATGAAGCAAGCGGGCAAGCCTTGGGTGACCGCCTGCATGTGATGGATTTTTTCCCGCTCATCGAGCGCGTCGTCGCCTCGTCGGATACCATCGGTTTCGTTGCCGTCGAATTTGCGAACAGCCGGCGATTCCAGGAACGGTTCGTGGCCCTGCGGGATACGAATTTTTTCGAAGGGCCGCCGCTATGCTGCGCGGTGCGGGCCCGCTGGCCCGCAAAGCCAGCGACCAGGGCAATGATCGCACAAGTGCGCGAGAGGCTGGGCTAAGCTGCGTCCACTCCGGTCCCGATGGCGAGAATTATTCCATAAACGAATAGTTCTCTACTATTTTGAATTGGACCCAACGTCGGCGGGCATCCGATACGCCTCCACGGAACAATGAATCTGTCGGAGAGAAGAAAAATGGCCAAATCTGAACGCGAAGTCCTTGTCGCCGGTGTGGGCATGGTCCCCTTCACTAAGCCGGGCGCCGGTCCCGCCTATGATGAGATGGGATCGCAAGCGATCCGCCTCGCGCTCGCCGACGGCGGCATCGACTATGCCGATGTGGAACAGGCTTATGCCGGCTATGTCTATGGCGACAGCTGTTGCGGCCAGCGCGTCGTCTATCAGGTCGGGCTGACCGGCATTCCGGTGTTCAACGTCAACAATAATTGCTCGACGGGTTCGACCGCGCTCTATCTGGCGCGGCAGGCGGTCGCGAGCGGCGCGGTGGATTGCGCCATCGCGGTCGGCTTCGAACAGATGACGCCGGGCGCGCTCGGCGCAACCTTTACCGACCGACCGAGCCCTTTTGTCGACTTCAACACCGCAACCGATGCGCTCGTCGATACCGAACTCCCCCTCGCGCTCAAATATTTCGGCGGAGCCGGGCTCTCGCACATGCAGAAATATGGCACGACGATGGAGGATTTCGCCAAGATCCGCGCCAAGGCGAGCCGCCATGCGGTGAACAATCCGCTTTCGGTGTTCCGCAAGGAAATGAGCGAGGCCGATGTGCTCGGCGAACAGCTAATCTGGCCCGGCGTGATGACGCGCCCGATGGCCTGCCCGCCGACCTGCGGCGCCGCAGCCGCCATCCTCGTCTCGCCAGAATTTGCCAAACGCAACGGCCTCACGCCCGGCGTCCGCATTGCCGCACAGGCAATGGTTTCGGACCAGCCCTCGACCTTCGATGCCAACGACATGATGCAAGTTGTCGGCTACGACATGACCGGCCGGGCGGCGCGGCAGGTCTATGAGGCCGCCGGTGTCGGCCCCGACGACATCCGCGTCGTCGAACTGCACGACTGCTTCGCGCATAATGAACTGATCACCTATGAAGGGCTCGGCCTTTGCCCCGAAGGCGGGGCGCAGAAATTCATCGCCGATGGCGACAACAGCTATGGCGGGCGCGTCGTCACCAATCCGTCAGGCGGGCTTTTGTCCAAGGGCCACCCGCTCGGCGCCACCGGCCTTGCTCAATGCTATGAATTGACCCATCAACTTCGCGGTACCGCCGACACACGCCAGGTCGATGGTATACGCCATGCACTTCAGCATAATCTCGGCCTTGGCGGAGCATGCGTTGTCACGCTGTACGAAAAGGTCTGAGCTTGTAACTTCTAGCAAAAATGGTCGGAGGCTCAGCATAGTGACAAAGCAGTCGATGCTGAGCCGCACCGGCTGGAATCCAGACGGCACATCCCAGCCAGGATATCCACTCGACGAAAAACACATAGTTCAATGACGAATATCGCGGGACTTGAACTGGTGGAGATGGCCGGTTGGAGACAGTCTGCTTCTAGGCTCAAATCATAAAAAGCGGGCATTTTGGGATGAACAGACCCCCATCGATGCCAATGACTCCTGCCGAACGACACATCCATTCTCACCGAATGTTGCCTCCGCCGTCAGCCCCGACACACGATCGCCATCCGACATCTCTGGAGAGCGAGGTTCATTGATTTGAATGCGCTCCTGGCATTTTCCATCGTCAAGAAATCCAGGCTTTTATGCCCTGCTTCTGGGTTCGGCTATCTCGCGGACGGCAAGCGCGCGCCGATCTCAGCCTCTCCACATTCCCGCTCGGCCAGACTGGCCTCATGACAGGCTGGCACAGCCCGTCCTCGATCACCGACATGAAACAGCAACGCGCGCTCGATCCTCGCGAATCTGCGAGTTCGACCAACCCCGCCCGGAGCCGAAAGCCAAAGTCCGGCCCTCAGGATTTCAAAGAGTTAGATGGGACGGCCGATAGATGTGGCAACGATCTGCTCCACAAATTAGCTAATTAATTCAAAAACTTAGATAGGTTGGTAGCGGAGGAGGGACTCGAACCCCCGACACGCGGATTATGATTCCGCTGCTCTAACCAGCTGAGCTACTCCGCCCCGAAGGGCCGCCGCGATGGGCGAGCAGCGCCTATAGGCAGGGCATTCGCGCTGGTCAATATCATGTGCGCACTCCGCGAAAATTGCGTGCGAAGGCCGGTTGCCACGGGCCGCCGAGGTAGTGATGCGCGGCGAGACCCGCGATCGTCAGCGCGCGCGGCCGGAAGCCGGCGGCGAGTTCGGCGAGGAGCGCGCGCGCCTGTGCGGGTTCCACCTTGTTCTGGACGGTGACGTGGAGCCGCGGCGTTCCCTGGTCCTGCAGCGTCAGCATTCCGGTGAAATGATCGGCGATACGCTCGCGAATCGCCAGCAGGTCTGCGCTGTCGATGCGAAAGGCGACGCCGCCGCCGAGCGAATAGATCTCGCGCAGGTTTGCGGCAGGAGGCGGCGTGTCGGCGGCGATGCGGCGAATCAGCCGGTCGAGTTCGTCGAGACACGACGGGGGCAGCTGGTGAAACAGCGTGACGTGCGCCGCGAGGTGATTCCGCTCGGGCGGATAATGCGCCGCGCGCAGATTGTTGAAGTGAAGCTGGTCCGCCGCACCCATCGTCGCGGTCACGATGATGGGTACGGCGCCAGCGGCCCGGACGGGAGGGGGGGATGCCGGGCCGCTTATCGGTTTAAGCCGCCTGCGACAGCTTGCCCTGGTAGGGGTTCGCCTTCACCCACTCGAGCGCCTTTTCAGGCGTCGATTCGACATAGGGATCGCTGTCGGTGCCGACGTCGTTGATGCCGGGTTCGACGAACATCTGGACCACGACGCCGTCATCGACGATCGCGGTGTAGCGCCAGCTGCGCATGCCGAAGCCAAGGTGATCCTTGTTGATCAGCATGCCCATGCGGCGCGTGAAGGCGCCCGAACCGTCGGGAACCATCTTCACATTTTCGACGCCGAGGTTCTTGCCCCAGTTGTACATCACGAAGGCGTCGTTGACGCTGATGCAATGGATGTCGGCGACGCCTTCAGCGGCGAAGTCGCCGTGCAGACGCTCGAAGCCCGGGCACTGTTCGTTCGAGCAGGTCGGGGTGTAGGCGCCGGGCAGGCCGAACAGGATGTGGCGGCCTTCGCCGAACAGCTCGCCGGTGTCGACATCCTGCCAGCGGAACGGGTTCGGGCCGTCGACGGCTTCGTCGCGCACGCGGGTCTTGAGCGTGACGGCGGGAACGGGCTGATTGATCATGGGAGAGCCTTTCTGTTGTTGGTTTCGTGCGCCTAAGCGCATGAAAGGCTGCTGCGGTCCAATCGATAAATTGGCAAAGGTTGATCGGATTTATCGATTAACTCGGATTGCAAAAATTCGAATGCCGGATGCGGGTGAGGAGCTATAGGCTGGCCCAGAATCTGCGCAGCGCGGCGGCGACTTCGGCAGGCCGTTCGGCGATCGCCCAATGCCCTGCCCTTTCGATCACCGTCAGCGGTGTGCCGGTGTTCGCGGCGAAGCGCTGCGCCACCGACAGTTCGACATAGGGATCGCCCTCGCCCCAGATCAGCGTGCCGTTCGCGGGCAGCTTGCCGATATCGCGCGCCCAGTCATGCTCGAAACTGAGCCCGTTTGCCGAACGATAAAGTTTCAGGATCGCGCGGCGCTTGTCCTTGTTCGCCCATTGCGCCGCCTCTTCGTGCGCGATGTCGGCGGGCATACCCTGCGCCGCCAGCCCTTCGGCAAGCTTGCCGGGTTTGCTGAGCGCCATGAAGATTTCGCCCAGCACCGGCGTGTTCCAGATGCGCGCGATCCGGTGGCCGCGATATTCGGGATCGATCACCGCGTTCGAAACCGCCCAGCTGCGGATCAAATCGGGGCGCAGCATCGCGGCGCGCTGCGCGATGAGCGCGCCCCAGTCGTGGCCGACGATGTCGATCGGGCCGTGCGCCGCGACCAGCGCCTCCGTCTGCTCCACCGCCCAGTCGGCATAGGCTTCCTTGGTCGCGGCAAAACCGGCAGGCAGCGGAGCGGTGAAGCCGGGAAGCGCGGGCACCACGACCGGGGTGTCGCCGAGGTCGAGCGCGGCGAGCAGCGGACGCCAGATGGCGGGGCTGTCGGGGACCCCGTGGATGAAGAGCTTCGCGGTCACCATTGGTCCCCCGTTCGTCATCCCGGCGAAGGCCGGGATCTCACCGTGGCTCTGATCCGCAATGTCGAGATCCCGGCCTTCGCCGGGATGACGATCTTTTGGGGATCGCTACTCCATCTCCCCGCGGTCGCGCCGCAGCTGATACCATTTCTGCACATTGGCATTATGTTCGGCGAGCGTGCGCGCGAAGATGTGACCGCCGTCGCCCTTCGCGACAAAGAAGAGATAGTCGTTCGCTTCGGGATCGAGCACCGCGGCGATCGAGGCCTTGCCGGGGTTGGCGATCGGGCCCTGCGGCAGGCCGATCATGCTGTAGGTGTTGTACCCGTTCACCGCCTGGATTTCGGAGCGTAATATGCGGCGCCCGAGCGGTTTACCCTTGGTGATCGGATAGATGATCGTCGGGTCGGCCTGAAGCCGCATGCCGACGCCGAGGCGGTTGGTATAGACGCCCGCGACGGTGCGGCGCTCGGCGGCGACGCCGGTTTCCTTTTCGACGATCGACGCCAGCGTCATCGCCTGGTTGCGGTCCTTGACCGCAGTGCGCGGCGTGCGTTTGGCCCAAAGCTCGTTGAACGCCTTGTCCATCGCCGCCTGCATGCGCTTCACGACCGCGGCGCGGGTCTCGCCGGTGGTGAAGGCGTAGCTGTCGGGTAGGATGCTGCCCTCGGCGGGAACCGGGATTTCGCCCTTCAGCCGCTTTTCGGCCATCAGCCGGTCCCACACCATGATCGAGGGCATGCCCTCGGGGATCATGACCATGCGCTGGATCGTCTTGCCCGACTGGAAGAGCTCGAGAATGTCGCCCGCGTCCATCCCCTTCTCGACCTTGTATTCGCCGGGCTTGATCGGGTCGTCCGAGCCGAAGAAGCGCGCTTCGTTGCGAAAGCTCGATGCCGAGACGAGCCCGGCCTCCTCGAGGATCTGCCCCGCCTTCGCGATGCTCGCGCCCGGCGGGACGACGACTTCGGCATCCTTGGGCGCGCCGCCCGAGCAGGCGGCGAGGAGGAGCGCCAAGATCGTGATCGTCAGCCTGCGGAACGGATGCACGCTTTTCTCCCGTCGGTTGGATGGCCCCTGCTTAAAGCCACAAAAGACCCGCATGTGCATCGTCTTTTTGTGTCCTTTGTGGCTTTGAGCGAAGCCTCGGCGAACGCCCTGCTGCTAGAGCATGGCGGTGCAATGTAGGAAAGAGGTTTTGATCCTCCCTGTCGCGCAGCGATGGGGAGGTGGCAGCGGGAAGCGCTGACGGAGGGGCTATAACGCCACGGCCCCTCCACCACCGGCTTCGCCGGCGGTCCCCCTTCCCACGGCTTCGCCGCAGGGAGGATCGAATAATCAGTCGACCGCCTTGACGATGACGCTGGCGTTGGTGCCGCCGAAACCGAAGCTGTTGTTGAGCGCGGCCTTCACTTCGCGCTTCTTCGCCGTGTGCGGGACGAGGTCGACGCCGTCGGTGCCTTCGTCGGGATTGTCGAGGTTAAGCGTCGGCGGGACGATCTGGTCGCGGATTGCGAGGATGCAGAAGATCGTCTCGACCGCGCCGGCGCCGCCGAGCAGGTGGCCGATAGCGGACTTGGTCGAGCTCATCGACACATTGGCGATTTCGTTGCCGAACAGGCGCTTCACCGCGCCGAGTTCGATCGTGTCGGCCATCGTCGAGGTTCCGTGCGCGTTGATATAGTCGATGTCCGCGGCGGTCATGCCCGCCTTTTTCAGCGCCATTTCCATCGAACGATACGCGCCCGAACCGTCGGGGTGCGGCGCGGTCACATGATAGGCGTCACCCGACAGGCCGTAACCGACGACTTCGGCGTAAATTTTCGCGCCGCGCGCCTTGGCATGCTCATATTCCTCGAGCACGACGACACCCGCGCCCTCGCCCATCACAAAGCCGTCGCGGTCCTTGTCATAGGGGCGGCTCGCCTGTTCGGGGCGGTCGTTATAGCTCATGTTGAGCGCGCGCGCCTGCGCGAAGCCCGCGATGCCGATCGGACAGATCGTCGCCTCGGCGCCGCCCGCGAGCATGATGTCGGCGTCATCGTCGCGGATCATGCGCGCGGCGTCGCCGATCGAATGCGCGCCGGTCGAGCAGGCGGTGACGACGGCGTGGTTGGGCCCTTGCAGGCCGTATTTGATGCTGACCTGACCCGAGATCAGGTTGATCAAACGGCCGTGGACGAAGTGCGGCGAAACGCGGCCCGGACCCTTTTCGGCGAGCAGCAAGCTTTCGCTTTCGATGCCCGGCAGCCCGCCGATTCCCGAACCGATCGAGCAGCCGGCGCGCAGTTTCATTTCCTCGGACATGTCCTCAAGGCCCGCGTCCTCGATAGCCTGCCCCGCGGCGTCGATGCCATAGATGATGAAGGGATCGACCTGGCGCTGGACCTTGTGGTCGACGCGCTTGCCCGGATCGAACCCATATTCATGGTCAGGGCCCTTCACTTCGCACGCGATCGTGCATTTCTGGTCCGACGCATCGAAATGGGTGATCGTCCCGGCGCCCGATTTGCCCGCGAGCAGATTGGCCCATGTGGTTTCCACATCGGCGCCCAGCGGCGTCACCAAACCCAAACCCGTCACCACAACCCGGCGCATAGTCATTCCTTTCATCGGCCCCTGCCCCCGCAGGGCGCCGCGTCACGTTTGAAAACGCATATCCATAAAAAAAGCTTCCCGGCCACTGCGCGCGAACGCTCGGGACCGGGAAGCCGGAAACGCGTGGGCGGCGTCGCCGCCGCGTCCGGCTAGGCCGGACCGGGCCCGATCAGCCCTTGTTCGCTTCGATATAGTCGATCGCATCCTTGACGGTGGCGATCTTTTCCGCCGCATCGTCGGGGATTTCGACGCCGAATTCTTCTTCGAACGCCATCACCAGCTCGACGATGTCGAGGCTGTCGGCGCCCAGATCGTCGATGAAGCTCGCTTCTTCGGTGACCTTGTCGGCTTCGACGCCCAGATGTTCGACGACGATCTTTTTAACCTTTTCGGCCGAATCGCTCATGCACAGTTCCTTTTTTCTGACTATGTCGTGAATGTTGAAAATTGCCCTAGTGCCCGTGGGCGGGGCTGGCAAGAGGGCTGGCATCGGCCGTGCGGCGAAGCGCCGCGTCGACCAAGACTTCCTCTGCAGCGCTATATGCCGACCGTGTCCCTTTCTGCCCCTCCGGCACCTGCGTGACGAAATAGGCAATGCCATCGCCGCCTTCAAGGTCGAACCACAGGCCCGAGCGCAATCCATAGGCATCGCCCGAATGGCCGCGGCGCAAACGGCCGTCGCCGAACAGGTCGTCGCGGCAGGCGGGGTCGCGAAGCGCCGGGCCGCCGGTGCTGTGCATAGCTATGCCATATTCGCAGAAAAAGCCGCCCGTCCCCTCGCCGCTTGTGGGGCGGACGCGCGCCATCGCTTCGAGCCGGGCAAGGCTTTCGGGTTTCAGAAAGCCCTCGCCGCGGCGCAGCAGCATGATGCCGATCCGCGCGAGGCCGTTCGCCGAGATGCGAACCCCGCCTTGCGGGCTGAACCCCGCGCCGTGGCGGGCGAGACGATAGGTGGCGAGGTCGCAGCCGCCGTTCGCCGCCGGCACGACCGGACAGGCGGGCCGCGCGCCCTTCAGGTCATCGCGCACGACATTGCCCTCGGCATCGGACAGCACGACGGCCCGCGCGACCGCAGCGTCGCTGCACGTCGGCCAGTTGAAGCAGGCATCGAGGCCGAGCGGACGAAAAACGAGCCGCGTCATCGCCTGGTCGAAGCGCTCGCCGGTTGCCCCCTCGATCGCGGCGGCAACGACCGGATAATTGAAATTGGCATAGGCGAAGTCGCCCCCCGGCGGACGCGCCTTGTCCCAGGCGGCGGGATTGCGGAGCGCGGTTTCGAGATCGGCATCCAGCGGCAGTGCATAGTCGGTTTGGTCGTTGAGGCCGGACCGGTGCCCCAGCAACTGCGCCAGGCTGATCGGCCGGTCGGGATAAGCAGGATGGCGCAGCCGCCAGCCGAGATAGTCCGACACGTCGCGGTCGAGATCGAGCTTGCCCGCCTCGACCAGCCGCAGCACGCCGAGCGCGACGATCAGCTTGGAGACAGAAGCGACGCGCACCGGATCGTCGGGCGTGATCGCGCGGCCGCTCGCCCGGTCGGCCAGCCTCTGGGCGACGCGCGCCTCGACCTGTCCTTCGCGGTTGAAATGCACTGCCACGGCGGCGGGGGCGGGCGACGCGACCGAAGTCAGCAGGGCTAGAAGCGAGAGCATGGCGCCACTCTGCGCAGCACGCGGCGCAGCGTCAAGGCGCCGCCTTGGCCGCAACGACGCCCGAATCGCGAAGCGCGGCCGAGGCGCGCTGGATCACCACCGGGGTGATGATGAACCGGCCCAGCACCCGTTCGGGCGTCGCATCGGCGGGCTGGCGCGTATAGGCGAGCAGCCGCTGCCATTGCGCGCGCGCCTCCGCCACCTGGCCCTGCCGCGCCTGCACGATCGCGCGCACCATCATATATTGCGGCTCCATATTGCTCGGCGACGGCATCTGATCGAGGATCCGCCGCGCCTCATCCTGTTCGCCGCGCTCCGACAGCGTGAAAGCGAGCGTGACCGCCGGAACGCCGGGATAGGAAGAATCGAGCTGGAGCGACCGCCGGAGCAACAGCTCGCCCTCGGGCCCCATCCCGCATGTCAGCTTGAACAGGCCGAGAAAGCCCGCCATGTCGGCATCATAGGGATTGAGCGCGATCGCGGCGTCGCCCATCGCATTGCCGGCCGCACAATTGCCCGTATAGAAATTGGCGCGCGCCATCGCGAACATGCCCGCCGACGAATTGGGGCTGCTTTCATACGAGCGCTGCGCCAGCGCCCGCGCTTCGGCAAACGCCTCGCGCCCCGCCGGCGTCATCCGCTGCGGCTGCCAGTCGCCATAGCGCACGAGCGACAGTGCGGTGAGCGTGACGGGATCGCGCGGGTTGGCCTTGAGGGTCGCGCGCAGGCAGGCGTCGACCTGTTTCACGTTCGCGGTATTGCGCATCTGGCGCACCCGGTTGAACTGCGCGAGGCACGGGAAGCCGGGCGAGAAATTGTCGGGCTGGCGCTGAACCTGGTCGCGCACGATCACGCCATAATCCCCGGCAAGCTGCGCGATCAGCGGCTCGATTGCGGTAAATTCGGGCGTTTCATCCTGTGTCAGGCGCAATTGTTGCGACCAGATGGCGCGCTGGTCCGCGACGCGGTTGAGAACGAGCGTGACGTCGGTGTTGCCCTCGACCGTGCGGACGAGCGATGTGTCGAGCCGATAGTCGCTTTTGCCGGTGACCGCACTGCCCGGCGCCTTCGAACTCAGGAGGTCGACGAGATCGAAGCGCCGCAGCCCGTCGCGCAGCTTTCCATCGAGCGCCCGGGCGAGCGCGCGCGATTGGGGCAGATTTCCCGCGGCCGGCGCGCTGACTTCGAGCAAGGGGACCGGCACCGGGTCGCCGACGAACAGCCGGTCGCCGCCGCGGAGCGTCCAGAGCGTGAAGAGCGCGAGCGCGAGGAGGATGAGGACGACGATCCAGCGACCAAAGTGGGCGCCGCGATCGGGCGCGCGCCGGACGACGCCGCCGCGCCCCGTCGTCCGCCCTGCGGCGCCTGCGGTCTTGACGTCATCATCGCCAGCCGGGTCGTCGGCCGACCGCGCCGAGGGGGGCGCCGCGCGATACTGGACGACGACTTCATAGCTGCCCTGCGGAACGCGCAGCCGGTGGACCCAGGGCGTATCGGCATAATAGCGGTCGAGAAGGCTGCGCAGCCGCCCCACCATGACGCGCGGATAGCTGTCGACGGCGGGGTCGAAATCTTCGCTGCGGCCGAGCGCCTCGGTCGCGATGGCATAAGCCTTGGGCGAGCTGCGCCCGCCGCGAAGGCGGTGCTCGACAAGGAATTGCAGCAGCCGCGACAGCACTGGCGAGCGGGTGAACATCGGGGAATCGAGCAGGCGCTCGAGTTCTCCCGCGATGATCCGATCGACCTGGGCGGGGTCCTGTGTCTCGTTCGTTTTCGCCTGGTCCATGCTACCCTCAAATACCCCTGGCGGGCGGTGCGGGTGATACGCCAATCAACAAGCGCGGCCACCCATTGTTACTTTGACGTAACGGTAACAAGGAAACCTTACGCCATATCAGAAGAAAAGCCGTGCGCCAATCTGCGAGGAAAAACGCGAAAACGGGTTAAGGATTGGTTATCAAATGGCAACATAACGGCATGTGACCCCTTGTAACTGCCACAGTTTCGAAACTGTGGCATCCTTTGGGCATCGCGGCATTCCTACGATGACGCGGTGTTGAGGCCAAAAGGCGAAAGGTGCGAGCTGGTCCCTGGCACCCTTCGATCCCCCTCAGGCCTCATTTCAAGACTTCGCCGGGCGGCCCGACAGCCCCACCTGTTCTGTCGCCCGGCAAGTCGACATCCCTCGCTCTCCCCTCAACGCGCCGTGCTGGCCACAGGCGCAGCGCGAGCGCCGCGACCATGACGGTGCCAAAGACCATACCGACAACCTGCTTGTCCGGATCGGCGCCAAAGGCACGCCCGGCGTAGCTCGCGGTAAAAATGAACCAGATATAATAGATTCCGAACCGGTGCAGGTGCCCCCACCATTGGCCCAGCCGCCGCTGCCACCCGTCGGTCGAGGTCAGCACCATCAGATAGAGGATGACATAGGCGAGGCCGCCGCCGATGAGCGACTGCCAGGTCCGACCCGGCGCATAGACGATGACGTTAATGCCCAGCGCGACGAGGTGGATCGTGTGGGCGAGCGCGAAGCCCAGCCCCCATTGCCGCCGTCGGCGAAGCAGCGCGCGCGTTGTCGCGCCCGGCCAGCGGCGCACCAGCGTCGATGCGAGAAACGCGACGAGGAAGAGCGGCAGGCCGGCGCGGGCGGTCCATCGCGCTGCCAGCCCCGCGCGCTCGGCGGCATCGCCGCCCACCAGCAATCCCGCCGCGACCGCGAGCAGCCCGGCGGCGAGGCCGAGCCAGAGGGGGGTCCCGCGGCGGTCGAGCCAGCCGGTCAAATTCAGACGGCTTCGATGCGCAAGGCGCGAACGCACACAGGTGTCAGCTCGTCGGCGCCCAACGTCCCATAACCAAGCATATTTGCGACCCCATTTTTTCTCTGCATATACGAAAGGGGCGCCGGTTTCCACCGACGCCCCATCATTTTTCGTCAAAAGATAGAGGGCTTAGGTCGTGGCCGGTGCCTTGCACGGACCGGTGTGAACGCTGGTCATCTGCATGACCATTTCCATGTCGCCGCCGGTCGGGGCTTTGCCCTTGGTCGTGATGGTCACGTCGTTCTTCTTGGCATCCATCGTACCCGCCATCGCCATGTCGACCGTCTGGCCGTTCTGCGTGCAGGTGCCGGCAATGTCGATCTTGCCGCCCGCGACATCCTTCTTCGACCATTTGCATTCGCCGCCGTTGCCCGGGCCCTTCGCGAGTTCGGCCGCGATGTCTTCCTTGTCGACCTGCTCCTGCGTGAAGCACTGGTCCATGCCGCTGGCGCCTTCCATCATCTTCGTCATCTGGTCCTTCGCCTCGGGCGGCATGCCGGGCATTTCGAACTTCACCAGCTTGACGTCGGTCTTCCAGTTACCGGCTTCGCGCTTCACCGGACCGCTGGCGGCCGCATTCTCGCTCTTGCCGCAACCCGACACCGCGATGAGGGCGCCGATCGCGGCGACCGTCAGAAATTTCTTCATACCCTGTCTCCTGTGACTGTTCGTTCGGGGGTTCTGTTTTGATTCATTGCGATTGTGGACCCGCCCCATCGATACCATATTGGCAGCAATGGCAATTCAGATTCGTACATCGCTCGATGAAATCGACACGGCGGAGGGCTATGTCCCGCATCGTCCGGCGCGCCCCGACAAGGTCGAAGGCGGCAAGCGATTTGAACTGGTTAGCGACTATGAGCCCGCGGGCGACCAGCCGACCGCGATCAAGGAACTCGTGTCGACAGCACTCGACGGCGAGCGCGACCAGGTGCTGCTCGGGGTCACCGGATCGGGCAAGACCTTCACGATGGCGAAGGTCATCGACGAATTGCAGCGCCCCGCGCTGATCCTCGCGCCGAACAAGATCCTCGCGGCGCAGCTCTATGGCGAGTTCAAGAGCTTCTTCCCGAACAATGCGGTCGAATATTTCGTCAGCTATTACGACTATTACCAGCCCGAAGCCTATGTGCCGCGCTCGGACACCTACATCGAGAAAGAGTCGAGCGTAAACGAGGCGATCGACCGGATGCGCCACTCGGCGACGCGCGCGCTGCTCGAACGCGACGACGTGATCATCGTCGCATCGGTGTCGTGCCTCTATGGCATCGGATCGGTCGAGACCTATTCGGCGATGATCTTCGACCTCAAAAAGGGTCAGGTCGCCGACAATCGCGAAATCATCCGCAAGCTCGTCGCGCTGCAGTACAAGCGCAACGATCAGGCGTTCGCGCGCGGCAATTTCCGCGTGCGCGGGGACTCTCTCGAAATCTTCCCGTCGCACTATGAGGATATGGCGTGGCGCGTCAGCTTCTTCGGCGACGAGATCGAGGAGATCACCGAGTTCGACCCGCTGACGGGCAAGAAGATCGCGACCCTCAACTATGTCCGCGTCTTTGCCAACAGCCACTATGTGACCCCCGGCCCGACCCTGAAGCAAGCGAGCGAGGCGATCCGGCATGAGCTGACCGAGCGGCTGAAGGAGCTGGAAGCCGAGGGCCGGCTGCTCGAAGCCCAGCGGCTCGAACAGCGCACCAATTTCGACCTCGAAATGATCGCCGCGACGGGAAGCTGCGCGGGCATCGAAAATTACAGCCGCTTCCTGACCGGCCGCCTGCCCGGCGAACCGCCGCCGACCCTGTTCGAATATCTTCCCGACAACGCGCTGCTCTTTGTTGACGAGAGCCACCAGACGATCCCGCAGATCGGCGCGATGTCGAAGGGCGATCACCGCCGCAAGATCACCCTCGCCGAATATGGCTTCCGCCTGCCGAGCTGTATCGACAACCGGCCGCTGCGCTTCGCCGAATGGGACATGATGCGCCCGCAGACGGTCAGCGTATCGGCGACGCCGGGGACGTGGGAGATGGACCGCACGCAGGGCGTGTTCGCCGAACAGGTGATCCGCCCCACCGGGCTGATCGACCCGCCGGTCGAGATCAAGCCGGTCGAGGAGCAGGTCGACGACCTGATCGTCGAGGCGAAGAAGACCGCCGCCGCGGGGTATCGCACGCTCGTCACGACGCTGACCAAGCGCATGGCCGAAGACCTCACCGAGTTCCTCCACGAAGCGGGTCTCAAGGTCCGCTACATGCACTCCGACGTCGAGACGCTCGAGCGCATCGAGATCATCCGTGATTTGAGACTCGGGGTGTTCGACGTGCTCATCGGCATCAACCTGCTCCGCGAGGGGCTCGACATTCCCGAATGCGGGCTCGTCGCGATCCTCGACGCCGACAAGGAAGGCTTCCTGCGCAGCGAGACCAGCCTCGTCCAGACCATCGGCCGCGCCGCACGCAACGTCGACGGCCGCGTCATCCTCTACGCCGACCGCATCACCGGCAGCATGGAACGCGCGATGCGCGAAACCGACCGCCGCCGCGAAAAGCAGACCGAATATAACGTCGCGCACGGCATCACCCCGACGACGATCAAGCGCAACATCGGCGACATCATCGCCCACGTCGCGTCGAAGGATCAGGTGACGATCGACATCGGCGAGGACAAGCCGACGCACATGGTCGGGCACAATCTGCGCGCGTATATCCAGGACCTCGAAAAGAAGATGCGCGATGCGGCGGCGGATCTGGAATTCGAAGAGGCCGGGCGCCTGCGCGACGAAATCCGCAAGCTGGAGGCCGACGAGCTCGGCCTACCCGCCGACCAACAAGTCGCGCCGCGCGTCGGGCGGTCGAACGAGGGCAAGCCGGGCACCCGCAAGGGGCGGTTCGGGAAGCAGAGCAAGACCAAGTGGGGGCGATAGTCTTCGCTTCGACAAAACGTATACGTTTTCCGACAAGCGCTCTTGCCCCGCCTCTGGCCGCTGCTTAGGGTCCGCCCCGAAACCGGGGAGAGTCATCAATGAAAACAGGTCTGTCGCTTATTGCCCTGGCGCTTGCCGCCATCACGCCTGCCGCGCTTTACGCACAGGACAAGCCCGCTGACGACAAGGCGAAGGCTGAAAAGCCCGCCGACTATGAACCGCAGGTCCGCACCACCAAGCTATCGGGCACCTTCGGCGGCCAGCGGATCAACTATGCCGCGACGATCGGCGAGACGATCATCAAGAACAAGGATGGCGTGCCCGAGGTGGCGGTTGTCACCACATCCTATGTCAAGGAACCGCGCGATCCGGGCCGGCCGATCACCTTCCTGTTCAACGGCGGCCCCGGATCGGGCACCGTCTGGCTGATGATGGGCGCATTCGGGCCGAAGCGCGTCGCGATCCCCGGCACCGGCGTCGACGATGGCGCCCCGCCCTACCCGATTGTCGACAATCCCGATGCGCTGCTCGACGTCACCGACGTCGTCTTCATCGATCCGCCGGGCACGGGCTTTTCGCACCTGATCGGCAAGGCCGACCCCAAGGATTATTACGGCGTCACGCAGGACGCAAAGCTCGTCGCCGAGGTGATCCGCCGCTGGCTGAACGACAATGGCCGCTGGAACAGCCCCAAATATCTCGGCGGCGAAAGCTATGGCACGACGCGCTCGGCGGCGGTCGCGAACCAGCTGATGAACGAGACGTACAATGATGTCGCGCTCAACGGCATCATCCTGATCTCGACGGTGCTCGATTTCGCGGCGGGCGCCGACACGCCGGGCAACGAGCTGTCGCCGATTACCAACCTGCCCTCGATGGCAGTGACCGCGCTCTATCATGGCAAGGCGACCGCCGCGTCGCCCGAAGCCTTTGCCGAGGAAGCGCGGCAATGGGCGATCGGCCCCTATGCGACCGCCTTGCTCAAGGGCCAGAAGCTGCAGGGCGAGGAACGCGCCGCGGTGCGCCGCGAGCTGTCGCGCTTTACGGGGCTATCGGAAACCTATCTCGAAAGCGCCGACCTCCGCGTCACGCCCAACCGGTTCTACAAGGAACTGCTGCGCGACCGCGGGCTCACCGTCGGCCGCCTCGACAGCCGCTATACCGGCAAGGATTATGACAGCGCCGGCGAAGGCCCCGACAACGACCCGAGCTTCTATGGCATCGACGCGAGCTATACCGCCGCGATCAACAGCTGGAGCCGCGACGGGCTGGGGTTCAAGACCGACCGCGAATATCAGTCGATCGGCCGCATCGGCGGGCAATGGGATTGGCGGATCGGCGACCGCGACACCAATAGCTATCTGAATGTCGCGCCCTATATCGGGCAGGCGCTACGCGAAAATTCGGGGCTGAAAGTGCTCGTCGCACAGGGCTATTATGATTTCGCGACGCCCTTTTTCGCCGCCGAATATGCGCTGTCGCGCACCGGCATCCCGCAGGATCGCATCAGCTACACCTATTATGGCGCGGGCCACATGATGTATATTCGCGACGAAGACCGGCACAAATTGTCGGCCGATATCCGCGCCTTCATCCGGGGGCGCTGATACGGAAAGCCCGAGTATTTCTTACTTCGTCATCCCCGCGAAGGCGGGGACCCAGCGAACTACCATTGCTACTGGGTTCCCGCCTTCACGGGAATGACGAACGTCCGCTCAGCGGATACTTCAGCGCAGCACGCCCCTTGCCGCTTGCGACCGCGCATATAGAAACAACGCAATCGCGATCACCCAGATCACTGCGGTGAAAATCATCGGGAAGGCGCCGAACATCCGCATCAGGTCGCCATAATGCATGCCAAACTGATAGACGCTGCTGAGCGCCAGCCCGATCAGCGAGACGAGGAATGCCGTCACCGCGTGGCGGCTGCGCACGAGCAGCAGCAGCGACCCGAGCAGCGCCCCCCATACCCCGAGCGCCCAACCGATGTTCGCCCAGACGGGAAAGCTGGCGAAATAGGCCTGCTGTTCGGGTGTGAAGGCCGCGAGATATTCGGCGTTGCCCATTTTGGTCATCGTATAATCCATCGCGCCGAAGGCGTTCCAGATCAGCGACACCACCCCGACCACCCACAGGTGCCACGGCGTTTTGCGCACTTCGGTCATCATTCGTCTCCCCCTCCAGAAAGATCGCACTGCAGTAACAATATAACACACCCGCGACACCGGCGAAACAGCTTATCCTGCGACGCCGGCAAAGGCGCTTGGCAAGCCGCCGTCAAATCGCGATAGGCACCCCATGTGCGTCGTCGCCCTTGCTCACAAAGCCCATCCCGACTGGCCCCTCATCCTCATCGGCAATCGCGACGAGCTCCACGCGCGCCCCGCCGCGCCGCTCGCCGAATGGGACGACGGCAGCGGCATCGTCGCCGGCCGCGATCTGCAGGCCGGCGGCACATGGCTCGGGGTTCATCGCCCCAGCGGCGGCGCCGTGGTCGTCACCAATGTCCGCGGGGCGATGCCCGATCCCGCCAAGGAATCGCGCGGCGCGCTGGTGTCGGACATGCTGCGCGGCGAAGGGCGCTTCGCCGACCCCGCGGCCGGGGACCTGCCACGCTTCAACGCGTTCAACCTCTTCGCGGTGGGCGACGGCAAAACGCGGCTGCTTACCAACCGGCCGGTCCCGCTGATCATGCCGCTCGAGCCCGGCGTCCATGCGCTCGCTAACGAACCCGTCGACGCGCCCTGCCCGCGCGCCGAGCGGCTGCGCCTTGCGCTCGAAGCGACGGTCGCGGCCAGTGGCGACCCCGAGAGTCTGCTCGATGCGCTGATGGCCGAGGACGACCCCGCGCTGTTCCTGCGCGGCGACGTCTATGGCACGCGCGCCTCGACGCTCGTCGCGATTTCGGCGGAGGGCGACGTCAGGATGATCGAGCGGCGATACGAAAAGGGCGGCCGTCCCGCTGGAACGACCGCCCTCGAATTTCGTATCGGCTGAGCCGGTCGCGCTTATTTCGGCGCGATCACCATCAGCATCTGGCGACCTTCGGTGCGCGGGTGCGCCTCGACCTTCGCGATTTCCGACGTCAGTTCGGCGACGCGCTGGAGCACGTTGAGGCCGAGCTGGGTGTGGCTCATTTCGCGGCCGCGGAAACGCATGGTCATCTTGACCTTGTCGCCTTCGCCGAGGAAATCGAAGACCTTCTTCATCTTCACGTCGAAATCATGATCGTCGATATTCGGACGCATCTTGATCTCTTTGATTTCCTGCGTCTTCTGGCTCTTGCGTGCGAGGTTCGCCTTCTTCTGCGCCTCATATTTGAACTTGCCGACGTCGAGGAATTTGCACACCGGCGGATCGGCGTTCGGGGATACTTCAACCAGGTCCAGCCCGACGGAAGCCGCCTGCTCAATCGCTTCGGCCGTCAGCATCACGCCCAGATTTTCGCCTTCCTCGTCGATCACGCGGACTTTGGGGGAGGCGATAAATTCATTGTAACGCGGGCCGTTTTTGGGCGGCATCGGTGCCATTGGGCGACGGGTCATGGGCGGTGGTATAGCTGTATCTCCTGGGTCGTTTAAAAAGGGCGTGCAGCATCGACGCAAAAACACGCGTGGTGGTCATATAGTGATCAAAGCGCCGTCGTAAAGGCCGCCGCGCTCACCTTATAACGCTTTTCGGGCCGACTGTGGCCAGTCTGCCACTGTCAGCCGGCGGCTACCATTTGGTCGGCGCGGGATCGACGACGCGGAAGCCGCCCGCGCCGATTTCGCTGACCTCGAGCGCGCGTTCGGCGATACCCCTGTTACTGAAACGGAAGATGCCGTCGATGCCGCCGAAACCGTCGGCGGCGAGTAGGCGGTTCGCGGGAAAATTGGTGCCCGGTTTCCAGTCGCGCGCGATGCGCACCGTCAGCAGCACCGAATCATAGCCGAGGCTGGCAAGCCGGTACGGCGTCTTGCCGAAGCGGGTACGATATTTGGTCGCGAGCTGACCGTAGAGGCCGTCCGACACGCTGGCGAACCACGACCCGCGCATCACCGCGCTGCTGCCGAGTGCGGCGTCGGTGTTCCACAGTTCGGTGCCGAGGATCTGCTTGTTCCCCGTGGTCTTGATCACCGGCACGGCGCGAATGGCGTTGCCGCCGCTGTCGGCGATCAGCACCGCGTCCATCGCGCCGGCGTTGGCGATCCGCCGCGCCGCACCCGTCAGCGCGGTCGCGCTGCGGTCATAGCTTTCGACCGCGACGAGCGTGCCGCCCGCTTCGGCCACCGCGGCGCGGAACGCCGCCGCCGAACGGTCGCCATAGACATTCTTTGGCACCAGCGCGCCGAACCGCTGATGACCCTTCGACCGCGAGAAAGCGACGACGCGCTCGACCGACTGGCCGGGGACGAAGCCCATGATGAAGACGCCGTTGCCCGCAACGCTGCTGTCGTTCGAGAAGCTCAGCACCGGCACTTTCGCCGCGCGCGCGATCGGCGCCACCACGGTGACATCTTCGCTGAGCAGCGGGCCGAGGATCAGCTTGTTGCCGTCGGCGACCGCCTGCCGCGCCGCCGCGGCCGCACCGAGCGCGGTATCATAGGTGGTGATGCGGACGCGTTCGGTGCGCGAATCGAGCAAAGCGAGCGTCGTCGCATTGGCGATCGCGGTGCCGACGTCGGCGTTCGGCCCTGTCTGCGGCACGAGCAATGCGACGCGGTGGCGATCGGTGTCGGTCGGCAGGCCGGGGCCAACATTGTCGTCGGGGTTGGTGGGCGGCGGCGGGGTCGCCGGGCCGTTCGACTTCGGCACCACCTGACACGCCGCGAGCAGACCCGCCATCGCCATCACGCCGAGCCCGCGCAACATTTGGCGGCGGGCCGGTGCTTTATTTTGGCGCTGGTCGGCAGTTTCTGCCATTTTCGGCGTCATGCCAGATTCGAACATCTCAGATTCTCCCTTGCCCGGTCTCTATATCGTCGCGACGCCCATCGGCAACCTTGGCGACATCAGCGCGCGCGCGGCGACGACACTCGCCTCCGCCGGCGTGATCGCCGCAGAGGATACGCGCGTGACCGCGAAATTGCTGTCGCATCTGGGTTTGCGTGTGCCGATGACCCCCTATCATGATCATAGCGACGAACGCACCCGCGCCGCGCTGGTTGCGCGTATGGAGAGCGAAATTGTCGTTTTGGTGTCGGACGCGGGAACCCCGCTGATTTCCGACCCGGGCTACAAGCTCGTTCGCGACGCGCGCGCGGCGGGGCGGCACGTCACCACCCTGCCCGGCCCGTGCGCCGCAATTGCCGCGATCACCCTGTCGGGGCTGCCGAGCGACCGCTTCCTGTTCGCGGGCTTTCTGCCAAACAAGGCGAAGGCGCGCGCCGACACGCTCGCCGAATTCGCGGGGCTGCGCGCGACTCTGGTGTTCTATGAAAGCGGGCCGCGGCTGTCGGCGTCGCTGGCGGCGATGGCCGAAGGGCTCGGCGACCGCGGGGCGGCGGTCGCGCGCGAGATCAGCAAGATGTTCGAGCAATGCGTCACCGGCACGCTGACCGAGCTTTCCGCGCGCTATGCCGATGCGCCGCCGAAGGGCGAGATCGTCGTCATCGTCGGCCCGCCCGGCGAAGCCGTGGCCGAAGAAGCCGACGACGATACGCTCGACGCGGCGCTGCGCGAAGCGATGGCCGACAAGCCCGTCGCGCAGGCGGCGAAGGCGGTCGCCAAACGCTTCGGGCTCGACCGCCATGACGTCTATGCGCGCGCACTCACGCTGAAAGAGCAGGCTTGAACCGCGCCGCCGCCGAAGCACGCGGACGCAAGGCCGAGCGCCGCGCGGCGTGGTGGCTGCGCCTTCACGGCTGGCGCATCATCGGCGAACGGCTGCGCGTCCCCGTCGGCGAGGTCGACCTTGTCGCGCGGCGCGGCCGCACGATCGCCTTCATCGAGGTCAAATGGCGCGACCGCGCCGCCGACCTCGACCTTGCGATCGACCATTATCGCCTGCGCCGCGTCGCCGCCGCCGCCGAAATGCTGCGCCCGCGCTTCGCCGGCCCGCGCGACGACATCAGGATCGACGTGATGCTCCTTGCGCCAAGGCGCCTGCCACGCCATCTGGTCCACGTCTGGCAGCCTTAGGGGTGCGGCAACAACGCTCCATTCTCGTCATCCCGGCGCAGGCCGGGATCTCGCCGGCGCGCTCTGTTGCAACGATGAGATCCCGGCCTGCGCCGGGATGACGATTCAGGTTGGGGGTGCTGTCTGATGGCGCACGCCTTGAGGAGAAGAAGATGACCCTGCGCGCCGCGGTACAAATGGACCCGATGGACAATATCAACATCGGGGGCGACAGCAGTTTCGCGCTGATCCTGAAGGCGCTCGAACGCGGCTACGAGCTCTATCATTACGATGTACGCGGCCTGACATGGGAGGCCGGACGGCTGACGACGAAAGCGCACCGCATCCTCGAGGCGCAGCGCGAAGCCGGCGCGCATTACAAGTTCGGCGACGAAGTTCTGCTCGACCTCGGCCGCGACGTCGATGTCGTGCTGATGCGGCAGGACCCGCCCTTCGACCTCGGTTATCTCACCGGCACGTGGCTGCTCGAACGCATCGCGAACGAGACGCTCGTCGTGAACGACCCCGTCTCGGTCCGCAACGCCCCCGAGAAGGTGTTTGTGCTCGACTTCCCCGAGTTCATGCCGCCGACGATGGTGACACGCAGCCTCGACGCGGTGAAGGATTTCCAGGCGCGCCATGGCGCGGTGGTGATCAAGCCGCTCCACGGCAATGGCGGCAAGGCGGTGTTCCGCATCGACGCCGACGGCAGCAATTTGGGCGCGCTCGTCGAGCTGTTCGGACAGGTGTGGCCCGAACCCTTCATGGTCCAGCAATTCCTGCCGAGCGTGTCGAAAGGCGACAAGCGCATCGTGCTCGTCGACGGCGAGGTCGCGGGCGCGATCAACCGCAAGCCCGGCGAAGGCGAGTTCCGTTCAAACCTCGCGGTCGGCGGTTTTGCCGAGGCGACCGAACTGACCCCGCGCGAGCAGGAAATCTGCGACGTGCTCGGCCCGCAGCTCCGCGAACGCGGTCTCGTCTTTGTCGGCATCGACGTGATCGGCGGCGAATGGCTCACCGAAATCAACGTCACCTCGCCCACCGGGATCGTCGCGATCGACCGTTTCAACAACAGCGATACGGCGGGAATGATCTGGGATGCGATCGTCCGCCGGATCGGCTGACGCGCCCGCGCGTTCCCTCCTCATGACCGACTTCATTCTCAATCTGATCCAGAACTGGGGCTATGTGGGGATCTTCATCCTCATGTTCCTCGAGAACGTGTTTCCGCCGATCCCGTCCGAAGTGATCATGGGGCTAGGCGGCATCGCAGTCGCCAAGGGCCATTTCGATTTCTGGACGCTCGTCGCGGTCGCGGTCGCGGGCACGACCGCGGGCAATTGGGTCTGGTACGGGATCGGGCGCTGGATCGGCTACGAACGGCTCAAGCCCTTTATCGACCGCCACGGCCGCTGGCTGACGCTCGACTGGGCCGAGGTCGAGCGGCTCCACAATTTCTTCCTGAAATATGGCCCCGCGATCATTTTCGTCGCGCGCTTCATGCCCGTCGCGCGGACGATGGTGTCGCTGCCCGCAGGCATGGTGAAGATGAACCAGGCGAAATTCCTGGCCTGGACCGCCGCGGGTTCGACGATCTGGATCGCCGCGCTCGCGGGCGCGGGCAACTGGTTCGGCGGCAAGTTCGCGAACCTCGACGCCTTCGTGGGCCCCGTCGCGCTGGTCGCGATCGGCTCGCTCGTCGCCGTCTATATCTACCGCGTCATCACCTGGAAGCCGAAGCAGGCCGACTAAGCCCTGGGGTGCGCATTCCGGTAAATATCGAGCAAATGCGCGGCATCGACCGCGGTATAGACCTGCGTCGAGGCAAGGCTCGCATGACCGAGCAATTCCTGTAGGCTGCGCAAATCGGCGCCACCCGCGAGCAGATGCGTCGCGAAGCTGTGGCGCAGCGCGTGCGGCGTCGTGCGTTCGGGAAGACCCAATGCGCGCCGCGCCGACCGCACGCTCGCGCGAACAACGCCGGGCTGGAGCGGCCCGCCGCGCGCGCCAAGGAAGATCGGCGTTTCTTTGGCGATCGGATAAGGGCAAGCCGCAACGTAGCGCGACACCGCGCTCGCGACCGCGGGCAAGATCGGGACGATCCGTGTCTTGCCGCGTTTGCCCGTCACGCGCAGCGTCTCGCCAAGCGGCAATACCGCGCCTGTCAGCGACAGCGCTTCGCCGATGCGCAGCCCTGCGCCGTAGAGCAGCAACAGCAGCGCAAAATCGCGCGCACCGACCCAGCCCTCCCGCGCATTATCCTCGACATCCTGCGCGAGTTGTAACGCCTCGGCGGGCGAGACCGGCCGCGGCAGCCCCTTCTTGACGCGCGGCCCCCGCATCTGCGGCACGCTCGCGCCCGATCCGCCGACAAAGCGCAGAAAGCCGCGCAGCGCCGAAAGCTCGCGCGCCGCCGATGCATTGCCCAGCCCCTCGGCGCGGCGGTCGGCCAAATAAGCACGGAGGTCGTTCGGGGTCAGGGATTTCAGCATCCGTGCGTCAACCCCGCCGCCGCGGTGCCGCGACAGGAAGCCGCAAAAGCGCTCGGCGGTCGCGATATAGGCGCGGCGCGTATGCTCCGACCGGCGCTTCTCATGCGCCAGATGGGCATCCCAGTCGCGGATCAAATGCTGCGCCAAATCAACTCCTATACCCCGCTCGTGTCGAGCGAAGTCGAGACACCCATCGGCGTGGCGCGAGCCTGAGGGGCATCTCGACTTCGCTCGATGCGAACGGGTTTCGAGAGTCTAGCCGGTCCGAACCACGTCGGAAAGGATCGAGTCCAGCAGGAGAATCCCGTCGTCGGTGACCATCAGCCGGTCGCCATCGTACGTCATCAGCCCCTGCTTCGCGAGCCGCGCCACCGCGCCGTCATCGACGAACGCCTCGCGCAACAGCCCGCTGCGCGCCTCGATCCGCGCCAGATCGATGCCTTCGTTCAGCCGCAGCCCCATCAGCATCGCCTCGGTCGCGCGCTCGTGCGCCGGGAGGTCGCTTTCGACCTTGAGCCCATGACCGTTGCGCTCGACCGCCGTGACGAAATTCTCGGGCTTCTTGTGCCGCTCGGTCGCTTGGCCCAGCCTTCGGCCATGCGCCCCGGGGCCGACGCCGGCATAATCGGCGTAGCGCCAGTAGGCGAGATTGTGGCGGCTTTCCTGCCCTACCCGCGCGTGGTTCGACACCTCATAGCGAGGCAGCCCTGCGGCGCGCGTCATCGCCTGCGTCGCGTCGAACAGGTCGGCGGCGGTATCGCCATCGGGGATGGTGAGATCACCCTTCGCCGCGAGCGTCGCAAAGCGCGTGCCGGGCTCGATGGTGAGCTGGTAGAGCGAAAGATGGTCGGTGCCGAAGGCGAGCGCGCCCGCCAGTTCGTTTTCCCACGCCGTCATCGACTGGCCCGGCCGCGCATAGATCAGATCGAAGCTGACGCGCGCGAAATGCTCCTGCGCCGTCGCGATCGCGCGGCGCGCCTCATCCTCGCTGTGCGCGCGGCCCAGAAATTCAAGCACTTCCGAATCGAAGCTCTGAACCCCTATCGAAACGCGATTGACCCCCGCCGCGGCAAGGTCGGCGAAATTGGCGACCTCGACCGAATTGGGATTCGCCTCCAGCGAGATTTCGACGTCATCCGCGAGCCCCCACGCATCGCCAGCCGCCGCGATCACTGCCGCGACCGTGGCGGGCGGCATCAGGCTGGGCGTCCCTCCGCCAAAGAAGATCGACCCGATGGTGCGCCCCGGCAGCAACGCCGCCTCATGCCGCAGATCGGCGAGCAACGCGTCGCGCCACACCGCCTGATCGACGCTCTCGCGCACATGGCTGTTGAAGTCGCAATAGGGGCATTTCGACACGCAAAACGGCCAATGGACATAAAGGGCGAGCGGTTCGGCCATGCGGCCCCCTACTCCCTTTCGTCATTCGGGCGAAAGCCGGAATCTCTCGCGGACGTTCCCCAAGGCCGATGGCGGCCCCAGACCCGATCCGGGGTGACGAAGGAAGGTCAGAAGACTCCGGCCACCAGCTTCGCAAACGCATCGGCGCGGTGGCTGATCGCATGTTTTTCCGCCGGATCGATTTCGGCATAAGTCAGTGTGTTACCTTCCGGAACGAAGACCGGATCATAACCGAAACCGAGTTTCCCGCGCGGCGGCCAGGTCAGGCTGCCGTCGGCCCGGCCCTCGAACACTTCGGCATGGCCGTCGGGCCAGGCGAGCGCGAGGGTGCAGATGAAACGCGCGCTGCGGTCGACCTCTGGCCCCTGTTCGGCAAGCAGGCCTTCGACCTTGCCCATCGCCATATACCAGTCGCGGCCCGGATTGCCCTCGAACCATTGCCGCTCGGCCCAGTCGGCGGTGTAGACGCCGGGCCGGCCAGAGAGCGCCGCGACCTCGAGCCCGCTGTCGTCGGCGAGCGCGGGAAGTCCCGCCGCGGACGCGCTCGCATGCGCCTTCAGCAGCGCATTCTCGCGAAAGCTGGTCCCCGTCTCCTCGGGCTCGGGAAGCCCGAGGTCGCCCGCCGACACCGGTTCGATCCCGAACGGTTCGAGCAGCGCGCGAATCTCGCGCACCTTGCCCGCATTGTGGCTGGCGATCACCAGTCTGCCGGGGGCGAGCCTGCGCGTCATCTCAGCGGCCCGTGGCCTTGTCCTGCGCCGCGAAAATCTCGCCGCAGCCGATACGCGCGAGGCGGAGCAGGCGGAGCAGGCCCTCCTCGTCATAGGTCGCACCCTCGGCACTTGCCTGCACTTCGACGATCTGGCCCTTGCCGGTCAGCACGAAATTGCCATCGGCCTCGGCGACCGAATCCTCGTCATAATCGAGGTCGAGCACCGGGGTGCCCTTGTAGATTCCGCACGAGATCGCGCCGACCTTGTCCTCGATCGGATCCTCGGCGATCGTCTTCGCCGCAAGCAGCTTGTCGACCGCGAGGCGCAGCGCGACCCACGCGCCCGAAATCGACGCGGTGCGCGTCCCGCCGTCGGCCTGGATGACGTCGCAGTCGATGATGATCTGGCGCTCGCCGAGCTTCTTCATATCGACGACGGCGCGCAAAGACCGCCCGATAAGCCGCTGGATTTCCTGCGTCCGCCCCGACTGCTTGCCCTTCGCCGCCTCACGGCTGCCGCGCGTGTGCGTCGCGCGGGGCAGCATGCCATATTCGGCCGTCACCCAACCCGCGCCCTTGCCGCGCATCCACGACGGCACCTTTTCGTCGACACTGGCGGTCACCAGCACCTTGGTGTTGCCGAAGCTGACGAGGACGCTGCCCTCGGCGTGAATGGTATATTCGGTTTCGATGACGATGGGACGCATCTGGTCGGGCGCGCGGCCGGAAGGGCGCATGAAATTTCCTTTCGATTGGTGATTGCGGTGGCCCTTAGGCCGCCGACCTCATTCGCTCAACCGCATCTTGAAAAAATCGAGGATTTCGTCGCGCGCCTGCACCGTTGGTTGCCCCGCCTCGTCGATCAGATGGATCGTGACGACGCTGTGCGGATTGTCGAACCGCGTATCGGGGTTCGCGGCGCTGTCGGAGAGCGTGCGCCCGACGAACCGGTCGCCAAGCGCGGCTTCATACGCCGCGAAACGCGCCGCCTTGCAATATTTGTCGCCTTCGAAGCGATAGGCGAGCACGGTCAGGTCCTCGGCGTCCATCCGCGCTTTCACGGCGGCCAATTCGTCCGGGTGAATGTGCAGACCCGCCGGATCGTTCAGCGGCAGCGACGGCTGCGACAGCACCGGCGCAAGCACCGATGGTTCAAGCATCATCGACAGCGCGAAATTGCCGGTGAAGCACATGCCGATCGCACCGACGCCCTTGCCGCCGCATTCCTGATGCGCCTGCGCTGCGAGCGCGCGCAGCCACTGCGTCGCGGGCGAGCTTTCGTTGGCCTGAAAGGCACGGAACTGACGGCTGATACACGCGCGTCCCATGGTCAGAAGGAACTGCCCCGACGTCGGCACTGCGCCATCCTTGCCGAAAATATGCGGCATATAGACGGTGAAGCCCGCGTCGCGGACCCAGCGCGCAAAACGCGCGACATGCGGGCTGATTCCGGGCATTTCGGTCATCACGATCACCGCGGGACCGCTGCCCATCGTGTAGACACGATGTCTGCGGCCGAGCAGCGTGATGTCGCGATGGTCGAAATCGTCGAGCGGGTCGTCGCGGTCGAGTGGCGGTGTCGTCATGATTTTCTCTCCCACGGGGAGGCTAGTGACGATCTCACGCAACGGCAATCCTCCCTGTCGCGCAGCGATGGGGAGGTGGCAGCGCGGAGCGCTGACGGAGGGGCTTTGAAGCGACGTCGCCGCCCCTCCACCACGCCCTCCGGGCGCGGTCCCCCTCCCCACCGCTTCGCGGCAGGGACGATCATGCGCTTGCCCCATCCCCTCCCCATCCCTAAATCCCCATTATGACCACCCCGCCGATCACCGAACTCACCACGCGCGCCCGCGACGTGTTCCGGCTGGTCGTCGACGCCTATCTCGAAACCGGCCAGCCCGTCGGCTCGCGCACGCTGTCGAAGCTCGCCGCGCTCAACCTCTCGCCCGCGTCGATCCGCAACGTGATGCAGGACCTTGAGGAGTTCGGCCTGCTCGCGAGCCCGCACACCAGCGCCGGGCGCCTGCCGACCGAGCAGGGGCTGCGCCTCTTCGTCGACGGGATGATGCAGGTCGCCGAACCCAGCGCCGAGGACCGCGCGCAGATCGAGGCAAGCCTGTCCGACGCTGGCCCGATCGAAAGTGCGCTCGCACAGGCGACCTCGGCGCTGTCGGGGCTGTCGGCGTGCGCGGGCCTCGTGCTCGTGCCCAAGCATGAGCGCGTGCTCAAACAGCTCGCCTTCGTGCCGCTGTCGGCGAACCAGTCGCTCGTCGTGCTCGTCGCGGGCGACGGCGCGGTCGAGAATCGCGTCATCGACATTCCGCCGGGGCTCAACCCCTCGGCGCTCGTCGAGGCGGGCAATTATATCTCGTCGATGCTCAGCGGGCTCACGCTCACAGAGGCGATGGCGCGCGTGCGGCATGAGATCGAGGCCGAGCGCATCGCGATCGACCGCGCGGCGCAGGACCTCGTCAGCCGCGGGCTCGCGATCTGGTCCTCGGACGGCGCCGACCGCCCGGTGCTGATCGTGCGCGGCCAGGCGAATCTGCTCGACGAGAGCGCGGTCGGCGACCTCGACCGCGTGCGCCAGTTGCTCGACGAGCTCGAAACCAAGCAGGATATCGCGCAGCTGCTCGACAGCGCGCGCGAGGGCGCCGCGACGCGAATTTTCATCGGGTCGGAAAATAAATTATTCTCGCTTTCGGGCTCGTCCGTGATAGCGGCGCCGTATCGCGGATCGGACGGGCGCGTGGTCGGCGTGGTCGGGGTCATTGGTCCCACGCGCTTGAACTATGCCCGCATCGTTCCCATGGTGGATTTCACCGCACAATCGCTCTCCAGACTGATACGATAAGGCTTATGACGAACATTGAAAACGACACGCCGGTCGACGACGGCGCGAACCCCGAAGTTGAAACCGCCGAAGCGGCAAACCCCGCGCAAGGCGAAAATGAAGAGCTGGCGCAGCTCGCCGAACAGGTCGCGACGCTCCAGCAGGATCTGCTTTATGCGCGCGCCGAGACGCAGAATGTCACGCGCCGCAAGGACAAGGAAATCGCCGACGCGCACGCGTATGCCGCGACCAAGTTCGCGCGCGACATCCTGTCGGTCGCCGACAATCTCGGCCGCGCACTCGCCGCGCTCAGCGACGAACAGCGCGCCGACGAGGCGATGAAGCCGATGATTACCGGCCTCGAAGCCACCGAGCGCGAATTGCTCAGCGTCTTCGAACGCAACGGCATCACGCGCATCGCCGCGATCGGCCTGCCGCTCGACCCCAACCAGCATCAGGCGATGCTCGAAATCCCGAGCGACAAGACGCCGGGCACGATCGTGCAGGAAATGCAGGCGGGCTATATGCTGAAGGATCGCCTGCTGCGCCCCGCGATGGTGGGCGTCGCAAAGGCGGGGTAAGCCGCCGCGATATCGCAGACAAAAAGAAACCCCGGTGGAAGCCGGGGTTTCTTTTTGTCGGTTATTGGCCGGTCACGCCGCCTTGCGCATCTTCGCGAGCTTCTTCAGCACCATGTCGCGCTTCAACCGCGACAGATGGTCGATGAAGAGGATGCCTTCCAGATGGTCATGCTCGTGCTGGATGCACGTCGCCATCAGGCCGGTCATCCGTTCCTGATGATGCTTGCCGTCCTCGTCCTGCCAGTCGACGGTAACCTCGGCGGGGCGCGTCACATCGGCATATTGCTCGGGGACCGACAGGCAGCCTTCCGAATAGACGCTATGCTCTTCGCTCTCGTCCGAAAAGACGGGATTGATGAACACGCGCGGCTCGCGGATGAGCCTTTGGCCCTCTTCGTCCTCGGGATCGGGTTCCTGCAGGTCGATGACGAGGATGCGCTTCGGCACCCCGACCTGAATCGCGGCCAGCCCGATGCCGGGGGCGTCGTACATCGTCTCGAACATATCGGCGATCAGCGTCTTCAGCTCGGCGTCGAAGGTCTCGACGGGCTTCGAAATGATACGCAGCCGGGGATCCGGGGTCTCTATGATAGGAAGTAAGGCCATGGGGGCTCAGGTATGAACTCGAACGCCCGACGTCAACCCACCGGCCGCCGCGCCCGCAGCGCCTGCGCCAGCGTCCCCTCGTCGAGATAATCAAGCTCGCCGCCAACAGGCAGACCGTGCGCAAGCTGGGTCAACCGCACCGGATAACCCTCAAGCCGTTCGGCGAGATAATGCGCCGTCGTTTGTCCCTCGAGCGTCGCGTTCATCGCGAGCACGACCTCGTCGATGCCGCCCGCGGCGACGCGCGCGACCAGCGCGTCGATCGCGAGATCTTGCGGGCGGATGCCCTCGAGCGCCGACAATCGCCCGCCGAGCACATGATATTTGCCGGGGAACAGCCGCGACTTGTCGAGTGCCCACAGGTCCGACACCTCCTCGACGACGCACAAGGACCGCGCATCGCGGCGCGGGTCTGCGCAGATCGCGCAGGGATCGTGCGTGTCGACATTGCCGCAGATTCCGCAGGTGATGAGCCGTTCGGACACCGTCTGCAGCGCCGCGAGCAGCGGCACAAACGCGCTCTCGCGCTTCTTCATCAGGTGCAGAACAGCACGCCGCGCCGAACGCGGGCCGAGGCCCGGCAGGCGGGCGAGTTGCTGGACGAGCGCTTCAATCTCTTGCGATGCCATGACGGATGGTCTTAAGCGGCGCGCAAGAAATGACAATGCGCATCGCCTTTATGGGAACGCCGCCCTTCGCGGTGCCGGCGCTCGCCGCGCTTCATGCCGCGGGGCATGAGGTCGTGGCCGTCTATACGCAGCCGCCGCGCCCGGCGCAGCGCGGCAAGAAGGTGCAGCAGAGCGCGGTACATGTCTGGGCCGAGGCACATGGCCTGCCCGTCCGCACACCGAAGAGCCTGAAGAATGAGGAAGCGCAGGCCGAATTTGCGGCGCTCGACCTCGATGTCGCGGTGGTCGCGGCGTATGGCCTGATCCTGCCGCAGGCGATCCTCGATGCGCCGCGCGAAGGCTGCCTCAACGTCCATGGCTCGATCCTGCCGCGCCGGTGCAGCGCGCGATCCTGTCGGGCGATGCCGAGACCGGCGTGACGATCATGCAGATGGATGTCGGGCTCGACACCGGCGCGATGCGGCTGATCGGCCGGACCCCGGTCGATGGCAAGACCGCGGGCGAATTGACCGACGAGCTGGCGGCGATCGGCGCCGGGCTGATGGTCAAGGTTCTGAGCGACCTCCACGCCTTCGCATGCGAAGCGCAGCCCGACGACGGCGTTACCTACGCCGCCAAGATCGACAAGAGCGAGGCGCGGCTCGATTTCCTGACCAGCGCGGTGCAGGTCGAACGGCAGGTGCGCGCGTTCAATCCGATGCCGGGGGCTTTCTTCGAGCTGGACGGCGAGCGGTACAAGATCCTGGCGGCCGAGGTTGTCCATCCGGCGGAAACGGTCGCGGGGGCGGCGCCCGGCGTCACGCTCGACGATGCGCTGACCATCGCATGCAACCCCGGCGCGATCCACGCGACGCGGGTGCAGCGTGCGGGCAAGCCGGCGATGGATGCCGGCGAATTGCTGCGCGGGCGCGCGATAGCCAAGGGCACACGGCTCGCCTGAATCTCCCTCTCCCACCGGGAGAGGGCAGCGAGACTTGCGAACTTGTTCGCTAGTCGCAGCGGGTGAGGGGTTGTGCGCCATCGCGAGGGCAAAACCCCTCACCCAGCTTCGCCTAGGCGGCAAAGCCGCCAAGGCTGCGCAACCCTCTCCCGACGGGAGAGGGGGTAATTACCCGCTTCGACAATTTTGTATCGCGACGCTAAGGGGCACCCATGACCCGTTTCGCCCTCACGATCGAATTTGACGGCCGCCCGTTCATGGGCTGGCAGCGGCAAGCGCACGGCCCGAGCGTCCAGCAGGCGATCGAGGAAGCAATCCACCGCTTCACCGCCGAGACCGTGCAGGTATTCAGCGCCGGACGCACCGACGCGGGTGTCCATGCCATCGCGATGCGCGCGCATGTCGACATCGAAAAACCGCTGACCCCGTTCAAGCTGACCGAGGCACTCAACGCGCAGCTGAGGCCCGCGCCGGTCGCGGTGGTGGCCTGCGAGATCGTCCCCGACGACTGGCACGCGCGCTTCGCCTGCATCGGCCGGTCGTACGAGTATCGCATCGTCAACCGCCGCGCGCCGCTGACGTGGGACAAGGGTCTGTCGTGGCAGGTCGCCAGGCCGCTCGATTCGGATGCGATGCACGCCGCGGCGCAGCTACTCATCGGCCTCCACGACTTCACCACCTTCCGCTCGGCGCATTGCCAGTCGCAAAGCCCGGTGAAGACGCTCGATAAACTGACCGTCAGCCGCCACGGCGACGAGTTGATTATCGAGGCCGCGGCGCGCAGTTTCCTGCATCATCAGGTACGCTCGATGGTCGGCTGCCTCGCGCTCGTCGGCTATGGCAAATGGTCGGCGCGCCACCTGAAGGCCGCGCTCGATGCCGCCGACCGCAACGCGCTGGGGCTGAATGCGCCCCCCGACGGGCTCTATTTCGTGAGCGCGACCTATCCATAGAATACAACCCCCTTCGTCACCCTCGAACGAGACACGTGGCTCGTTCGACTTGATCCGGGGTCCCGCTGACGTCGCTTTGCTACGCAAGAAAGCGCGATGCCGGATCAAGTCCGACATGACGAGAAACAGGGCTCGCCTGAATCGAAAAGGGCGGCCCTTTCGGACCGCCCGTTCCTTCATCGCTGTGGACGCAATTACACCTTTTCGGCGTAGTACAGCGGCGCATGCTCGTTGAGGATCTGGAGGATCTTCGCCTGCGCCGTCTTTTCGTCGCTTTCTTCCATCGCGCCGAGTTCGCGCGCGAGGCGGCTCGATGCCGCTTCGAAGATCTGGCGCTCCGAATAGCTCTGCTCGGGCTGGTCGTCGGCGCGGAACAGGTCGCGGGTCACTTCGGCGATCGACACGAGGTCGCCCGAATTGATCTTCGCTTCATATTCCTGCGCACGGCGCGACCACATGGTGCGCTTGACCTTCGGCTTGGTGGTCAGAACCTGCAGCGCTTCCTTCAGCGTCTTGTCCGACGACAGCTTGCGCATGCCCACGCCTTCGGCCTTGTTCGTCGGCACGCGAAGCGTCATTTTTTCCTTTTCGAAGCGCAGGACATAAAGTTCGAGCTGCATGCCGGCGATTTCCGACCGCTGCAGTTCGATGACGCGCCCCACGCCATGCTTGGGATAAACAACATAATCGCCGACTTCGAACAAGAGCGTGTTCACGGACATGCAAATTCCTTTCTGTGCCTTGACCCTGACCGGAAACTGCGACAACACCGGGACATCCGGCCCTCCGTATTGAGGGGGATGAGCATTCGGGCGGCGCTAGCCAGTCAGAGTGACAAGGGATATGGCTCCATCGGAAACGCCGAATGTGCCCCAGCCCGAGCGGCGGGAAGAGGCAGGGTGTCGGCGTGTTGATATTTATTATAACAGATTCGCAACAAAATTGCCACCCCTGCGCGGAAATGCGTCGGTCGGCACCTTGACGGCTCCGCAGACCCGTTTCAGGTTGAAACGAAATCATAGATAGGGAGCCGGTATGCAGGATCAAATTTGGTGGATCACGGGCGCCTCCTCGGGCATCGGCGCCGCGCTCGCTCGCGCGCTCGGGGCACGCGGCGCAAAGCTGATTCTGTCGGGCCGCAACGTCGCGGCGTTGGAAGCCGTCGCCGCCGATTGCGCCACCGAGACGCTGGTCCTGCCGTTCGAGGCGACCGATTATGCCGCCCTCCCCGCCATCGCCGAGCAGGCATGGGGCTGGCAGGGCCGCATCGACGGGCTCGTCAACAACGCCGGCATCTCGCAGCGCAGCCTCGCGATCGAAACCGATTTTGCGGTTTATCAGCAAATCATCGGCGTCGACCTGCTCGCCCCGATCGCGCTGACCCAGCAACTCTTGCCGCGCATGGTCGGCGCGGGCGGCGGCCAGATTATCGCGATCTCCAGCGTCGCGGGGATCGCGGGGGTGCCGCTGCGCAGCGCTTACTCAGCCGCCAAGCACGGCCTGATCGGCTATCACGACAGCGTGCGCGCCGAAAATGAGCATCTGGGGCTGAAAGTCCTCGTCGTCGCGCCGGGATCGGTGCGGACGAACGTCAGCCGCAACGCGCTCAACGCCGACGGCAGCACGCGCGGGGAAAGCGACGCGGCGATCGATAACGGCCTGTCACCCGACGACGCCGCGGCACAGATGCTGGCGGCGGTCGATGCCGGGACGCGCGAACTGGTCGTCGCCGAGGGCGCCGAAGCGATGATCGCCGGCCTCCGCCGCAGCGACCCCGATGCGCTGTTCGACCGGATGAGCGCGATGGTACAGGCGGGCTATGCACAGCAGATGAAAGCGACGAACACGACCTGAACGGCTGCAACGAACGGTCGCCGACTCCTACACTCTCGTCACCCCGGACTTGATCCGGGGTCCCGCTTGAGGTCGAAGCCTGCCGATGCATCACAAAAGCGGGATCCCGGATCAAGTCCGGGATGACGAAGGGTAAGGAAGCAACGACGACTTCCCACCCCAAGCCGTCACTATGAAAAAGCCCCGCCGGATCGCTCCGGCGGGGCTTTTCTTTTGCCCGCAGGCGGCGTGGGTCAGACCGCGCCGTGCGCCAGCGCCGCGAGGAGCAGGATCGCCACGATATTGGTGATCTTGATCATCGGGTTGACCGCCGGACCCGCGGTATCCTTGTACGGATCGCCCACGGTGTCGCCGGTCACCGCGGCCTTATGGGCCTCGCTGCCCTTGCCGCCGTGGTTGCCGTCTTCGATATATTTCTTGGCATTGTCCCATGCGCCGCCGCCCGAGGTCATCGAGATGGCGACGAACAGCCCGCCGACGATGACGCCCAGCAGGAGTGCGCCGAGCGCTTCCAATGCCGCGGCGGGCCCCGCCACCGCACGGATCACGAAGAACACGACGATCGGCGCGAGCACCGGAAGCAGCGACGGAATGATCATTTCCTTGATCGCCGCCTTGGTGACGAGGTCGACCGTGCGCGCATAGTCGGGCTTCGATTCATAGGTCATGATGCCCGGGTTGTTCTTGAACTGGTCGCGAACATCCTTGACCACCTCGCCCGCCGCGCGGCCAACCGCGGTCATCCCCATCGCACCGAACAGATACGGCAGGAGCGCGCCGAGCAGCAGCCCGACGATGACATAGGGCGACGACAGCGAGAAGGTCAGCGGCTCGGTCAGCCCGAGCTTCGCCGAATATTCGGTGATGTCGGCGGTATAAGTGCCGAACAGCACCAGCGCCGCGAGACCCGCCGACCCAATGGCATAGCCCTTCGTGACGGCCTTGGTCGTGTTGCCCACGGCGTCGAGCAGGTCGGTCTTTTCACGCACCGAATCGTCGAGGCCTGCCATTTCGGCAATGCCGCCGGCGTTGTCGGTGACGGGGCCATAAGCGTCGAGCGCAACAACCATGCCGGCGAGCGCCAGCATTGCGGTGGCGGCAAAGGCAATACCGACGATGCCCGCGGTCTGGAACGCGACGACGATACCGACGCAGATCACGAGCGTCGGCAGCGCGGTCGATTCAAGGCTGACCGCGAGACCCTGGATCACGTTGGTGCCGTGGCCCGTTTCCGAAGCCTTGGCGATCGAGCGCACCGGACGAAAATTGGTGCCGGTGTAATATTCGGTGATCCAGATGATCAGCCCGGTGATGACGAGGCCGAGCAGCGAGCAATAGAAAAGGTCGCTGCCGTTGAACGCCTTGCCACCAACCTCGGCGATCGTCGTCGTCATGTCGCCCTTCAGCACATAGCTGGTCGCGAACCAGATCGCCGGGATCGAGAGCACCGCGGTGACGAGGAAGCCCTTGTACATCGCGCCCATGACGTTCTTCCCGCTGCCGAGACGAACGAAATAGGTGCCGATGATCGAGGTGATGATGCACACGCCGCCCATGAGCAGCGGCAGCGTCATCAGCGGGAGCAGCATATCGCCGGTGCCCTTCAGCAGCAGCGCGATCAGCACCATGGTGGCGCCGACGGTGACGACATAGGTTTCGAACAGGTCGGCCGCCATACCGGCGCAGTCGCCGACATTGTCACCGACGTTATCGGCGATCACCGCCGGATTGCGCGGATCGTCCTCGGGAATTCCGGCCTCGACCTTGCCGACAAGGTCGGCGCCGACGTCGGCGGCCTTGGTGAAGATACCGCCGCCGAGACGCGCGAAGATCGAGATCAGCGAGGCGCCGAACGCGAGCGCGACGAGCGCGTCGACGACGGTGCGATCCTCACCGCCGACGGTGAAGCCACCCGGGCCGGTCAGATACCAGAAGAAGACCGAGATCGCGAGCAAGGCGAGCCCCGCCACGAGCATGCCGGTGATCGCGCCGGCGCGGAACGCCATGGTCAGGCCCGCCTGCAGCCCGGTCTGCGCCGCGGCTGCGGTGCGGACGTTGGCTTTGACCGAGATGTTCATGCCGACGAAGCCGGCAACCCCCGACAGCACGGCGCCGATGACGAAGCCGGTTGCCGAGATTGGGCCAAGGAACAGCCCGACAAGAATGGCGACAACGACGCCGACGATGGCGATGGTACGATATTGGCGGCCGAGATAGGCCTTGGCGCCTTCCTGAATGGCGGCGGCGATTTCCTGCATCTTTTCATTACCGGCGGAGGCGCTGAGCACCTGCCGCGAGGTAATGAACCCATAGAGTACGGCCAACAGGCCGCACGCTATCGCGATCAAAACCGGATTCATGCGTGACTATTCCTTCCCATTGAGAAGGGCGACGCAGAAGATAGCAGTCGAGCACGTCCGACTTATTGATGCCGGTTCGCTCTCTCCCCTGATGCGACCGCCCCAAATTTGGACGCCGATTTATGGGAAGAAAGAAAGCGACACGCAACCCCGCTTATTCGGGAGTTTCCCGTGATTTCCGCCGCACGAGCGGCCGCCGGCGTCAAGCGGCTTCGTCGCGTGCGGCCTTCAGCGCCTTTTGCGCGTCGGCAGCGGATTCGGTGTCGGGGTCGAGCTTCAGCGCCCGCTCGAGCAGCTCGATCGCGCGCGCATTATCGCGTTCGATGCCCTTGCCCGTCTGATAGGCGCGCCCGAGCGTGAAGCAGCTTTCGGCCTCACCCAGTGCGCACGCCTTGTCGAACAGTTCGAGGGCGCGCTGGCGGTTCCGGCGCACACCGCGCCCGTCGTCGACCAGCGTCGCCAGATTGCCGCAGGCCGATGCGTCGTCGGCGCGGCAGCTTTGTTCGAACAGCGCGACGGCTCTCTTTTCGTCGCGCGGCATGCCGAGCCCGTCGCGGTGGAGGACGCCGAGATTATAGCAGGCGTGCTGATCTTCCGCCTTGCAGGCGCGCTCGAAGATCCGCGCTGCCTGACGCTGGTCCGGTGCGACGCCCTTGCCCAGCGAATAGGATGCGCCAAGGTTCGCGCATCCCGACACGCTGCCCAGATCGCAGGCCTTTGCGAACAGCTGTGTGGCGCGCCGGGTATCCTTGGCAACTCCGTCTCCGCCCACATAGGCGAGGCCAAGGTTCGAGCATGCCGTCGCCTCGTCGCCGTGGCACGCGAAGGCGTAATAGGCGGCGGCGAACTCGCGCGAGCGTTCGACGCCACTCCCTTCGCTATAGGCATAACCTGCCATCGTGCAGCCCGTCATGTCGCCGAGATGGCAGGCCCGGGCAAACAGCGGTGTCGCACGCGCGTCGTCCCTCGGAACGCCATCGCCCTCGTGATGGACATAGCCAAGCCGCGTGCACGCCTCGGCATCGTCCGCCGCGCAGTCAGTCGCAAGCGTCGTGACTTGATCGGGTGGTTCGTCGGCTTCGGGAGGCTCGGGATCGGTCGCGACCGTCTGCGCCTGCATGTCTTCTGCCGGGTCCGGGGTGCCGGCGCCCTGCGCGGGATGACAGAAACATACGAAACAGATCGCGAGAAGCGCCCGGGCAAAGCCTTGACGCCCGCTTTTTCGGTCGACCATTCCCGGTCCTTCTGATTCACCGCACCTGCCGGGGCGGACGGTTCCACCCGAGCGCATCGCTTTGCCATCAAACGGATTTCAAAGCAAAATATCCCGTTGCCGATCCAGGGCGCAGGCGGGAATGGTGGCTAGTGCATGAAGCCAAGGCGATCGGGCAGCGCGATGCGTTGTGCCCGGTGTGTCAGCGTGATTCCCTCACCGACCCCGGCGTGACCAAGAAGTGTGACGGTGACATTCAACCCGGCCGCGGTCTCGCGGATCGTCGCGGCGGCCGAGGGATCGGCGGTAAACAGTAGCTGATAATCGTCGCCCGCGGTCGCCGCCGCGAGCCGCGTGTCGAGTATGTCGGGGCGTACCGCGAGCAACGCCGCCGAGAGCGGCACCGATTCCAGCATGATGCCGAGCTGCCATCCGCTCGCCTCGGCCATCCGCTGCGCATCGATCAACAGGCCATCGGACACGTCCATCATCGCATGGACGTGCGGCGCCACCGCTTGCCCGAAGGCCAGCTGCGGCTCGGGACGGTTATAAGCGGCGAGGCAGGTTTCGTTCGGATCGACCTGCCCGAGCCGCATCGCGAGGCCGAGCCCGGCATTGCCGATCGTGCCGGTAACCCAGATCTGGTCGCCGGGCTTTGCGCCGCTCCGCGCCGGCGCGCCGGTCGCGGGCGCCTTGCCGATCGCGGTGAGCCCGAATGTGCGCGGCGCGCCTCCCGGGATGCCCACCGTGTCGCCCCCGAGCAGCGGCACCTCATACCGCCGCAGCACCTCGCCCAGACCGCGGACAAAGGCGGCGTCCCAAAACTCGTCACCGGTCAGGCTGTAGCCGACGAGTACGCCGAGCGGCGCGGCGCCCTTGGCGGCGAGGTCGGAGAGGTTCACCGCGACGAGCTTCCACGCGACATCCTGTGGCCGCTCGTCGGGAAGGAAATGGACGCCCTCGACGATCATGTCGTGGGTGAGGACAAGGTCGCCCAGCACCGCGGCGTCGTCGGCCAGCCCGCGCGCGGCGGGATCGGTCGCGATGGCACGCAGGCGGGCGATGAAGTCGGCTTCGCTCATACGGGGAAGCCTAGAGGATACCGCTACGGTATAAAAGATACCGTCGATCCTCCCTGCCGCGCAGCGGTGGGGAGGTGGCAGCGCGCAGCGCTGACGGAGGGGCTATTGGCGCAACGTCGCCGCCCCTCCACCACTCGCTTTCAGCGAGCGGTCCCCCTCCCCATGGCTTCGCCACAGGGAGGATCTTTCATCACTTGGCCCGCACATCCTTGCCGATCGCATCGAGCAGCCCGTTGGCGAACCCCGCCTCGCGCGTATCGAAAAACGCCTTTGCGACATCGACATACTCGCTGACCACGGCGCCGACGGGCACATCGCCGCGCGCCATCAGCTCATAGGAACCGGCGCGCAGGATCGCCTTCATCGTGCGGTCGAGCCGCTCCATCGACCAGCCGCTCGCGAGCCGCGCGACGATCGCCACGTCGATCTCTTCGATGCGCGCGAGCGTGCCCTTGACGATATCGTCGAAGAAAGCGGTGTCGGCGTCGGCATATTCCTCGTCCTCGATCGTCGCGCCGATGCGGTGCTGATGGAATTCGTGGATCAGCTTGGGCACGGGCGTGCCCTCCATCTCATGCTGATAGAGCGCCTGGACGGCGGCGAGACGGGCGGCGGATCGGGACTGGGCGCGTTTGTTCATGACTCTTTTCTTAGCTGAGACGCTGGCTGACCGAAAGCGCATGGGCAGGAAGCCCCTCGGCGCCCGCGAGCGCGACCGCGGCCGGACCGATCGCGGCAAGGCTCGCTTCGTCGAGCGCGAGGAAGCTGGTGCGCTTCATGAAGTCGCTGACCGACAGCCCGCTCGAAAAGCGCGCGCGGCGGCCGGTCGGCAGCACATGGTTGGGGCCGGCGACATAATCGCCGATCGCTTCGGGGGTCTGGCGGCCGAGGAAGACCGAGCCGGCATGGCGCACCTTGGCAAAGAGCGCATCGGCCTCGGCGGCATCGACCGCGAGTTCGAGATGTTCGGGCGCGAGCCGGTCGCAGAGCGGAATCGCGTCGGCGAGCGTCGGCACCATGACGATCGCGCCATTCGCATCCCAGCTTTCGCGCATCGTCGTAGCGGTCCCGAGCGTCGGGATGATCGCATCGACCGCCGCCGCAACCGCATCGGCAAAAGCCGCGTCGTCGGTGAACAGGATCGACTGGCTCGTCGGGTCATGCTCGGCTTGGCTGAGCAGGTCGGCGGCGATGACATGCGGCACGTTCCGATTGTCGGCGACGACGACGATCTCGCTCGGTCCCGCTACCATGTCGATGCCGACGACGCCGTAGACCTGCCGCTTCGCCTCGGCGACCCAGGCGTTGCCCGGGCCGGTGACGACATCGACCGGCGCGATGCGGCCGGTGCCATAAGCGAGCGCGGCAACCGCCTGCGCCCCGCCGATGCGCCATATCTCGTCGACCCCGCCGATATGCGCGGCGGCCATCACCACGGGGTTGGTTTCACCACCCGGGGTTGGGGTCATCATCACGATGCGTTCGACCCCCGCGACCTTCGCCGGGAGGATGTTCATCAAGACCGACGAGGGGTAAGCGGCGCGACCGCCCGGCACATAGACGCCAGCGGCATCGACGGCACTCCAGCGGACACCGAGCCGGGCGCCCGTGCTATCGCGATAGTCGCGGTTCTCGGGGAGCTGCGCGGCGTGATAGGCGCGGATACGGTCGGCGGCGAGGTTCAGCGCATCGCGAAGCTCGGGCGCCAGCGCCTCATAGGCCGCGGCGCATTCCTCCTTCGAAATGCTCCACCCGCTCGCGTCCAAATCGAAGCGGTCGAACTTCGCGGTATAATCGGCGAGCGCGACGTCGCCCTCGGCCTTCACCCGCGCGATGATCGCGGCGACGTCGGCGGAAACGTCGGAATCGCTCTCGCGCCGATCGTTGACCAGCGCGTCGAACTCGGCGGCGAAGCCGGGTTCGGAAGCATCAAGCCGCCGCATCGCCCTGCCCTACTGCCTGACGGAAGCGTTCGACGAGTGCCGGCACCTCGGCCGAACGCAGCTTGAACGCTGCGCGGTTGACGATCAGCCGCGCCGACACCTCGCTGATGATCTTCTGTTCGGCGAGCGCATTTTCGACGAGCGTCCGCCCCGTCGAAACCAGATCGACGATGTGCGAGGCAAGCCCCAGCTTCGGCGCGATTTCCATCGCGCCGTTCAGCTTGATGCATTCGGCCTGGATGCCCTGCGCCTCGAACCAGCGGCGCGTCGTTCCGGGATATTTGGTCGCGACGCGGATATGGCTTTCGCCCAGCCCTGGCGGCGCGCTGCCTTCCGGCCCGGCGAGCGACAGGCGGCAGTGGCCGATGCCAAGGTCCACCGGCGCGTAAAGCTCGCTATAATCGAACTCGTCGACGACGTCCGACCCGACGATGCCGAGCTGCGCCGCGCCATGCGCGACGAAGGTCGCAACGTCGAACGCGCGCACGCGGATCAGCGAGATGTGCGGCTGATTTGTCCCAAAAACTAACGCCCTGCTTTTCTTATCGAAAAACTCGTCCGACGGCTCTATCCCGACGCGCGCAAGCAGGGGCAGCGCCTCGTCGAGGATGCGCCCCTTCGGGATGGCAAAGATGATCGGTTCGGGCATAAGCTTGCGCGCCCATAAGCGGCGAGAGGAAAAAGGGCAATGAGCGAGCGCTACGAGTTCATCGACATGGCCGAGACCGGCCCGAAGGCCGTCCGCACCGCTTTCGCCAATCAGGTCGCCTATTGCCGCGCCAACGATGCCCGCGTCACCGCGCGCGTCGTCGCCGCGCTCGGCGCGTTGCTCGGCAAGCCCGCAAGCGAATTCGCGCGCCGCATCGCCGGCTGGCAGGGTCCGCCGCTCGCCGACGCGCTGCCGCTGCGCGCCGCCGGCGGCATCCACGCGCTGCACCTGACGGGAACCGCGCACGAACTCGCCCCCATCTATGCCGATTCGGAGGATATCAACGACGCCACAATCATCGCCGCGGTTGTCGCGCGGCATGAGGCGGCGCTGCTGCCCTGGCTCGACGGCCCGCCGCAAACGAACGAGGCCGGACGCTCGTCGAACTTCATCGCCGCGATGCTCTGGCTCGCCGACCGCGGCCTGCCGCCGCTTTTCGACTGCCGCGAAATCGGGTCGAGCGGCGGGATCAACCTGATGATCGACCGCTATCATTACGACCTTGGCGGCGTGCATGTCGGGCCGCAGCCCGGCGCGATCGCCTTCACCCCCCAATGGCGCGGCGACCATCCGCCGCAGCATGCGATCGAATTCGCCGGCCTCAAGGGCTGCGACGTCGCCCCCGTCGACCTGACCGATCCTGCGCAGGCGCTCCGGCTCAAAGCCTATATCTGGCCCGAGCATCATATCCGCTTCGCGCGCATCGAGGCGGCGATTGCGGCGGCGACCGAGGATCCACCGCAACTGATCCGTGCGACCGCTGCAGATTTCGTCGAGGCCGAACTCGCGAAACCGCAAACAAAAGGGACGACCCGCGTCCTGATGCATTCGGTCGTCTGGCAATATGTCCCCACCGACCAGCAAGCGCGCGTCACCGCCGCGATGGAGGACGCCGGCAAGCGCGCGACCCCCGACCGCCCTCTCGCGTGGGTGGCGCTCGAGGCGAACCGCACGGTGCATCATCATGAACTGGTCGTGCGCTATTGGCCGGGCGGCGAGGCGCCGAGGAAAATCGGGCAAGCGCACGCACATGGCGCGTGGATCGAGTGGCTGGGTTAGCTGGATAGCTGACGTCCACTTAGGGGTGGGAAGCAGCGTTGCTCATTTTCCTTCGTCATCCCGGACTTGATCCGGGATCCCGCTTTTTTGAGGGATCGACCGGCTCTGATATCAAGCGGGACCCCGGATCAAGTCCGGGGTGACGATGAATGAAGAGTCTGCTTCCAATCGAAAGCGCTGTATCGTTGACCGGCGGCTACCGGTTCAAAGCCGCGCCTCCAACCGCGCCAGCAATTGCTGCACCGGGGTCACGGCCGGCGCTTCCCAGCCGGCCTCCAGCATCGCGATCCGCTCGAACAATCGCTCGCTCGCCGAAACAATCCGGCGCACCGACACATCGAAGCTTGCGCAGATATCCCAGTCGGCCGCGACGGCCTCGCCGATCCGCGCCGCGCTGTCGTGCGGCCCCGCCCCCGGGTCGCCCGCGAACATCGCGCGGCGATGGAGCAGCCAGGCGATGACGTGCATCAGCCGCGTCGTCGTCTTCAACGATTCGCACGCAAGGCCGATCTGCGCCGCCGCGTCGCCGCCGGCCCGCCCGAGGTCGCGCTGCACGGCAAAAGCGGCGTGCGCCTCATCGGCGAGCAGCATCGCCTCGACATAGAGATTTTCGACCTGTGCGCGTTGCACCGGCACATCGATTGCCATCATGTTCGTTCGCCCACCGACCATGACGCGCGAGATGCCATGCCGACCATCGGGTCCGCAACGTCGGTAACCATGAAAATACGGGCGCCGGCCGTCCCGTTTTGATTCAGGCGTTTAGGATCGGTCGACATTTGCAGGCCGGCATGGGCCGAATGTCGGCCGGTCCTAGGCGATGATGTCGGGAAGCAGCTGGTCCTCGCACCAGGAGATCTCGTCGCGGAGGCGCAGCTTGCGTTTTTTCAGGCGCGCAAGCTGCAGCTGGTCGGGAACCGCCGCGGTGCCGAGCGCAATGATCGCCGCATCGAGGTCGCGATGCTCGATGCGAAGCAGTTCCAGGCGCTGGGTAATTTCCTCGGGGTTCACATCGCCTCCCTGCCACGTTCACCACTGGTCCGCAACGGGGACCGCTTGGCCGAATCGGCACGACATCGGGGAGGTTTCGTGATTTAATTCGCCTTGCCCATCGAGTCGAAAAGGAGAATGCCAATGAGCACGTCGCACCTTTCCACCCTGAAGTCCCGTCACGCGGACCTCGATGCGAAAATTGCGAATGAAGAGCGCCGTCCCGCCCCCGATACCGGAGTCGTCGCGCAGCTCAAGAAGCAGAAACTGAAACTCAAGGAGGAAATGCTGACGATCGCCTGATCGCCAGCGCTATCGCCCCGCTGATGCCACCCTGTGAAGGACGCATCAGCGCCGGCGATAGAGGGGCCCTTTCTCGAGGCCCGTGCGCCGAAGATGCGGCGGCAAATCGGACTGCGAAACCACCTGACGACGCACAGCCTGCGGGTCGACCTGACGGTCGAACGCAATGCCGAACTTGCCCTCACCCACCCAGATCACGCGGCCCGCGACCGGACCGACATTGCGCAGGTCGACCTCGACCGCCGCGCCCTGCGCGACCTTGACGTTCGCCTCGGCCAGCATGCCGCCGGGCGACAGGTTGCGCACGCGCACGGTAACGGGGTCCGGGCTGCCGGGCAGGATCAGGCCGGCCTGCAGGAACAGGCTGTCGCGATCGGCACCGCGCGACAGCGCCGCGACTTCCTCGTCGACCGATCTGGGTCCTAGTGAATCCATTGCGCCCCGTTCCTCTTGTGATTGAGGAGCGGAATCTAGGGCCGGGTCGTTGCGGAATCGTAAATGGACCGCGGTCCTCTACGACTAATCTTCGCGTGAAATCCGTTCGTTGCGCTCGTGGCGCTCCTGCGCCTCCAGCGTCATCGTCGCGATCGGGCGGGCCTGCAGGCGCGCGAGCGAGATCGGCTCGCCAGTGACCGCGCAATAGCCATATTCGCCTTCGTCGATGCGGCGAATCGCCGAATCGATCTTGGCGATCAGCTTGCGCTGGCGGTCGCGGGTGCGAAGTTCGATCGCCCAGTCGGTTTCGCTCGACGCGCGGTCGGCGAGGTCGGGTTCGCGCAGCGGGCCGTCCTGAAGATGCGCCAGCGTCGATTCGGATTCGGAGAGGATCGATTTTTTCCAGGCGCGCAGCAGACCGCGGAAATAATCCTGCTGCCGCTCGTTCATAAACTCTTCGTCGTCGCTGGGGACATAATCCGAATCGAGATTGGATTTGGCTTCGCGAAGCGCGTCAGCGCCAACGTCGGCAATCTTGGTCGGCATGAGGGGCTCTCGCGTCCTTTCCTGTCACCTTACGGGCTGTTAAACAGCTCGGGGAGTGGCGCGCCTATACCCAGCCGCTGGCAACGATACAAGCGCCAAGCTGCCGATAGCGACGACCCGTGAAGCGGCGATGAACCGGCATCGTGTCGGGGGCGATTCTGCCGCCCGACGGCGACCCGCCGGACGCCATAGCGCGACGCGATTTAGGTCCGAAGGTTAACCAATTGCATAGAATTGTTACATAATCCGTTCTGTTTTGGGACAGATACCGGGATTTTTGTTGATTCCGCATGGCATTTCCCGCTCTCGGACAGGTGAACGCGGTTAACGCAATTGCCGCGTTCATAAAGCTTTGGCCTTTTGAGTTATAGCGAAGGTGACGGGGGTGCTGGTCGATGGCGCTTCGCACCTGCAACGGGAAAGAAAGAAAAGCCTATGTCTGTCCGAATGGCCCTTGCCAAGCTTTGCGCCTGCACCTGCGGCGGGGCGATCATCGGTAGCGGCGCGATGCAGATCGCCGACGTGCCGAAGGCGCGCGCCCAGACAGTCCAGTCCTGCTCGCCGTGCGCCGGCAAGAAGGTGGTGCGCAAGCGCCATGCCGCCCGCAAGCCCGTAAAGCGCGTGCGCCGCGTCGTTACGACGAAGCGCATCATTCGCACCGCGACCCCGCAGACGCAGGTCGTGACGCAGACGATCCCGCTGCCCCCCATCCCCTACGCGCCCTTCCCGCGCGGGGGCTTCGAAGGCGGCAGCAGCGGCGGCGGCGTGACCGTGATCGGCGGCGGCTTTGGCGGCGGTTTCGGCGGCGGCTTCTTCGGCGGTTTCTTCGGTGGCAGCAGCGGCGGCGGCAGCAGCGGCAGCATCGTCGTCACCTCGACGACGACCGGCGGCCTCAGCACGACGTCCAGCACCTCATCGGGTGTCTCGACCTCGACCGGCGGCGTCTCGACGTCCACCGGCGGGGTGTCGACCTCGACGGGCGGTGTCTCGACGTCCACGGGCGGCGTGTCGACCTCGACGGGCGGTGTTTCGACTTCGACGTCGACGGGCGGTGTCTCGACCTCGACCGGCAGCGTCAGCACTTCGACCTCGTCGGGCAATGTTTCGACCTCTTCGGGCAACGTCAGCACCTCCTCGTCGAGCAGCAGCTCGTCGTCGAGCTCGTCCTCTTCCTCTTCGTCGTCGAGCTCGTCCTCTTCGGGCGGCAGCTCTTCGAAGGGCAGCTCGGGTTGGGGCAGTTCGTCGCACGGCAGTTCGGGCGGCTCCAGCAGCTCGTCGTCCAGCTCGTCCTCGTCGTCGTCCAGCAGCACGTCGAGCGGCGCAACCTCGTCGGGCGCGACCGGCAGCACCAGCAGCTTTGGTTCGACCGGCAGCACGAGCTCGTCATCCTCGTCGAGCAGCAGTTCGTCGTCTTCGTCGAGCTCGGGCGGCAGCAGCAGCCATGGTAGCTCGTCGGGCGACCCGACCCCTGTTCCTGCACCGCCGATGATGCTATTGTTCGGCGCTGCAGCCGCTGCGCTTGTCGCGCGGCGCCGCGCGGCGAACCGCAACGACGACAACGCCAACGCGGCTTGAGAAATCCACTGGCGGTCCGGGGGGCTAACCCAGACCACCGAACTAAGGGCTGCCCCCTCGGGGGCGGCCCTTTTTTATGCGCAACGAGAATCAGTTTGCCATATGGGAAACTATTTATATAGTTCGCCACATGGTGAACCAACAAGCTGCGCTCGATTCGCTCTTCCACGCGCTCGCCGACCCGACGCGCCGCGCGGTCGTCAGCCGCCTGCTCAAAGGCGCCGCGCCGGTAAAGCGGCTGTCCGAGCCCTTCGAGATGGGCCTCCCCGCCTTCCTCAAACATCTGTCGGTGCTCGAGCTGTCGGGCCTGATCCGCACCGAAAAGCACGGCCGCGTCCGCACCTGCCGCGTCGATGCCGAGCGGCTCGCGGCGGCGGAAGGCTGGCTCTCGCAGCAACGCGCGATCTGGCAGGGCCGCACCGACCGCCTCGCCGACTTCGTCGAATCGCAAAATCCCCCGGAGCAAAACGCATGAGCAAAAGCGAACTCACCATTTCCCGCCACATCGCCGCGCCGCCATCGGCGGTATGGGACGCATGGAGCGACCCCGCGAAACTCGCGCGGTGGTGGATTCCGGCACCCATCGAATGCCGCGTCGTTACGCTCGACCTCCGGCCCGGCGGCGGATTCGTGACGCAGATGCGCGAGGAAGCCGCGGCCGATTTCCAGCCGCATGTCGACGGTTGCTTTCTGGAAGCTATCCCCGAACAGCGCCTCGTCTTCACCACCGTGCTGACCGAAGGCTGGCAGCCCGCCGAACCATGGCTGGCGATGACGGCGATTCTGACCTTCGAGGCCAAGGATGGTGGCACGCTCTATTCGGCGCGGGTGCTGCACAAGACTCCCGAGGACAGTGCGAAGCATGAAGAGATGGGTTTCCACGACGGCTGGGGCACGGTGCTCGGCCAACTCGCTGAGCTGCTGGAGCACCGCGGCTAGATTTTTTTACTTCGTCCTTCCCGCGAAGGCGGGAATCCCGCTTTCGACGGTGCAAGAAAGAGCGGGATTCTCGCCTTCGCGGGAATGACGGACGTGCAAGGACGGGCTTGCGCCTTGCAACCCGCAACGCCATAGCGCGGCGCATGCACGATATCCGCCTGATCCGGGAAAATCCCGAAGCGTTCGACGCCGGCCTCGCGCGCCGCGGCCTCGAACCCCTGTCCGCCCAGATCGTGGCGGCCGACGCGTCGCTGCGCGCGTTGCAGACCGAAATCCAGACATCGCTCGCACGCCGTAACGAGGCGTCGAAGCTGATCGGCCAGGCGATGGCCAGCGGCGACAAGGACAAGGCCGAGGCGCTGAAGGCAGAGGTCGCCGACCTCAAGACCGCCCTCCCCGCCAAGGAAGACGCCGAGCGCGAACAACTCGCCGCGCTGCAGGATATCCTCGCCGCGATCCCGAACATCCCGCTCGCCGACGTCCCCGCGGGCGAGGACGAGGACGGCAATGTCGAGATCGCGCGCTGGGGCACGCCGCGCACGTTTGATTTCACGCCGCAGGAACATGCCGATTTCGCCCCCGCGCTCGGCCTCGACTTCGAGACCGCGGCAAAGATGTCGGGCGCGCGCTTCGCCTTCCTGAAGGGCCAGATGGCCCGGCTGGAACGCGCGCTCGGCCAGTTCATGATCGACAAGCAGACCACTGAGGCGGGCTATACCGAATGCGCGACCCCATTGATGGTTCGCGACGAAGCTGCGTATGGCACGACGCAGCTCCCGAAGTTCCGCGAGGACCTGTTCCAGACCACCGACGGCCGCTGGCTGATCTCGACCTCGGAGATGAGCCTGACCAACGCGGTGCGCGAGGAAATCCTGCCCGAAGCCGAGCTGCCGATCCGCATGACCGCGCTCACCCCCTGCTTCCGCTCCGAAGCCGGGTCGGCGGGGCGCGACACGCGCGGCTATATCCGTCAGCACCAGTTCTGGAAGGTCGAGCTCGTCTCGATCGTCCGCCCCGAGGACTCGGACGCCGAACTCGAACGCAAGACGCGCGCCGCCGAGGTGATCCTTGAGGCGCTCGAACTCCCCTATCGCAAGATGCTGCTGTGCAGCGGCGACATGGGCTTTTCGGCACGCAAGACCTATGACCTCGAAGTCTGGTTGCCCGGCCAGAACGCCTATCGCGAAATTTCGAGCTGCTCGACCTGCGGCGACTTTCAGGCGCGGCGCATGAACGCGCGCTTCCGCCGCGAGGGCGCGAAGAGCAACGAGTTCGTCCATACGCTCAACGGCTCGGGGCTTGCCGTGGGCCGAACGCTCGTCGCGATCCTCGAAAATTACCAGCAAGCCGACGGCAGCGTCGATATTCCGCAGGCGCTGCTCCCGTACATGGGCGGCATAACGAAGCTCACGCCGGCCAACTAAACCGTCGTCACCCCGGACTTGATCCGGGGTCCATGACGCCACCGCCGAATGGATCCCGGGTCAAGCCCGGGATGACGAAGAAAGAGAGAACTGACGTGCGCATCCTCCTCACCAACGACGACGGCTATCACGCCCCCGGCATGGCGGTGCTCGAAGCGATCGCGCGCGAGCTTTCGGACGACATCTGGGTCTGCGCGCCTGCCGAGGAACAATCGGGCGCCGGCCACTCGCTCACCCTCTCGCGCCCCGTGCGCATCCGCCAGCACGAAGAGCGCCGCTGGTCGTGCAGCGGCACGCCGACCGATTCGGTGATGATGGCGATCGGCAAGCTGTTGCCCGAAAAGCCTGACCTGATCCTGTCGGGCGTCAACCGCGGCGCCAACCTTGGCGACGACGTCACTTATTCGGGCACCGTCTCGGCGGCGATCGAGGGCGCGCTCGCGGGCATCCCTTCGATCGCGCTCAGCCAGGTGTACGCCAGGGAAGGCATGGGCGACAGCGTGCCCTTCGAAGCCGCCGCCGCGTGGGGCGCGAAAGCGCTGCGCCCGCTGCTCGCCATGGAGATGGCGCCGCGCACGCTGATCAACATCAATTTCCCCGCGATCCCCGCCGAAGAGGTGAAGGGCATCCGCGTCACGCGGCAGGGCTTCCATGACTATGGCCGCGGCTCGATCGTCGAGGGCACCGACCCGCGCGGCTATCGCTATTTCTGGTTCGGGCTTCACGGTATCGAACACAGCCTCGGCCACGACAGCGACCTCGAGGCGATCGACGACAACTATATCTCGGTCACCCCGCTCCAGCTCGACCTGACCCACGACGCCTCGCTCGCCGCGTTGCGCGGTGCGTACGGCGCGTAAAAGACCATTCGTCATTCCCGCGAAAGCGGGAACCCAGCAGCAACGCCGGACTGGGTTCCCGCTTTCGCGGGAATGACGAAAGTGGGAATTCCGTCTCATCCCGAGACAGAAGTCTAGCCACCGCCGCTTTGCTTTGGCAAAGGGAGCGCATGGGGGATTTCAGACATCATATCGCGGCCTTACTGTGCGCTGCATCGCTCGCCGGCTGCATTCCGGCGACACCCGCTCCGCCTTCGCCGCCCGTTCCGGCACCAGACTTCGAACGCCGCCCGATCGGCGAAGCGACTGGTGTCTATGAGCGCCCGACCTGGACGCTCAAGTCGGTCACAACCAACGCTGTCCGCGTGAATGCAGGCGTCTATTCGGTCCGCCCCGGCGACACGCTCCGCGCGGTCGGCGAGAAAACCGGGGCGGGTTCCGAGGCGCTCGCGATCGAGAATGACCTCCGGCCGCCCTATGCGCTGCGCTTCGGGCAGGAACTCCGCATCCCCGCCGGCCTCTATCACCGCGTCGGCGCGGGCGAGACGGGGATCGGCATCGCCGCGGCTTATGACGCCGACTGGGGTGAGATCATCACGGTCAACGCGCTGTCCGAACCCTATATATTGCGCGTCGGCCAGCGCCTGCGCCTGCCCTCCGACGCGCGCGTCCTTCCGCGCGGTCCGGTCGATGTCGGCGCGCGCGCCGCCGCTTTCCGCCTCAACATCGATGACATCCTGACGGGCAGCCAGCCCGCGCTCGCCGAAGCGGCCCGACCGACCGCTGGCAGCGCCACCCCGCGCCCGCCCGTCACCACCGCGATCGCCGAGCCCGCCTATTTCGCCGGCCGCTTCGAATGGCCGCTCAATGGGCCGATCCTCGCGCGCTTCGGCCCGATCGCACCGGGCAGGGTCAGTGACGGCATCAACATCGCCGCCGCGGCGGGCACTCCAATCCGCGCGACCGCGGGCGGCGTCGTCGCCTATGCCGGCGACCAGGTCGGCATCTATGGCGGGCTGATCCTGATCAACCACGGCGGCGGCTGGGTCAGCGCCTATGGCCACGCGGGCCGGATCGACGTCAAGCGCGGCCAGAGCGTGCGCATGGGCGACGTCATCGGCCGCGCCGGCGCGACCGGACAGGTCCAGACGTCGCAACTCCATTTCCAGCTGCGCAAAAATCGCATACCAGTCGATCCGATGAAGCAGTTGCCGCCCCGATGAGCCGTCGGCCTTCCGACAAGCTGAAAATGCCGCACATCTTTCGCCCGCTGAAGCGCGCGAGCAAATGGCCGATCTGGGCCGATGTCATCACACGGCTCGGCGTCGCCTTCTCCCTGATCGCGATCGTCGTGCTTGTCCACTGGGTCGACCGCGCGGGGCTGAAGGACAGCCACGACGGCCAGATCAGCTTCCTCGACGTCGTTTATTTCACGATGATCTCGGTCACCACGACGGGCTTTGGCGATATCGCGCCGGTGTCCGACCGCTCGCGCCTGATCGAGGCGGTGATCGTCACCCCGATCCGCATCATGGTGCTCTTCATCTTCGTCGGCACCGCCTATAATTTCGTCCTCAAGCGCACATGGGAAAAATGGCGTATGGCCCGCATCCAGGCAAAGCTCACCGATCATTATGTCGTGCTCGGTTACGGCACCAGCGGCGCGGAGGCGGTTCGCGAACTCATCGCGCGCGGCACCGACCCCGCGTGCATCGTCGTGATCGACCAGTCGGGCCCGCGCATCCAGGCGGCCGAGGCAGTCGGCTGTAACGTGCTTCAGGGCGACGCGTCGAACGACGACACGCTGATCGACGTCCAGATCGCCAAGGCGCACACCGTCCTTGTTTCGGCGGGACGCGACGACAGTTCGATCCTCATCGTGCTCACCGTCCGCCATCTCGCCCCGAATGTGCCGATCAGTGTCGTCATCCGCGCGCAGGACAATGAGTTGCTCGCACGCCAGGCGGGGGCGGCGAACGTCATCAACCCGGTCAGCTTCACCGGCCTGCTCCTCGCGGGTTCGGCGCAGGGCGAACATGTCGCCGACTATATGGCCGACCTTGCCGCGATCGGCGGCAAGGTGCAGCTGCGCGAACGCCCGGTCCGCGGCGAAGAAATCGGCAAAAGCCTCGATCAACTCGCGAGCGGCGGGCGCGGCCTGCGCATCTACCGCGGCGGCAAACCCTATGGTTTCTGGGAAGACGAAGCGAGCAAGCTGCAGGCGGGCGACATGATCGTCGAGGTCGTCAACAGCGAAACCTGCGAAGCCGACTAAGGGTCAGAACCGGCTAAAAGTGCGTTCGAGGTTTGAATCGATTTTGTTCAGTGCGAGGAGGCAAGGCGCAGGAATATGTCGATATTTCCAGACTTGCCGACGACGCAATGGACAAAATCGGTCAAATCCCGAAGGGACGCCGAAATGGCTTCGATCTCAGGCCCGTGCGGCCTTGCGGGTAGCGGTGCTACCCGCGGCGGCCACCCGAACCCGATATCTTCGCCATTTCGACGCCTCGTTCGCGCTTTTAGCCGGTTCTGACCCTAACCCCGCCAGTAAAGCCAGCCGGCCCAGAGCCAGCCGACAATCAGCAACGTCCCGCCAATCGGCGTCACCGCCCCCAGCCACCGCGGCCCGCCAAGCGCCATCGCATAAAGCGTGACCGCAAACAGCGCCGCGCCGACGAGCAGCATGATCGCGGGTCCGCGCGCGGTGCCCATGATCGCGATCGCCGCGACCGCATGGATCAGCTGGTACAGCCCGCCGGTGCGCAGCCATTCGGCCTCCTGCGGCCCCGCCGCACCATGCGCGCCGAACGCGCCCGCCGCCACGGCCACCGCCGCCGAAATCGCCGCAAATACGCCAATCATGTTCACCACCCTTGCAATGCCGTGCCGATGCGGCGAGCTATAGGGCGACAGGAGGGAGAAGGCGATGCCCCGCGACACCCCGCTTCCCACGGATTTGAAGCCGCCGAGCCGCCTTGCGACGCTCGGCGAGTTGGCCCTGCCGCTCGACATGCTGCGCTATGGCCTGTCTGGCTATCACCTGATTGGAGCGCCGCGCGGCGACGGGCGCGCGATCGCCCTCCTCCCCGGCTATGGCGCGAGCGAACTCTCGATGCGGCCCCTGGAGGCGTATCTCCGCCACCTCGGCTATCATGTCCGCGACTGGGGCATGGGCCGCAACCAGGGCCGCGTCGCCGCCGACGTCGAACGCTTCGCGAGCCAAGCCGCCGCATGGGTCAAGGCCGACGGCGCGCCGCTCACCCTGATCGGCTGGAGCCTCGGCGGCGTCATCGCCCGCGAAACCGGGCGCGCCTACCCGCACCTCGTCCGCGAGATCATCACGATGGGCACGCCGATCATCGGCGGCCCCAAATATACCGCGCTCGCACAGCGCTTCGCCGGCCGCGACGTCGACGCGATTGAACGCGAAATCCACGCCCGCAACGTCAAAGGGCTGACGCAGCCGCTCACCATCATCTACTCCGACCGCGACGGCATCGTCGGCCCCGACATCGCGGTCGACACCTACAACTCGCAGGCGCGGAACATAAAGGTCGACAGCACGCATCTGGGCCTCGGCATCAACCCGCGCGTGTGGCGAATCATCGCCGACACATTGGCAGGCGTGACAAACCCCGAAAAATAGACTAGGGGCGCCGCCAATCATGACAGTCAAAACCCTCCCCACCCAGCCGAAGGTCGGCATGGTTTCGCTCGGCTGCCCCAAGGCACTCGTCGACAGCGAACGGATTCTGACCAAGCTCCGCGCCGACGGCTATGGCCTGTCGCCCGATTACGCGGGCGCCGACGTCGTGCTCGTCAACACCTGCGGCTTCCTCGACTCGGCGAAGGAAGAAAGCCTCGAGGCGATCGGCGAGGCGATGGCCGAGAATGGCCGCGTCATCGTCACCGGCTGCATGGGCAACGAGGCCGAGGTCATCCGCGCGCGTTTCCCGAACGTCCTCGCGGTCACCGGCGCGCATCAATATGAGCAGGTCGTCGACGCGGTCCACGACGCCGCGCCGCCGACGCAGGGTCCGTTCGTCGACCTCGTCCCCGAAGGCGGGCTGAAGCTGACCCCGCGCCACTACAGCTATCTGAAGATCTCGGAAGGCTGCAACCACAGCTGCTCCTTCTGCATCATCCCCGACCTTCGCGGCAAACTCGTCAGCCGCCGCATCGACGCGGTGCTGCGCGAGGCCGAAAAACTGGTCGCCGCGGGGACCAAGGAGCTGCTGGTGATCAGCCAGGACACCTCGGCTTACGGCGTCGACATTCGCCACGACCCGCGTCCGTGGCACGGCCGCGAAGTGCGCGCGCATATGACCGACCTCGCCCGCGAACTCGGCCAGCTCCAGACCAGCGAAGGCCGCGCGCCGTGGGTGCGCCTCCATTATGTCTACCCCTATCCGCACGTCGACGCGGTGATCCCGCTGATGGCCGAAGGGCTGCTCACGCCCTATCTCGACATCCCCTTCCAGCACGCGGCGCCGAGCGTCCTCAAGCGCATGAAGCGCCCCGCGAACGAAGCGAAGGTGCTCGAACGGCTGAAAAGCTGGCGCGCGATCGCCCCCGACATTTCGATCCGCTCGAGCTTCGTCGTCGGCTTCCCCGGCGAGACCGAAGCCGATTTCCAATATCTCCTCGACTGGCTCGACGAAGCGCAGCTCGACCGCGTCGGCGCCTTCCGCTTTGAACCCGTTGCGGGCGCGCAGGCCAACGCCCTCGACGATCAGGTCCCCGAAGAGGTCAAGGAAGAGCGCTACCAGCGCATCATGGACAAGACCGCCGCGATCAGCGCCGCGAAACTCGAAGCCAAGATCGGCCGCACGCTGCCGGTGATCATCGACGAGGTCGGCGAGGCCGACGAGGACGGTAGCATCGGCGCAACGGGGCGCTCACAGGCGGATGCGCCGGAGATCGATGGCCACGTCTACCTCCGCGACGTCGCGGCGACGCTGAAGGCCGGCGACATCGTCGATGTCACAATCGAGGATGCTGACGAGCATGATCTGTTCGGGGTGGTCGCGTAGCGACACCTGCGAAAAATCGCTGTCCTACATTATTTGGCTCGCATAGCCTTGCGGAATGACCTCGGGACGCCGCACCATACAGCGAATCCAGCGTAAAGTTGCGCAGTTTTCTGCGCTTTCGGCGACAAGCCCCCGCTCCCCCTCCTTCGTCACCCCGGACTTGATCCGGGGTCCCGCTTTTCAACGTCGCTCAGCGGGACCCCGGATCAAGTCCGGGGTGACGAGGCTTGGTAGTACAGAATTTGCACCGAAGGTGAATTCAGTGTGAAGTTGCGCAGTTTTCCGCCATTTTTCGTTCCAGGCTTTTTCGCAAGGAACGGCTTAACACATCCCGATGTTATAAAGAGCAGATACCGCATCAGGGGGCACCGCATGCGAATAGTCCAGCTGGCGACCGCCACATTGCTGCTGTCCACCGCGCTCACCGGCTGCGACCGCCGCACCGACGTCGAAGCGCCGCCGCGCGCGACCGACAAAGCGCCCTCCCCGACGCAGAAATCGCTGATCGCGGTGCCGATCAACGCCAACACCGCCTCGCTCAAGCAGGCGCTCGAACGCGCGGTGCCCAAGACGCTGTGGACGATCAACCAGCGTGAGCGCGCCTGCGTCCAGCCGCAGCGGGTGAAAGTCTTCGGCAAGAAGGTCAAGGTCACCCCGCCGATCGCCTGCACGATCGTCGGCCAGGTGACGCGCGGGCCGCTGCGATTGCGCGGCGAAGGGAGCGAGATCGTCGTCGACGTACCGCTTCGAGCGACAATTGCCGCGCGCGACGTTGGCGGCGTGCTGAAGGGCGAGACCGCGACGGGCGCGGCGATGGCGCATGCGCGGATCCGCATCGAACTCACCCCCGACTGGCGCACAGAGGGCAAGGCGCGCATCAGCTATGGCTGGACCAAGGCGCCGGGCATCGATTTTCTCGGGCGCCGGATCACCTTCACCGATCAGGCCGACGCGAAGCTGAAACCCGTCGTGGCGGGTGTCGAGCGCGAGGTGACGCGCGAGATCGCGAAGATCGACATCCGCAAACAGGCGGCCGACGTGTGGCGGCAGAGCTTCACATCGCTCGAACTCAACCGCGAGAATCCGCCGGTGTGGATGCGCGTCACGCCGCAGCGCATCCTCTACGGCGGCTACCGGATCGAGGGGGATCGCTTGAACCTCAACCTCGGACTCGAGGCGATCACCGAAACCTTCGTCTCGGGGCGGCCGAACGACCCCGCGCCGACCCCGCTGCCGCGGCTGGTCCGCGAAATCCCCAAGCCGCATCTCGACGTGCGCGTGCCGGTGATCGCCGATTATGCGCAGCTTCAACCGGTGGTCGACCGCGCGCTCGCCAAGCGGTCGCAGCGGCCTTTCGTGCTGCCGAAACTCGGCTCGATGATGGTCAAATTCGGCAAGTCGACGATCTACGGCGCGGAGGGCGGCCGGGTCGCGGTGGGCGTCGACGTGGAGGCGAAGCTGGAGATGCGATCGGGCGCCCCGACGCGCGGGCGCATCTGGATGACCGCCATCCCGGCCAACAAGCCGGGATCGGCCGAGGTTCATTTCACCGACCTTGTCATCAACGGCGACACCAACGGGGTCGGCGGCGACCTCCTCATCCTCCTTGGCCGCAGCGAGGGTTTCGCGCCATTGATCGCCGACGCGCTGACCCAGAATTTCACGAACGACCTCGGCAAGCTGCAAGGCAAGATCAAGCGGGCGGTCGACCAGCGGCGCGAAGGCGCCTTTGTCATCCGCACCCGCGTCGACCGTTTCGAAACCGGCGAGATCAAGGCTTATGGCAACGGCCTCTACCTGCCGGTGCGGATGGTCGGCGGCGCCAGCGTCGATTATCGCCCGGCGCGGTGATCGGTCAGCGGCGGGTAAAGTCCATCGTCCAGTTCACTTCCCAGCTTTCCCCGCCGTCGGCCGACATCGCCTGCTCCCAGCGCGGCGTCGCGGTGTCGGTGCGGCTCCAGATGAAGCGCAACCGGATCGGCCGATCGCCCAGCACGTCGTCGGCATAGAAATGGCCGACGCCATCCTCGAACCGGCCGATCACCGGAACGTCGAGCGCATGCGGGCTGCGCGCATCGAGCCACCAGATTGCCCAGTTGCCTTGCACCGGATCATAGGATCGCAGCGCGATCGCGCGGTAGGTTCCGCCGGGGATATGGAGGACATTGTCCTCGACATTGCCGTCGCCGCCCAGGATCGGCCGCATGTCGGAGGTCCCGTCGAATTCCTCCCAATCGTCGCAACCGGCAAGCCGCTCTTTCAGGCGGCGGTGCTTCACCTGCCAGCTGCCAATCTGGAAATCGAAATCACCGGCCATGACGGACGCTCCCCTTATTTATCAAGCGGAGCGTTCTTATTACGTTCTCATTCAAACGCAACCCCGCCCCGCTTAAAACAGGCGGGTGATCGCATAAAAGACCGCCGCCACCGCCGCGCTCGCCGGAATGGTGATGAACCACGCCGCAATGACATTGCCCGCGACGCCCCAGCGCACCGCGGTCGTCCGGCGCGCAACGCCGGCGCCGATGATGCTGCCGGTGATCGTGTGCGTCGTCGACACCGGGATGCCGAGCAGGCTGGCGGTGAACACCATGATCGACCCGCCGGTCGACGCGGCAAAGCCCTGATGGTGCGACAGCTTGGTGATGCGGCCGCCCATCGTCTCGATGATCTTCCACCCACCCGACAGCGTGCCGAGCGCGATCGCGATGTAGCAGCTGAACGCCACCCAGTGCGGCACATGAAATTCGCCGCCGAGATAGCCGGTCGAATAGAGGAGCACGGTGATGATCCCCATCGTCTTTTGCGCGTCGTTCAGCCCGTGGCTGATCGAATAGGCGGCTGAGGACAATAGGTGCAGGCGGCGGAAGGTCTTCTCGGCGAAGCTGGCGGTCGACCGGCGGAGCGCCCAGCTGCTGACCAGCATCACGAGCATCGCGAGCATCATGCCGAGCAGCGGCGACAGGAAGATCGCGATGACGGTCTTGTTGAGCCCGGTCCATTCGATCCCCTCGAACCCCGCATGCGCGACGCCCGCGCCGACGATCCCGCCGACCAGCGCGTGGCTCGACGACGACGGAATTCCCTTGAGCCAGGTCACGACGTTCCAGAACATCGCGCCGACGAGCGCGCCGAAGACGACCGCTGGCGTGACCAGATCCTTGTCGATGATCCCCTTGCCGATCGTCTCGGCGACCTTGTGCAGTTCGGGAAAGATGACCGACAGGAAATAAGCGGCGAAGTTGAAGAAGGCGGCGAACAGCACCGCCTGCACCGGCCGCAGCAGCCGCGTCGCGACGACGGTCGCGATGCTGTTCGCGGCGTCGTGCAGGCCGTTGAGGAAGTCGAACGCCAGCGCGAGGATGACGAGGCCGACGAGGAGGGGAAAAGCGAGTTCGTGCATGGTGGACGCCCCCGCTTATGCGTGGTCGATGACCAGGCCGTCGATTTCGTTCGCGACATCCTCGAAGCTGTCGGTGACGCGCTCGAGATGGCGGAAGAGTTCGCGCGTGATCAGGAAGCGGGTCGGGTTCGATTCGCCATGCTCGCGGAACAGGCGCTTGAGCCCGGCGGCATGGATCTCGTCAGCATGGCCCTCCATCCGCACCAGCCGTTCGGTCAGCTCGTGGAGCCGCGGGCCGTTGGCACCGATGTTGCGGAGCAGCGGCAGGGCTTCTGCGGTCAGGCGCGCCGCGTCGACGATGATGCCCGCAATGTCGCGCATCTCGGGTTCGAATTCGGTGACGTCGTACAGGTCGACGGCGCCCGCGGTCTTCTGCATCTCGTCGATCGCATCGTCCATCGAGGCGATCAGGTCGGTGATCGCGCTGCGGTCGAACGGGGTGAGGAAAGTGCGGCGCACGGTCTGGAGCACTTCGCGGGTAATCGCGTCGGCGTCATGCTCGCGCTCGATGACTTCCTGGATATGGTCGGCGATGCCCTCGCCGCCCTGCAACATGCGCGACAAGGCATTTGCCCCGGCGACGAGCGTCGCAGCGTGGCTTTCGAACAATTCGAAGAAATTTCCCTGTCGCGGCAGCAAACGCTGAAACCATGCGAACATCCAGCTAACCCCTGTCTTGTCTGCTACGTTTTCGACGACCCCGCGCGGCTGGGCGACGGCGCGGAAACCGCCATCGCCGAACGAGCGGATGAGCGCCTGCAAATCGGGTTCCTCGACCGCCGACGCGGCGTCGCGGAACGAGAACCATTTGCGGTCGCGTTCGTCCATTTCCTTCCAGTCTTCTAGCTCGTTCGTCACCGCGAGCGGGAAGACTTCGACATTATACATGATCGACGCGCCGTTAGCGCGGCGCTTCCGATATTCATAGCTGCCGATCGGCGTCGGGCAGACCGCACCGATCACCCCCGCCTCTTCCTCCGCCTCGATCGCGGCGGCGGCGTGACGCGTGATGCCGGTCAGCGGATTGCCCTTTGGCACCACCCAACGCTTTGTCTCGCGCGACGTGATCAGCAGGATTTCGGTCGGCCCGTCCTGCGCGGGTCCGCCGAATCGATAGGGAAGGACAGCGATCTGACGCATGAGGCTTTCATCCTTTCCGGCGGTTTCGGGCGCGCGAGGCCATGGGTGACAAAGAGGTTACGCCCCTATGACAATAATATGACAGCGACAAGGACGCTTCATCGCCGCCGCACTTTCCGTAAACGTCAATTCGATTGCAAAATGAAACGCGGTGCGTAATCTACCCATCAAACATAGTCGGGAGACAGGATGATGGCAGGCACGGCGACGACGGAACGTCCCGCGGACGCGAAAGCTGCACCGGTCGATCAGGATGTGCTGATCGTCGGCGCGGGGATTTCGGGCATCGGCATGGCCGTGCATTTGCAGATGAATTCTCCCGACCGCAGCTTCGGCCTTGTCGAGCGCCGCGAACAGCTTGGCGGCACCTGGGATCTGTTCCGTTACCCCGGCATCCGTTCGGACAGCGACATGCACACGCTCGGGTTCGTCTTCGAACCGTGGAAGCATGAAAAGTCGATCGCTGACGGCCCCTCGATCCTCGAATATCTTAATCGCATCGTCGACGAACGCCATATCCGCGAGCGCATCCGCTTCGACAGCAAGGTCGTGGGCGCCGACTGGGACAGCAATGCGGCGCGCTGGACGGTGACGATGGAGGACAGCAAAGGCGCGAGGTCGACCACGACCGCGCGCTGGCTCTACCTCGGCTCGGGCTATTACGACTATGACGAGCCCTTCGACGCGCAGTTCGCGGGCCGCGACGATTTCCAGGGCCAGATCATCCACCCGCAATTCTGGCCGAAGGATCTCGATTACAAGGGCAAGAAAGTCGTCGTGATCGGATCGGGCGCGACCGCGGTCACCATTGTCCCGTCGTTAAAAGAAGCCGCGCACGTCACGATGCTCCAGCGCACCCCGACCTGGTATTTCATCCGGCCCGCCAAGGACGCGTTCGCCAACTTCCTTCGCAAATTCCTGCCCGAGACGCTCGCGTACAAGATCACACGCTTCAAGAATGTCCGGCTACAGGACATCGCCTTTCGCCGTGCGCGCGAGAAGCCCGAGAAGGTCAAGGAGTTCCTGACGAAAAAGCTGCAAGAGAGCCTTGGCGACCGCTACGACGCCGAAGCTTTCACCCCGCCCTATAACCCGTGGGACCAGCGCCTCTGCCTCGTCCCCGACGCCGATTTCTTCGAGGCGATGAAAGCCGACAAGGCGTCGGTCGTGACCGATCATATCGAGAAGTTCGATGCGACCGGCATCCAGCTGAAATCGGGCAAGCATCTCGACGCCGACGTCATCGTCACCGCGACGGGCCTGAAGCTCGCGGTCGCGGGCAAGATTCCGGTGCGCGTCGATGGCGCGCCGGTCGATTGGCACGACCATTTCTATTACAAGGCGTGCATGTTCTCGAACGTGCCGAACTTTTCGGCGGTGTTCGGTTATCTCAACGCGAGCTGGACGCTGCGCGCCGACATCGTGTCCGAATATGTCTGCCGCGTGCTCAACCATATGCGCGACACCGGGACCACGGTCGCGACCCCCGCGCTCGCCGATCCGTCGAGCCTCGAAGAGGAAAATGTCTTCGACTTCTCGTCGGGCTATATCCAGCGGTCGCTGCACATCATGCCGAAGAGCACGGTCGCGCTGCCCTGGCGGCTCAGCCAGAATTATGTGCAGGACCGGATCGACATGCGCACCGGCGCGATTGCCGACGGGGTGCTGACCTTCTCCAACGCGCAAGCGACCGTGGCATCGGCTCCGGCGGAGCTTGAAGCCGCGGAATAAGCGCTAATCGACATGCTCGGGCTTGCCCTTGGTCGAGCCCTTGGCGAAATCCTCGAGCTGCTTTTCGGTCATGCTCTCGGCCATCTCTTTCGATGCGCCTTTGAGTTTCGACTTGGGCGTGTCGCCACGCCTGGCGCTGAGCGCGGCGCCGGCGGCTTTCTGTTGAGCTTTCGATTTGGCTGGCATGGCAATTCTCCTTGCCCGCCCCGCTAGCCATTAACGATCGTACCGCCGTTGGGATGCAGCACCTGACCCGACATATAGCTGCTGTCGTCGCACGCGAGGAACAGGAAGCAGGGCGCAACTTCATTGGGCTCGCCGGGGCGTTTCATCGGGGTACTCTCGCCAAAGGTCGCCACTTTCTCGGCGGGCGCGCCGCCGCGCGGATTGAGCGGGGTCCAGATCGGCCCCGGTGCAACGCCGTTCACGCGAATGCCCTTCCCCACCAGATTCTCGCTGAGCGAGCGAGTGAAGGCGGTGATGGCTCCCTTGGTCGCGCTGTAGTCGAGCAGACCCTTTGACCCCTGATACATGGTGACGCTGGTGCAATTGACGATCGCCGCGCCCCTTTTGAGGTGGGGTAAAGCCGCCTGCACCAGATAGAACATGCCAAAGATGTTGGTGGCGAAGGTACGCTGCAGCTGGTCCTCGCTGATGTCGCGGATATCCGCCGCCGGATGCTGTTCGCCGGCGTTGTTGACGAGGATGTCGAGGCGGCCGAGCTTGCCGACCGTCTGTGCGACGATCTTCTCGCCCGCCTTCGCCTTGCCGACATCGGCCTTGATCGCGATCGCGCGTCGCCCCTCGGCCGCGACGATCGCCGCGGTTTCGACGGCGTCGGCCTTGTTGTCGAGATAGACGATCGCAATGTCGGCGCCCTCGCGCGCGAACAGCGCACACACCGCGCGACCGATCCCGCTGTCGCCGCCGGTGACGATCGCAACCTTGCCCTCGAGCCGGCCCGAGCCCGGATAGCGCGGCTCCCACTGGGGCGCGCGATCAAGATCGGCTTCGCGGTCGGATGGCGGCTTGGCGATCGTTTTGCCCGACCCAACCGCGTGGCGCAGTTTCGTCGCGGCGCTCCGCTTGCCCTTCTTCTCTTTCGCACTTTCGCCAACCTTGCCGGCTTTGGGCTGCTTCGCCATGAGCTTGTCCTTCGGGTCAGTTGATGGGGAGGAAGTCGCGCGCATATTCATCCTTCACGGCTTTGACGAGCGCACCCGTTACCGGCACGTTGATCTTGTAACTTCCTTCGGCATAGGGGCCGACCTCATAGGGCGCGATCGCGATCGTCATGCGGTCGAGGTAGCGGCCGTCGGAAGAGCCAAGCCACACCGTCTGTGCCGACGCCGGCGGGCATTTGCCGAACGGGCTGTCGGGCGCCTCGTCGGCCATTATCCCCTTCGCGGCCTTCGCGCGCTTGATGCCGGCGCAGAATGGCTCGCGGATCGCGGTGTCGAACGCCTCACTGCTTTGAAACAGGTCGAGCGGCTTCAGCTGCTTGCGCCGGTTGCGATCCCAGATCAGCGTGTCGAAGGTCTGCATGCCGTGTGCGCCGCCGGTATAGGTCTCGATCTCGGCCGACAGGCTGAGGAAACGCGGTGTGCTGGTCACGCGTTGCCAAGTCTGGCGATGGCTATGCGCGCGATACGGATAGTCGCCTTTCTCGGCGGCCGCCTTGTCGCGCTGCGCGGCGGCGATCAACGCCTCACGCTTCGCCTCCCGGTCGCTGTCGAGCGCCTTGGCGAGTTCGGGGATCTGGGCAGCTTCTTTAGGATAAGCATAAACGAACTCGATCAGGTCGTTGCTTTCGGTGACGTTCGACGCGGGCGCATCCTTCGCCGCTTCGTCGGCGGCGGCGCCGGACGGCGCGCCGGGCACCGACGCGGCCGCCACTTTTTCCGCCTTCGTCGGCTTGTCGTCGGAACAACCCGCCAGCAGCAGCGCGCCGACAAGGATCGAAGTGGCATTTCGCCAGGATGCGTTGATCGTCATCCAGACATAACGCCGGGAATCGACAAAATATCCCGCGCGGCCTAGCACCGCGTCCATGACCGACTATTCCGATCTGATCCAGCCCGACAAGGGACAGGACGCGCGCCCGATCCATCTCGTCGACAAGAAGGGCTATGATGAATGGCTGAAGGGCCGCAGCGCCCGCGAACGCGCGCATCTTGCCGCGGTCGGCTTCAAACCCGATGCCTTTGTCCACGCGATCCTGCCGGGGGACGATCCCGAAAAATGGGCGGTCGTCACCACAGTCGCCAAGGCCGACAGCCTGTCGGCCTGGTGCCTCGCCAAGCTGGGGCAAATCCTGCCCGAAGGCCGTTACCGCCTCGAAGGCCAGCAGCCGGGCAAGGCTCTGTTCGGGTGGATGAGCGCGCAATATCGCTTCGACACCTATAAATCGAATCCGCCGACTAAAGGCCCGCGCGTCCTACTGACGACCGATGTCGGTGCGATCGCGCCGATGGTTGCGGAAATGCGCGCGGTTGCGCTCGTCCGCGATCTCGTCAACACGCCCGCCGCCGACATGGGGCCCGCGGCGATCGAAAAGGCGGCCGAACGCATCGCGAAGGCGCATGGCGGCAAGCTGACCGTCACCAAGGGCGAGGCGCTCGAACAGGGCTATCCGATGATCCATGCGGTGGGCCGCGCGGCCGCCAAGCATCACGCGCCGCGGCTGATCGAGATCGAGTGGGGCAAGGACGACCATCCGCGCGTCGCGCTGGTCGGCAAGGGGATCAGCTTCGACAGCGGCGGGCTTGACATCAAGCCCGCGGCGGGAATGCGGCTCATGAAGAAGGATATGGGCGGCGCGGCGCATGTGCTCGCGCTCGCCGAACTGGTGATGGCGAGCGGGCTGCCGGTACGGCTTCACTGCCTCGTCGCCGCGGCCGAAAATGCGATCTCGGCCGATGCTTTCCGTCCCGGCGATGTGCTGAAGAGCCGCCTGGGGCTGACGGTCGAGATCGGCAACACCGACGCCGAGGGGCGGCTGGTTCTGGGCGATGCGCTCGCCAAGGCCGGCGAGGGCAAGCCCGAGCTGATCGTCGATTTCGCGACGCTGACCGGCGCCGCGCGCGTCGCACTCGGCCCTGACCTGCCGCCGCTCTTCGCCAATGACGACACGCTTGCGGAAGCGATGCTCGCGGGCGGGATCGAGCGCGACGACCCGCTGTGGCGGATGCCGTTGTGGGATGGCTATGCCGACCTGCTCGAAACCGACATCGCCGACCTGGGCAATGCGGGCAGTTCGCCCTTCGCCGGGACGATCACCGCGGCGCTGTTCCTGAAGCGTTTTGTCCCCGAGGGCGCCCTATGGGCGCATCTCGACACCTTCGCCTGGCGCCCTTCGGCGAAGCCGGGGCGGCCGAAAGGCGGCGCCGCGCTTGGCCTCCGCGCCGCATGGGCGATGCTCCAGGCACGCTATGACCGGCGCGGGAAAGCCTGAACTTTCTTGATCAAGAGGGTCCTGCTGGTCTAATGGCGCGCGATTGCCCGCGGCCCGCGGAACCCAGCTTTTTACAGGACGGCAAGTGACATCAGAAAGTGGCGATAATTCAGCGGCAAACCGCGTGCGCATGGGGCGTCCCGGCGCCGCGGGCGCGGGCCGCGATCGCTTTGGCCTGACCGGCACGTCGCAGAGCTTCGATCCGCGCGTCGTCGCGATCCGTCCCGATCTGGCCGATATCGCCGTCGCCGGCACGCATTTCGCGCCGCACTACGCCGCGCCGATGATGCGCAGCGGCGTGCTGCCCGGCGCATCGCTGCGCGCATCGCCGTCGGTCGACGCCGACCAGACGAGCGAGTTGCTGTTCGGCGAAGGCTTTGCCCTGCTTGACCTCACCGGCGGCTGGGCATGGGGTTATTGCCTCGCCGACCATTATGTCGGCTATCTCGCCGCCGAGGCGCTCGCCGCGCCGATCGCGCCGACGCACCGCGTCGCGATGATCGAGGCGATGCTGCACAGCGCGCCCGATGCCGCGAGCGGCGGCCCCGCCGTCCTGCCGCGCGGCGCGCTGGTGATGGGCGAGCCCGAGGGCGAATGGCTTGCGACGTCGCACGGCTATCTGCCGCTCGCGTCGCTCGTCGAAGTCGGCGTAGAGGATAACGACCCCGCCGAACTCGCCGAGCAGATGATCGGCACGCCCTATGTCTGGGGCGGCCGCACCGCGAAGGGGATCGACTGTTCGGGCCTCGTCCAGCTCGTATGGGCTGCCGCGGGGATCCAGCTGCCGCGCGACAGCGACCTCCAGCTTGCGTCGCTCGGTGCCGACAAGGATGTCGATCCGGCGGCGCTCGCGCGCGGCGACCTCGTCTTTTTCCCCGGCCACGTCGGCATCATGGCGGACGGCCAGACGATCATTCACGCCAGCCGACGATGGATGGCGGTGAACAGCGAACCGCTGGCCGACGTCATCGCGCGATCGGCCGCAAAGGATCATGATCCGCCGGTGAGCGGATATAAAAGACTGCGATAACATTATGACGAAAACGGTTTTCATCGACGGCGCGGCGGGTACGACGGGCCTCGAAATCGCCGAACGCCTTGCGGGGCGGAACGAGTTCACGCTGATTGCGCTCGACGATGCGCGGCGCAAGGATGCGGCGGCGCGGCGCGAGGCGCTGAACGACGCCGATTTCGTGATCCTCTGTCTTCCCGACGACGCGGCGCGCGAGGCGGTCGCGATGATCGGCAATGATCGCACCCGGGTCATCGACGCATCGACCGCGCATCGTGTCGCGCCGGGCTGGGTTTATGGCTTCCCCGAAGTCAGCGGGCACGACGCCGTTGCGGAAGCCGCGCGCGTGTCGAACCCGGGCTGCTATTCGACGGGCTTCATCGCGCTGGTCGCACCGCTCGTGCAGGCGGGCCTGCTTCCCGCCGAGTGGCCCTATATCTGCCATGCGGTCAGCGGCTATTCGGGCGGCGGCAAGGCGCTGATCGAGCGCTTCGAGGGGGATCCGGACATCGCGTGGCGCGGCTATGCGCTGGCACTCGGCCACAAACATGTGCCCGAGATGCAGGCTCGGTGCGGGCTTGCGATCGGTCCGCTGTTTTCGCCCGCGGTGATCGCGGCGCATCGCGGGATGGTGGTCGAGGTTCCGTTGCCGCTGAATGCCATGCCCGCCGCCGCGTCGCCTGACGCGCTGCGCACGGCGCTCGCCGATTTCTATGGCGCGAGCCCGGTCGTCGTCATGGGCGAGGCGCCGGCTGACGGCGAGATGCTTCTCCGCGCGTCGGATGCGGGTGACGACCGGATCGAATTGTCCGTCTTCGCCAACGCCGATGCCAGTCAGGCACGCCTCGTCGCGCGGCTCGACAATCTGGGCAAGGGCGCGAGCGGCGCGTGCGTCCAGAATCTCAACATCATGGCGGGATTGCCCGAAACCGCGGGCCTGCGAATCTAGCCGCTCAGTGCACCGTGTCGAGGATGTCCTCGATCGACAAATAGGTGATCAGCCGCTCGATCTGGCGCCAGCGCGCGAAATGCACGTGGTTGCCGAGCACGCGATATTGCTCGGCCCGCGCTGCTGCGGCAAAGCCAGCTTCTTCGCCATGCATGCTGATCAGCGCATGGGCATCCTCGACCGCATCGCGGTCGGTGAGAAAGGGTGCTGGCAGGTGCATCGAATTCCTGGTCCGTTACGTCGAGTGCATCTCCTAACGCACGCCCCTCACTGCGTCGTTCCCAACCGTGATGAACAATTGGGTAAGGTTAATTCAAAAGGCTCGACGGTTAACCCTTCGCGTGCCGATTCAAGCCCCTTTGACGCCGCGCTTTGCCCGTGTAGACAGGCGCCATGCGCAAGATCCTGAAATATGCCGCCCTCGCCCTGTTGCTGCTGCTGATCGTCGGCGGCATCACATTATACATCATGTCGCGCCCCGATGTGGCGCGCTTCTCGACCGCCGAGCTCAGCGGGCGGGTGCCGGTGATGGCGTCGCAAAAGACCGAGAGCTTCCCCACGGTGAACGTGCCCGAGGCGACAAGCTGGCCCGCGGGCCAGGCGCCGCGCGCTGCGCAGGGGCTTAGCGTGGCGCGCTTTGCCGAAGGGCTCGACCATCCGCGCACGATGCTGGTGCTTCCGAACGGTGACATATTGGTGGCGGAATCGCAGAGCCCGCCGCGCAAGGATGGCGGCGTGCAAGGCGCGGTCATGAAGAATTTGATGGGCAAGGGTGGCACCGGCCGGAAACCCTCGGCGAACCGTATCACCCTGCTCCGCGACGCCGATGGCGACGGCAAGGCCGAAGTGAAGACGGCTTACATCACGGGGCTCAATTCGCCTTATGGCATGGCGCTGGTCGGCAGCACGCTTTATGTCGCTAACACCGACGCGCTGCTCGCCTTCCCCTATGTGGCGGGCGAGACGAAGATGAGCGGCAAGCCGGCCAAGCTCGTCGACCTGCCGGCAAAGGGCACCAACCGCCATTGGACCAAGAGCCTCGCGGTTGCACCCAACGGATGGCTCTACATCGGCGTCGGCGCCGACTCCAATATCGGCGAAGCGGGCATGAACCGCGAGTTCCGCCGTGCCAGCGTGCTCGAGGTGCGGCCCGAGAACAAATATATGCGCACCTTTGCGGCGGGCATCCGCAATCCCGTCGGCCTCAATTTCTATCCCGGCAGCGACCGGCTGTGGACCGTCGTCAACGAGCGCGACATGCTCGGCAGCGACCTTGTCCCCGACTATCTGACCGACGTCACCGAGGGCGATTTCTATGGCTGGCCCTGGTATTATTGGGGCGGCTACATCGACCCGCGGGTCGAACCCGAGGCCGAAGATCGCCGCCAGTACGTCAAGCGCCCCGAATATGGGCTGGGGGCGCATACCGCGCCACTCGGCTTCACCTTTACGCAAGGTCTCGACCTTGGCGATCGCTGGGCGAACGGCGCGCTGATCGCGCTACACGGGTCGTGGAACCGCGAGCCGGTCGCGGGCTATAGCGTGGTGTTCGTCAAGTTCGGCGCCAACGGCAAGCCCGTCGATGCGCTCCCCGTCACGCTGCTCGACCAGTTCCTCGGCAAGGACGGCAAGACAACCCGCGGCCGGCCGGCCGACGTGAAGGTCGCGAAGGATGGCAGCGCGCTGGTTGCCGACGACACCGGCGGGGTGATCTGGCGGGTCGCGAAGGCCGGATAAGAAAAGGCCCCGCAAGCGCGGGGCCTTTTTTGTTTCGGGCTTTAGAGGGTCACTACACCCGCATCGGCATCAGTACGTAGAGCGCCGGGCTCTTTTCGCTTTCGCGGATCAGCGTCGGGGCGTTCGCGTCGGCGAGGTGGAGTTCGACGGTGTCGCCGTCGACCTGGCCGAGGATGTCGCTGAGGTAGCGGGCGTTGAAGCCGATCTCCATCGCGTCGCTGTCATAAGACGCCGCAACTTCTTCGGCGGCGGTGCCGTTTTCGGGGCTGGTCACCGACAGGGTGATGCGGTCCTTGTCGAGGCCGACCTTGACCGCGCGGGTCTTTTCGCTGGCGATCGTCGAGACGCGGTCGACGCCCTGGTACAGGCTCTTCGGATCGACCTTGAGCAGCTTGTCGTTCGCGGTCGGGATGACGCGGCTGTAGTCGGGGAAGGTTCCGTCGATCAGCTTCGAGGTCAGGATCGCGTTGCCGAGCTGGAAGCGGACCTTCGACGCCGACAGGCTGATTTCGACATTGCCTTCGGCCTCGTCGAGCAGCTTGCGGATTTCGGTGACGCATTTGCGCGGCACGATGACGTCGGGCATCGACGACGCGCCGTCGGGGCGCGTGACGGTGTAGCGCGCTAGGCGATGGCCGTCGGTCGCCGCGGCCTTGAGCACCGGGCCCGATGCATCCTCGGCGACATGCAGGAAGATGCCGTTGAGGTAATAGCGCGTTTCCTCGGTCGAGATCGCGAAGCGCGTCTTGTCGATGATCTGGATCAGCTCGGCGACGGGCAGCTCGAAATTGGTCGGCAGGTCGCCCTCGGCGATCACCGGGAAATCGTCGCGCGGCAACGTCGGCAGGTTGAAGTTCGAGCGGCCGGCCTTGACCTGCATCTTGCCCTCGGCCGCGGCGAGGCTGACCTCGGCGCCTTCGGGCAGCTTGCGGGCGATTTCGAAGAGGGTGTGCGCCGACACCGTGGTCGTGCCCGCCGTTTCGACCTTGGCCGCGATCGTTTCGACGACCTGCAAGTCGAGGTCGGTCGCCATCAGTTTCAATTGGCCCGACGCATCGGCTTCGATCAGCACGTTCGAGAGGATCGGGATGGTATTGCGCCGTTCGACCACCGACTGGACGTGGCCGAGGCTCTTCAACAACACTGCGCGTTCGATCGTCGCTTTCATTCTAAATCCGCCATCCCTGTGTTTCGCGGGAAAAGTCCCTTGGGGACAGACCATCGGAGGCGATTCGCACCCCGATTCCGGCCCCTGAAAATGTCCACCTTCCTTAACGCACGGTGCGGCACGTGCAAGCCATGCTTGCAATGCTCCCCCAATCGCGCAAACGAGGATCGATGCGGCGCTGGGCCTCCTTTTTCCTGATAGCGACGGCGATGCCCGCGGTGGCGCTGGCGGCCAGCCCTACGGCGCTCGGCATTTTCGATGGCTGGGGCGCGTTTCGCGATCCGGCGACCCCGCGCTGCTATGCGCTCGCCGCGCCGTCGGCGACGATCGGCACACCCAAGGTCAAAGCCTATGCGAGCGTCGGATATTGGCCGAAGTCGCGCATTCGCGGGCAATTTTACGTCCGCCTGTCTAAAGAGCGCGCACCCGACCGCGAACTGCGCCTGACAATCGGCGGCCGCCGTTTCATCCTGACGGGCAATGCGGCGCACGGCTGGGCCAGCGACCCGCGCATGGATGCCGCGATCGTCGCCGCGATGCGATCGGCGCCGAGCATGAGCATCGAGAGCGGCACCGCGGCGGGCGGCGCGATCGCCGACACCTACCGGCTGCGCGGCGCCGCAACCGCGATTGACGCGGCGGCGCTGGGGTGCGCGAAGCTGCGCTGAGGCGCTTTGAAGAAGTGGCGGATTTCTGCGCAACTTCACTCGCGATTCGCAAATCTTCGTCATCCCGGACTTGATCCGGGATCCATGCGAGGCATCTGCGGAAGCTGGACCCCGGATCAAGTCCGGGGTGACGAAGTAATAGGGAAAGGCATTTTCGCGAAACGGCGGAAAACTACCCAACTTCACTCGCAAATTGCATTCCATCGCACGCGTTGAAGGGCGTGGAAGGATGCCTGTCGCTGTTAGGAGGAAAGCTGCGTCGCTGGTCATCGCCCGGCACGCTAAATCGGCGCAATATTGTAGGACAGCGGTTTATGGATGGAGCTGACACGATGAAGACAATCGGCCTGATCGGCGGTTTGAGCTGGGAAAGCTCGGCCCAATATTACCGCCTGCTCAACGAGGGCGTGCGGGTGCGGCTGGCCGGGCTGCATTCGGCACGTATCCTGCTGTTGTCGCTCGATTTCGCGCCCATCGCCCAATTGCAGGCGAGCGGCGACTGGGACGTGCTCGATCGCCAGATGGCGGACGCCGCCCGGTCCTTGACGGCGGGTGGAGCCGAACTGCTTTTGATCTGTGCGAATACGATGCACCTGTGCGCCGAGGCCGTCGAGGCGGCGACGCCGGTGCCGCTTCTCCACATCGCCGACCCCGCGATCGCGGCGGTCCAGGCGGCGGGCTTTTCGCGCGTCGGGCTGCTCGGCACCGCCTTCACGATGGAAAAGCCCTTCTATACAGCGCGCATGGCGGCGGCGGGTATCGAAGCGCTGATCCCCGGCGACGCCGATCGCGCGATCGTCCACGGCATCATCTACGACGAACTGGTGCAGGGCGTTGTCCGCGACGCATCGCGCGCCGAATATCGGCGGATCATCGCCGCGCTGATCGCCAACGGCGCCGAGGCGATCGTCCTTGGCTGTACGGAAATCATGCTGCTGATCGGCGAAGCGGACAGCGCGGTGCCGCTGTTCGACACGTTGGCGCTGCATGTTGATGCGGCGGTCGAGGCCGCGCTCACCTAGGCTCTGGCTCTGCCATTCCGTCATTCCCGCGAAGGCGGGAATCCCGCTTTGACTCCGTTGGCGCTAGCAGACCGTCTTCGCGTCTTCGCGCGAAACGCTGAAAAAGCCTCAAGCAAAGGCGCGAAGAGAAGGAAGGAAAAAGCGGGATTCCCGCCTGCGCGGGAATGGCGAGATAAAAATCGAGAGGTGCTGACCCTAGCTGCGCGCGAGCTTTGTCAGCTCGGTCGCGAGGAAATCGAGCACGAGGCGGACGCGCGGGACGTGGCGCAGCCGTTCGTGGGTCAGCAGCCACAGCCCCGTCGTATCCTCGGTCTTCGGCGGGATGCAGCGGATCAGGTCGGGTTCGCGATCGGCGATGAAGGCGGGCAGGATGGTGAGCCCCATGCCCGAGCGCACGCCCGCGAGCAGCCCCGATCCCGTGTCATATTGCATCACGACGGACTCCTCGAGCCCGTGCTGGCGCAGCCACGCCTGATAGGGTTCCCAGACGCCGCCGCCGCCGCCGATGAAGGGATGCGTCGCGAGCTCCGCACGCCCGTGCGGGATGCCGTGCAGATCGGCATAGGCCCGGCTGCAATAGACGGTCCACGGATTGTCGGCGATGCGCCGCCCAACGAGCCCCGCGCCCGCGGGCTGCTTGCTGCTGCGGATCGCGATGTCCGCCGCGCCCGCGGCGAGGTCGCGCGGTTCGTCCGACGTGTCGAGATGGATATGGATGCCCGGATGCGCCGCGCGAAGGTCGCGCAGGATCGGCGGCAGGACGGTGACCGCGAAGATTTCCATCGTCGTCAGGCTGACCGTGCCGCCCGCATCGCGCGAGCGCGCGCCCGCCGCGTCGCCGAAGCGGTCGGCGGCATCGCGCACCGCGACGGCGCTCGCCACCATCGCCTCGCCCACCGGGGTCAGCGCATAACCCGCCTGCCGCCGTTCGAACAGGTTGAGTCCCGTGGCCTCCTCGAGCGCCGCGATGCGCCGCGCGACGGTCGTCTGGCTGACGCGCATCGATTGCGCCGCCGACAGGGTGCTGCCGGTCTCGGCAACGGCCAGAAAGGCCTTCAGGTCGTTCCAATCATACATGCCGTCTTGTGCGACATAATCGCCCCGCCCTCATTCTGCAATTTTGCAGAATGGCCGCGCAACATCGTTGCTCCTTTCGGCCGCAGCGATCGATTATTTCTGTCTCACCGGCTTCCTCCCCTCCTCCCCAGCCGGCCGATGGAGACTCAAGATGCAAAAGCTTCTGATCCTCGCCGCCCTCGCTGCCGTATCGATCGGCCAGCCCGTATCGGCGCAAACCGAACCCGCGAACCCGAGCGTCGCGGTGGCGCACAAAGACCTCGACCTGCGCACCGATGCCGGCACCAAGGCGCTCGATCGCCGCATCTGGCGCGCCGTCGTCGAAGTGTGCGGCACCGCGCCGGATTTCGACATCGCGGGCAAGAATGACGTGCGGCAATGCCGCCGCGACACGCGGAGCGGCGCCTCGGCGCAAGCCGATGTCGTGGTCGCCAATGCGTCGCGTGGCGAGCCGATCCAGGTCAGCTCGATCCGCAAGTGACCGGCGGATCCAAGTTGCAGGGCCCGTCAAAGCCGGGGCCATGATTCGGGCACGATCATGGTCCCGGCTTGCTATTGGTGACTTCTAGATATCGTCATCCCGGGCTTGACCCGGGATCCCGCTTTTTTGTGCGTTGGTAGCTCTCGTCTTCAAGCGGGACCCCGGATCAAGTCCGGGGTGACGATGATAGAGAGTCCGTTTTCGGTCGTTCCCCGTCTCTATGTGATCCCCGGCGAAAGCTGGGGCCATGATGCGCAATGCATGCCCCGATCTGGGCCCCGGCTTTCGCCGGGGATCACGACGGTAATTTTGGGTCGCAACCCGCAGGCGCAAATTCTCGTGCACCTCACCCCCGCGCGTCGAACGCCATCCGCGCTCTTGCCACCTTTTCCAGATTGGCCTCCGCCCAGACCCACACGCCGCAGAAGGCTTCGCCCAGACTGTGGCCGAGGTCGGTCAGGCAATATTCGACCTTCGGCGGGACGACCGGGTGGACTGTTCGCACGAGTAGTCCGTCACGTTCCATCTGGCGCAAGGTCTGCGTCAGCATCTTCTGGCTGATGCCCGGAACGCGGCGCGACAATTCAGTGAAGCGGCAGGTTCCGTGATCCTCCAGCTCCTCGAGAACGAGTAGAGTCCATTTGTCGGCGACTCGGCCGATGAGTTCGTTGACGAGCGTTTCGACGCGCGGATCGACCGGCGCATTCGGATCATAGGCGATTTTTTCGGGCGTGGGCATGGCGGAAAATCCAAATCTCTCTTTTGGGTAACTATGGCACTTTCGGGTGCCTACTTTCTTTTGGAGAGTATAGAGATATCTTTGCCTTCTCACCACCCCCTAAGGAGGCAAATATGAAAACCACAGGCAACACCATCCTCGTCACCGGCGGGGGTTCGGGCATCGGGCTGGCGCTCGCGCAGCGTTGGCACGACGCCGGCAACAAGGTCATCGTCACCGGGCGCAATGCCGCGAAACTGGAAGCGGCGATCGCGGGGCGGCCGAACATGGCGGCGGTCGCGCTCGACGTCACCGATGCCGATGCGATCGCGGCTTTCGCGAAGGAGATCGTCGCGAGATTCCCGAGCCTCAATGTGCTGGTCAACAATGCCGGGATCATGAACGCCGAGGATGCAAGCACGAAGCGCGACTTGTCGCAGGCCGAGGCGACGGTCGTGACCAACATCCTCGGTCCCATCCGGCTGATCGACGCACTGGTCGATCATCTGGCCGCGCAGGACGGCGCGGCGATCGTCAATGTGACGTCGGGGCTCGCCTTTGTGCCCTTCCCCAAGGCGCCGACCTATTCAGCGACCAAGGCGGCGATCCACAGCTACTCGGTCGCGCTGCGCATCCAGTTGGCGGGCAAGGTCGAAGTGATCGAACTGACGCCGCCCGCGGTGCGCACCGACCTGACCCCCGGCCAGTCGACGCGCGAGGGCTATATGCCGCTGGACGAGTTCGCCGATGAGGTGATGGCGCTGTTCGCGGTCGAGCCAACCCCCGAGGAAATCCTGGTGCAGAACGTCCTGCCGCTGCGCAATGCCGAGGCGAACGGGACGGTGCCGCAGGTGCTGGGGATGCTGGCGTCGCTTTAATTGGCGATCCTCCCTGTTGCGCAGCAATGGGGAGGTGGCAGCGCGAAGCGCTGACGGAGGGGCTATAACGCGGCCCCTCCACCACCCGCTTCGCGGGCGGTCCCCCTCCCCACGCTTTCAGCGCAGGGAGGATCAACGGCGGAAGATTGCGCTTTTGCGCCTTCCCCCCTATATGGCCGCGCATCATGCAGATTCCCGGCCACATCGACCCCGTCACGACGGGCACCGTTCCCTTGCGCGGCGGCAACCGCATCGACCTGATCGGGCTGACGCGCGACGCGATCGGCGGCGTGCTCGTCGAGGCGGGCCTCGACGCCAAGGCCGCGAAGCTGCGCGCCAAGCAGATCTGGCACTGGATGTATCACCGCGGCGTCACCGATTTCGAGGCGATGACCGACATCGCGAAGGCGATGCGCCCCTGGCTGACCGACCGTTTCATCATCGGCCGCCCGACGGTGCGCGAGGCGCAGGTGTCGAGCGATGGCACGCGCAAATGGCTGCTCGCCGCCGCCGACGGCCAGGAATATGAGATGGTCTTCATCCCCGACGCCGATCGGGGAACCTTGTGCGTGTCGAGCCAGGTCGGCTGCACATTGAATTGCCGCTTCTGCCACACCGGCACGATGCGCCTCGTCCGCAACCTCGCCGCGGGCGAGATCGTCGGACAGGTGATGCTGGCGCGCGACGAGCTCGGCGAATGGCCCAAGGGGACGATGGCAGGCTTTGGCCCCGATCCCGAGGATGACGAGGACGACGAGGGCGGGAACTATACCGCCGACGGACGCATCCTGACCAACATCGTGATGATGGGCATGGGCGAGCCGCTGTATAATTTCGACGAGGTCAAGGGCGCGCTCAAGATCGTCATGGACGGCGACGGGCTTGCGCTGTCGCGCCGCCGCATCACGCTGTCGACGAGCGGCGTCGTCCCGATGATGGCGCGCGCGGGCGAAGAGATCGGCGTTAACCTCGCGGTCTCGCTCCATGCGGTGTCGAAGGAAATTCGCGACGAGATCGTCCCGCTCAACCGCAAATATGGCATCGACGAACTGCTGAAGGCCTGCGCCGATTATCCGGGCGCCGGTAATTCGCGGCGCATCACCTTCGAATATGTGATGCTGAAGGACAAGAATGACAGCGACGACGATGCGCGCGAGCTTGTCCGGCTGATTCGCGAATATGGCCTGCACGCGAAGGTGAATTTGATCCCCTTCAACCCCTGGCCCGGCGCGATGTACGAATGTTCGTCGCCCGAGCGGGTGCGCGCGTTCAGCAACCTGATTTTCAAGGCCGGGATTTCGGCGCCAGTGCGCACCCCGCGCGGGCGCGATATCATGGCGGCGTGCGGGCAATTGAAGAGCGCGGCGACCAAGCCGAGTCGCGCCGAACTCGACCGGATCGCCGAGGAAAAGCAGGCCGCGCTCGGCTAAAGACGCCTCCCAGCGTCTTTTTCCCATCTTCGTAAGCGTCAGAAACCCGCGGATATGCGGGATTGCGACCGCATACCTATTCTATACTGTGTGGTAAAAATAACACAGGTAAGAAAATTGTCACATTCTGAACGATCCGTTCATTGCAGCGACAGCCGCGAGCCCCATTTAGGGGGCGTCGCGACCCAAAGGGCGTGGCCGATTAAAAGCAGAAGGAAAAGAACATGAAGAAATTCGCAGTTGCAGCCGCTCTCCTGACGGCCATCGTTGCAACCCCCGCCATGGCGCAGGGCGAAGGCCGCGTCGAAGTGCGCGGCGGCTATGTCACGGGCAGCGGCCTCGACGACGCCACGCTTGGCGCCGCGGCCGGCTATGATTTCGACCTCGGCTCGAGCGCGTTCGCGGGTGCCGAAATCGCGGGCGACAAGGTGCTGATCGACGGCGCCAAGGTCCAGTTCTCGGCCGGCGGCCGCGCGGGCGCCAAGGTCGGCGCCAACGGCAAGCTCTATGCCAACGCCGGTTACACCTTCGGCCAGATCGACGATCCCTATGTCGGTGCCGGCTACCAGCACAAGCTGGGCCAGAACCTTTACGCCAAGGCCGAATATCGCCACCAGTTCATCGAGAACTTCAGCGATTTCGACACCTTCGCGGTCGGCGTCGGCTTCGCTTTCTGATCCTTTCGGAACAGCGAAACGAAACAAGAAGGGGCGGCCCGTCGGGCCGCCCCTTTTTATTTGCCCTGTCGCTCAGCGACCGCGCGGATATTCATTCCGCGTTCGGCAGCGCCTGTTCAACCAGCGGCGCCAATCCTTCCGCGACGACCGTCACGCCCTTGGCATTGGGATGCATATTGTCGCCGAGCATCAGCGCCTTGTCGGTGACGACATTGTCGAGGATGAAGGGATAGAAGCTCACATCATATTTCGACGCGAGCTCGGGAAAGATGGGGTTGAACTTCTTCGCATAGTCGCTGCCGAGATTGGGCGCGGCCATCATGCCGGTGAGCAGCACCGGAATCTCGCGCTTTTTCAGTTCGGCGAGCATCGCGTCGAGATTGGCGCGCGTCTGGTCGGGGCCGATCCCGCGCAGCATGTCGTTGCCGCCCAGCCCGAGCACGACGAGCGCGGGCTTCGCCTTCGCATTATCGAGCACATAGGTCAGGCGCTGGCGCCCCGCGGCGGTGGTGTCGCCCGAAACGCCGGCATTCTGGACGCGCGCGACGACGCCATCGTCGGCGAGCGCGGCCTGCAATTGCGGCGCGAGCCCTTCCTTCGGGCCGAGCTGGTAACCCGCGTAAAGCGAGTCACCAAAGGCGATCACGAGCGGCGCGTCGGCGGGGATTGCGGGCGCCGCTTTCGCCGCGACCTTGTCGTTGGTCGAAGCCGACGGGTTTTCCGCCGATCCGCACGCCGCGAGCGGTTGGCAAAGCGCGATTGCGCAACCATATATCAAGAAAGAGCGCCATCCGGCCGTTCTCATTTCAAAGGGTCCTCTCCTTGCCCGACGCCCAACGACAATCGCCCGACGTGGCGATCGCCGCCCACAATGTGACGCTCACGCTTGGAAGCGACAAGGCCCCGGTTGAAATTTTGCGCGGCGTCGATCTGGAGGTTCCCGCGGGCGCCTCGGTCGCGCTGCTGGGACCGTCGGGGTCGGGGAAAAGCTCGCTGATGGCGGTGCTGGCCGGGCTGGAACGCGCGAACGGCGGCAGCATCCGCGTCGCGGGCCTCGATTTTGGGGCGATGGATGAGGATGACCTCGCGAGGGCGCGACGCGGCCGGATCGGCATCGTGTTGCAGGCGTTTCACCTGCTGCCGACGATGACCGCGCTCGAAAATGTCGCGGTGCCGCTGGAATTGGCCGGGATCGCCGATCCGTTCGGACGTGCCGCGACCGAGCTTGAAGCCGTCGGGCTCGGCCATCGCCTCACCCACTATCCCGCGCAGCTGTCGGGCGGCGAGCAGCAGCGCGTCGCGATCGCACGCGCGATGGCAAGCTCGCCCGCGATCATCTTTGCCGACGAGCCGACGGGCAATCTCGACACCGCGACCGGCCACGCGATCATCGACCTGATCTTCGCGCGCCGCGCCGCATTGGGCGCGACCTTGCTCATCATCACCCACGACCCCGAACTCGCCGAGCATTGCGACCGCGTGGTCGTGATGCACGACGGGAAAATCGAAGAGCGGGCGGCGTGAGCGTGGCAAAGTCATCCTCCCTGTGGCGCAGCCATGGGGAGGTGGCAGCGGCGCAGCCGCTGACGGAGGGGCCTTGGCGCCGACGTCGCGGCCCCTCCACCATCTGCTGCGCAGATGGTCCCCCTCCCCACCGCTTCGCGGCAGGGAGGATCTGATGCTGCCGCTCGCCACGCTCTGGCAGATCGCGCGGCGCGACCTTGCGACGCGCATCCGCGGCCTGCGCCTGCTCGCGGTCTGCCTGTTCCTCGGCGTCGCGACGCTCGCGGCGATCGGCAGCCTGACGCGCGGCATCACCTCCGAACTCGAAGTGCGCGGGCAAACCATCCTCGGCGGCGACGTCGAATTCAGCCTGCCGCAGCGCGAGGCGACTGCAGAGGAGATGGCGGGCTTCCGCCGCGTCGGCACACCCTCGGCGACCGTGCGGCTGCGCGCGATGGCGAACGATCCCGACGGCGAGGCTTTGCTGTCCGAATTGAAGGCGGTCGACGGCGTCTACCCGCTCTATGGCACGATGCGGCTCGACAGCGGCGCGCGCCGAGGTCCGCCGCCGCCGGGGGGTATCTGGATCGGCAAGGATCTCGTCTCGCGGCTGGGCCTGAAGGTCGGCGAACGCGTGAAGTTCGGCGAGAAGAGCTTCCTGATCGACGGCGTGATCGCCGAGGAGCCCGACCGGCTGGGCGAAGGCTTCACGCTCGGCCCCGTCGCGATCATCGGACTGGCCGACCTGCCCGCGACGCAGCTGATCCAGCCGGGCAGCCTTTATGAGAGCAAATATCGCGTCCGCCTGCCCGAAAGCGCGAACCCCGAAGCGGTCGGCAAGGCGCTGACCGCCGAGTTCCCCGACGCGGGCTGGGACATCACCGACAGCAGCAATGGCGCGCCGGGAACGCGGCGCTTCATCGAGCGCATGGGGCAGTTCCTGTCGCTCGTCGGCCTCGCGGCGCTGGTGATCGCCGGGATCGGCGTCGGCAATGGCGTCGCGAGCTATCTCGCGGGCAAGCGCCCGGGCCTTGCGACGCTGAAGGTTCTCGGCGCCGATAGCGGCACGGTGGCGCGTATCTATGGGCTGCAGATCCTCGCGGTCGCGGCGGTGTCGATCGCCCTCGGCCTGATCGTCGGCGCGCTCGCGCCCGCGATCATCGGTGCGATTGCGGGCGATGTGCTGCCCGTCAAACCAGGCGTCGCCATTTATCCGCTGCCGCTTGCGGTCAGCGCCGCCTATGGCCTGCTGATCGCCATCGCTTTTGCCCTGCCCCCGCTCGCGGCGACACGGCACGTTCCCGCCGCCGGACTCTACCGCGCGACGGTGAGCGGCGCGGCGCGGGTCGACCGGCAGACGGTCATCGCGGTCGCGGCGGCGCTGGCGGCGATCATCGCGCTCGCGGTCGGCACCGCGCGCGAGCCCCTGTTCGCGCTCGGTTTCATCGGCGCGGCGATCGGGCTGCTGCTCATCCTCGTCGGCCTCGGCTGGCTGGTACGGCGCACCGCGAGCCGCCTGCCGCGGCCGAAACGCCCGCTCTTCCGCCTCGCGCTCGCGAATCTCCACCGCCCCGGCGCCGCCACCGGCGCGCTCGTCGTCGCACTCGGGCTGGGCCTGACCTTGTTCGTGACGCTGGCGGCGATCCAGACGAGCATCACCGCCGAAATCCAGTCGACCGTGCCGCAGCGCGCGCCGAGCTTCTTCGTGCTCGACGTGCCGCGCACTGAGACCCGACGCTTTCAGACGATGGTGGCGGGGGCCGACCCCAAGGCCGAGATCAATATGATCCCCGCGCTGCGCGGCAGCGTCACCGAATTTGCCGGCCAGCGCGTCGACGAACTCGCCGAACTGCCCGAGGGTGCCTGGGTGCTGCGCGGCGACCGCGGGCTCACCTACAGCCCGGTGTTGCCGAACGGCAGCGAACTCGTTGGCGGCCAATGGTGGGCCGCCGATTACAAGGGACGACCGCTGGTCAGCGTCGAGCAGGAGGTCGCCACGTCGCTCGGCCTCAAGATCGGCGACACGCTGTCGGTCAATGTGCTGGGGGTCGAGGTGCAGGCGAAGGTCGCCTCCTTCCGTACCGTCAACTGGGACAATTTCGGGCTGAACTATGTGCTCGTCTTCTCGCCCGGCACCTTCGACGCCGCGCCGCATAATATGGTGGCGACGGTCGCCGTCGGACCCGAAGCCGAAGCCGCCCTGTCGCGCAGCATTCCGCGCGCCTTTCCGTCGGCGTCGCTGATCGCGGTGCGCGATGTCGTGTCGCAGGTGACGACGCTGCTGACGCAAATGAGCCAGGCGATCGCCGCCGCGGCGAGCATCGCGATCCTGGCGGGGATCGCAGTGCTGATCGGCGCGATCGCCGCGAGCCGCGAGCGGCGCGTTTACGACAGCGTGATCCTGAAACTGCTTGGCGCTACGAGGGGCCAGATACTCGGCGCGCAGGGCATGGAATATGCGGTGCTCGCGGGCATTTTGGCAGTGCTCGCACTCGGGCTGGGGCTTGCGGGCGCCTGGTATGTCGTGACGCAGCTGTTCGAATTCGACTTCGCGCCCGACCCGCTGATCGTCGGGATGACCCTGCTCGGCGGCGCCGGCCTGTCCTTCCTGATCGGGATTGCGGGAAGCTGGCCTCTGCTGTCGGCGAAGCCCGCGCAGGCGCTGCGCAGCCTCTAGTTCAGGATCCGCACCACCGCCGACACCGCCGCGATGCCGAGGACGATCGCGACCATCGCCTGCCAAACATGCGGCGGGACACGGCCGAAATGGCGCGCGCCGACATAGTTTCCCAGCCACATCGGCACGAACAGGATCACCGCGAGCAGGAATAATCGCCATGTCGCGATCCCGACCCAGAGCGCGGCGAGTGTCCCCGCGATCGCGGTGCCAAAGAAGATCAGCAGCATCGACGCGCGCGCGACCTTGGGCTCGAGATGGCGGCGGAGGTAAAAGGGCACGACCGGCGGTCCCGGCATCGCGGCAAAGCCGGTGAGAATGCCCGATGCGACCCCCGTCCCCGCAATCGCGCCGCGCCCCGGCCGATGTCCCTCGGGCTGTTTGGGCAGCAGCACCGCGACAAAGGCACCGACCGCGACCAAGGTAATCAGCAGCCGCGCAATGTCGGGCGTCGTCGCATCGAGCGCGACCATGCCGACCGGCGTCGTCGCCATCGCGAGTAGCGCGATCGGCACCGCGGTCGCGCGGTCAGCGTCGGCCATGATGATCCCGATCCCGACCGGCCCGATCAGCAGTTGCAGCAATATGCCGAGCACCACCGCCTCTCCGGGGGCGATGATGAGCCCCAGGAGCGGTACGAGGATGATCGCCATGCCAAAGCCGGTGAGGCCGCGGACATAGGCGGCGGCGAAGGTCATCGCCGCCGCGCCGACGAGCGTCAGCGGCGCGATGCCAACAAGCTGCGACAGGCCGGTCAAGCGGCGTGCGCCACGACGGGCGGGCGGAAGGCGGGATGGAAGGGCAGCGCTTGTTTCCCCGGCAACGGATCGAACTGGCCCGGCCGATACCGCAGGAACGCCGAGGCGGCTAGCCCCCGCCGTTCAAGCCAGCGGCCAAAGCTTGTCGACCGGGCGTTCGAGCACGTGCGCGGCGATGCTGTGCAATTTTTGCGGTGCGAGGCGTCCGGTCTTTGCCGCGTCGGCAAGCCATGTTTCGATCGATCCGCCGGTTTCAATCCATTTGTCCTGGCGCAGCATCCCGTAAAAGGCTCCCGCGAGAATATGGATGCCATCGTCCGATTTGCGCCAACGATCGGACGGATTGCGCGCGACCCCCAGTTCCTCGGCGATCAATTGGTCGAGCGCCTGCGCCAGATCCTCGTTCAGCAAGCCTTCGAGCGTCGTATAGCCCCATTTGGGGTCATGTTCGGCGACGACGCTCGGGACCAGCGGGTCTTTGGCGAGGATGGCGAGCGCTGCCTTTGCCGCGGGGCCGTCCATCACCACCGGCGGGTGGAGCATTTCATGGCCCGCGTTGCGCACGGTGATCGCAGTGTTCCAGTCCGCCGCCTGCAGGAAGGTCTGGCCCTGCACCTTGATCCCGTGCGGCTTGCAAAATTGCAGCAGCACCACCTCGATTTCGGGGTCGAACGTCCGGCCGGTCAGCTTTTCGTGCAGGCGGATCACGTCATAGGCGCCGAGATCGGCCTGAAGCTGGGTGATCCGCCCTTCGAGCGCGGCGATGCGTTCGGCGCGAAAGGCGGCGAAGCCCGCACCCTGCATCGCTTCGAGCACCGCTTTCACGCGCGGGGCGTGCGCGGCGAACCACGCCCAGTCCTTTTCGTTCCAATGGCTGCTCGCGCGATAGGCGGGGAGCAAGCGCGTTTCGGGCGCGGCGGCGGCGGCGATCAGCGCGGCAAGGCTGCTGTCGTCGCCGCCCGAAAAGACGAGCGACAAGACCGGGCCGAGCAGCCCGAAACCCCCATCATTGGCCTCACGCGACAGCGCCCGAATTTCGGCGCGCGCCGCAGCCGAAAGGCGCGGCGCGAAGGCGTCGACGTCGGCCTGATAATAGGGCAAATAAAGCTCTCCCCCCGCCAGCGGCCCCAGAAAGGCGAGCGCATCGAAGCCTTCGGATGCGCGCACTTTCCATTGCGTGCGCATCGGCGGGCGCTGGTTTTGCGCTGAGGCGATGGTGGGAACAGCGAGAGCGGCGGTGCCGAGCGAGGCGGCAATGAAGAAGCGGCGATCCATGAACCCGGTCTAGCGGGGATCGGCGCGCCCGGCTTGAACGGACTTTGCCCGGTGCAGGATCGGTGGGGCGCCGGTCATCGCGGCGATCGACCGCGCCATATGCGCCTGGTCGGCGAACCCCTGGTCGGCGGCGAGATCGGCAAGACTGCCCTGCCAAGCATCGAGCGCAGTGAGCGCCTGCCGCGTTCGCGCCTCGAGCCGGAAACGCTTGGGGCTGACACCATAGGCTCGCGCGAAGCCGCGGCTGATCGACGCGGGGTTGAGCCCCATATGATCGGCCCAGTCGGCGAGCAATATGTCGGGATCGGCGGCGAGCGCCGCGGCGAGCAGGTCGGGCCAATCGTCGCGGCGCGCCGTGCCTATGCGGAAATGATCGCGGACATAGTCGGCGGCCGCCTGCGGATCGCGTTCGGCGAGGCGCGCGGCGGTGTCGGGGTCGGCGATATGCCCCGCCCCCCGCGTGAATCCCTTTGCCACCGGAAGATTGAGCACCTGCGCCCCGCGCGCGCCAAAACGGTCCTGATGCGCAGTCCAGTCGCCGTGCACGACGACTGTTCCAACGCCGGCCGCGAGCCGGCCCTGATCGCCCGCTTCTTCATATTCGCCGCCGATTACCAGCGCGACATAGCCAAAGGCATGGCGGTGGCGCGGCAGGCTTTCGCCCGCCGCATGCCGGCCGATGCCGATCCCGCTCACCGCTCGCGAAGATCCGGCGGGGTCGCCTCACCCTTCAGCATCGCGATCGCCTCGGCGAGCGGCATGATGCGCTGGCCGTCCTGTCCGAGGGTGCGGATCGCGACGGTGCCTTCCTCGGCTTCGCGATTGCCGACCACCAGCAGATAGGGGACTTTCGCAAGGCTGTGTTCGCGGACCTTGTAGTTGATCTTCTCGTTGCGGACATCGATCTCGGCGCGGATGCCCGCGGCGACGAGCTGCGCCACCGCGTCCTTGGCGTAAGCGTCGGCGTCCGACACGATCGTCGCGACCACCGCCTGCACCGGCGCGAGCCAGGTCGGAAAGCGGCCGGCGAAATGCTCGATCAGGATGCCGATGAAGCGTTCGTACGTGCCGAGGATCGCGCGGTGGAGCATCACCGGGCGGTGGCGCTCGCCATCTTCGCCGATATAGCTCGCATCGAGGCGTTCGGGCATCACGCGGTCGGACTGGATCGTCCCGCACTGCCACGTCCGCCCGATCGCATCGGTCAGGTGGAATTCGAGCTTGGGGGCATAGAAGGCGCCCTCGCCCGGCAGTTCTTCCCAGCCATATTCTTCGGTCGCCATGCCGGCGCGTTCGACGGCTTCGCGAAGCTCGGCCTCGGCCTTGTCCCACATTTCCTCGGTGCCAAAGCGCATCTCGGGGCGCAGCGCGAGCTTCACCGCATATTTTTCGAAGCCGAGCTGCTTGTAGACGCGGTCGAGCAAGGCGCAGAAATCGCGCACTTCGTCGACGATCTGGTCTTCGCGGCAGAAGATATGGCCGTCGTCCTGCGTGAACTGGCGCACGCGCATGATGCCGTGGAGCGCACCGTGCGGCTCGTTGCGGTGGCAGCAGCCCATTTCGGCCATGCGCAGCGGCAGGTCGCGGTACGACTTCATCCCCTGACGAAAGATCAGGACGTGCGCGGGGCAGTTCATCGGCTTGAGCGCCATCCACTCGGCGCCGTCGGAGACGATCGGGCCGTCATCCTCGATGTTCGGCACCTCGTCGGGGATGACGAACATATTCTCGCGATATTTGCCCCAGTGGCCCGATTGCTCCCACTGGCGCGCGTCCATCACCTGCGGCGTCTTGACCTCCTGATACCCCGAGCCGTCGATCGCGCGGCGCATATAGGCCTCGAGCTCGCGGTAGATGCGGTAACCCTTGGGATGCCAGAAGACGCTGCCGTGCGCCTCTTCCTGCAGGTGGAACAGGTCCATCTCGCGGCCGATCTTGCGATGGTCGCGCTTCGCGGCCTCCTCCAGCCGGACGAGATGCTCGGCGAGCTGTTTCTTGTTGAGCCAGCCGGTGCCGTAGATACGGCTGAGCTGCGCATTCTTCTGGTCGCCGCGCCAATAGGCGCCTGAAACGCGCGTCAGCTTGAACGCGGCAGGGTCGAGCTTGCCCGTCGAGGCGAGGTGCGGGCCGCGGCACATGTCCATCCAGCCGTCGCCCGACCGATAAACGGTGAGTTCCTCGCCCTGCGGCAGCTCGGCGGCCCATTCGGCCTTGAAGGTCTCGCCTTCGGCCGCCCATTTGGCGATGAGCTTGTCGCGCTCCCAAACCTCGCGCGTCAGCGGAAGGTCGGCGGCGATGATCTTGCGCATCTCCTCCTCGATCAGCGGCAGTTCGTCGTCGCGGAACGGGCCGCGATCGGCGGCGGGCGCGAAGTCGTAATAGAAGCCGTCGCCCGTCGACGGGCCGAAGGTGATCTGCGTGCCGGGAAACAGCTTCTGCACCGCCTCGGCGAGCACATGCGCATAATCGTGGCGGAAGAGTTCGAGCGCGTCGGCCTCGTCGCGGCTCGTCACCAGCGACAGGTTCGTGTCTTCCTCGAGCGGGCGCATGATGTCGCGCAGTTCGCCATCGATCTTCGCGGCGAGCGCGGCCTTGGCGAGGCCCGGTCCGATGTCGGCCGCAATCTGCAGCGCGGTAGTGCCGCGCACGACTTCACGGGCAGAGCCATCGGGAAGGGTGACGCGGATCATGTCGGACATCGAAAAATCGGCCTTTCTTGCGGGGTAGAACAGCGCCCCTTTGCCAGCATGCGATATGGGCGGCAAGGGGCGGATTCACAACAAAGCTTGCAATGATACAATGTATCATTATCTGCACAGCGAACCCCTCCCGCGAAAGAAACCCGATGTGCCTCCCCGCCGCGCGCCCGCGCCTTGCCGACCTGACGGGGATTGTCCTGTCGTTCACTTGCCTGCTCCACTGCCTCGCGCTGCCGCTCGTCCTTCTTCTGGCGCCCGCGCTCAGCCGCTGGATCGCGCTGCCCGAGGGGATTCATGCGGCGATCCTGCTGCTGGCTTTGCCCGCTGCCGTGATCGCGATGCGGGATGGTTGGCGGCGGCATCGACGGATCACGCCCGCGATACTCGCGGCCATAGGGCTGGGCCTGCTCGCGCTCGGCCTGTCGGCGCATGAGGGATGGATCGCCGCCGCCGATCCCGAGGCGGCCGACCGCCTGTTGACCTCGGTTGGCGCGCTCATGCTTGCCGCCGCGCATCTCGTCAACTGGCGCTGGCGTCACCGGAGCGGCCCGCATAGACTGCGGGCATGACCGACGCCCCGCCGCTTCACAGCATCGCCGCGATCCTGCCGTGCACCGACCTCGACGCCAGCACCGCTTTCTATGAAAAGCTCGGCCTGTCGGTCGTCGGCGACTATGGCAGCTATCGCCTGCTCGAGGATGGCAAGGGCTGGCAGCTTCACCTGACCAACGAGTCGCCCGAGGGATGGCTGGTCCCCAGCCAGAACCCGTTCGGGCTGTACCTCTACACCGAGCGCGTCGCAGAATTGGCTGAGAGCGTGCGCGACGCGATCCTCGAACGCGAAAAGGCGCCGACGCACAAGCCGTGGGGCATGTATGAATTCGCGCTGTCCGACCCCGACGAAACGCTGGTCCGCATCGGCTGGCCGAGCCGGTTGATCGGCTGAATCCTAATATTACCGTCATTCCCGCGAAGGCGGGAATCCCGCTTTGGGCCCACCCGCATCAAGAAAGCGGGATCCCCGCCTTCGCGGGGATGACGGAGAGAATTAGGCCCCGGCAGCCCTGTCAATGAAACTTGACTTAATGTTGGAGAAAATGTAAAGGAACCTTGTCTATCAGATAAGGAAGTTTGACATGACCCAGAAGGCTGCGAAGATCGAAACCGGCTTCTCGGGCCGTCACCCGGCGTTGTGGGCGATCGCCTTCGCGGCGGCGCTGGCCGCCATCGCCTATTGCGAGTATCGCGGTTTTCTGGGCGGCTGGCGTTCGCTACCGTTTGTTGCAGCGGCGACACTGCTTCTCATTCCACTGACGAAGGCGGCGAACAATCGGCAAGCCGCTGCAGGCGCGCTGTCGCCGGCGACGCGGCGATATAATCGGCGCATGCTGATCTGGTCGGTCGGATATGTTCTGTGCCTGGGAACGGCAATGACCGTTCGCAACTATCTCGACCCGCAAGGCGCCCTGCTATGGGGAATCGCGGTCCTGCCGTCGGTGCCGATGCTTTTCTTCGTGTGGACGCTGGCCCGCTATGTGGTCGAGGAAGAGGATGAATATCTGCGATATCGCCAGACCAGCGCCGCCCTGATCGGCCTCGCGCTCGTCCTCCTGGCCGGAACATTGTGGGGCTTTCTGGAAACGTTCGGCGTTGCCCCGCATGTGCCCGCCTGGTGGGTGGTGCCAGTCTGGGCGATCGGCCTGGGGCTGGGCCAGATGATCATGACATCGGCCGAACGGCGCGCGGACCGCTCGTGAAGAACCGCCTGAAGGTCCTGCGCGCCGAACGCGACTGGAGCCAGGGCGACCTCGCCGAGCGGCTTCAAGTGTCGCGTCAGTCGGTCAATGCGATCGAGACGGGCAAATATGACCCCTCGCTGCCGCTCGCCTTTCGCATCGCCGACCTCTTTGGCCTGCCGATCGAGGATATCTTCCTGCGGGAAGGATAATCCGACGGATCGGCGCGCCGGCCTTGCGGCAGATGGTCTCCCACGCTAGGGCGACGACCAGCCGGAAAGGAGCCTTCCCCATGTTCAAGCGCCTGTTCGTCGACCACCCCAAGAGCGTCGATGAGAATTACATCGAGCATTTTGGCGTCGCGTCGAAATTCGGCGTGACGATGATCTATGGCGGCCTCTGCGCGCTCGTCCACGCGGTCGTTCCCGGCTGGTGCATCACCACGGGCAGCGACACGATCCAGCGGCTGAACCATATCATGGTCGAGAAGCGGCGCGCCAAGGGGCAGGCCGTGATGCAGATGAGCACGATCGACTGGGTCATCTGATCGGCGTGCGTTTCATCCACGCACTATATTCCCCGTCCGCATCGAGCGAAGTCGAGATGCCCCTCGGCTTGGCGCCATCTCGATGGGTGTCTCGACTTCGCTCGACACGAACGGGAATTGAGGGCCGAGCGTCGTGAACGACCCTGCCGCTCCCGATTATCTCGACCGTTCGGGCCGACCGCGGCTCGCCTATCGCTATACGGCCGGCACCAAGCCCACGATCGTCTTCCTGCCGGGCTATATGTCCGACATGGCGGGCGGCAAGGCGACCGCGCTGTTCGATTGGGCCGCGGCCGAGGGCCACGCCTGCCTGCTGCTCGACTATGCCGGATGCGGGCTGTCGGACGGGTTGTTCGCGGAGCAAACGCTGCTCGACTGGCGCGGCGACGTGCTCGACCTGATCGACGCGAAGGCCGAGGGCCCGGTCGTCATCACCGGATCGTCGATGGGCGGGTGGCTGATGCTGCTTACCGCCTTGGCGCTCGTGCAGCGCGACGGGCCCGGCCGGGTGGCGGGACTCGTCGGGATCGCCGCGGCGCCCGATTTCACCGACTGGGGCTTCAGCGACGCCGAGAAAGCGATCATCCTTGCCGAGGGCGCGCTGGTCGAGGAAACGCCGTACAGCGACCAGCCCTATGTGACGACGCGCGGTTTCTTTCAGTCGGGCGAGGCGAACCGCCTGCTCGATGCCCAAATCCCCCTCACCTGCCCCGTCCGCCTGCTCCACGGCGAAGAGGATGGGGACGTGCCGTCCGATGTCAGCCTGCGCCTGTCGGCGGCGCTCGCGAGCGAAGATGTGCAGGTGACGCTGGTCAAGGGCGGCGACCACCGGCTGTCGCGCGATACCGACATCGGGCTGCTGATCGACACCGTCGCGCGGCTCGCGACGAGCTAGAGGAACATCATGGCCCGCAGCGACTTCAAATTCCACGTTACCAAGCGCGTCCGCTATGCCGAGATCGACGCGCAGGCGGTGGTGTTCAACAGCCGTTACCTCGAATATTTCGACATCGGGATCACCGAATATTGGCGCGGTGTCGGCGTTTACGACCGCTGGCCCGCGCACAGCAGTCCCGAATTCCACGTCGCGCGCGCCGAAGTCAATTATCGCGCGCCGATCCTGCTCGACGAGGAAATCGACATTTGCGTGCGTGCTTCGCGCGTCGGCACCAGCTCGATGACATATTTGTTCGAACTGCACGGCGCGGGGAAAGACGATCTGCGCGCCGACGGACAGCTGATCTATGTCCATGTCGCCGAGGCGCAGGGTGCACCCGCGCCGGTGCCCGACGAATTCCTATTCCTGTTCGAAGCGTTTGAAGCGCGCGCCCTTCGCGCCTAATATGGTGCCATGACCAAATATCTTCACACGATGATCCGCGTTTCGGATCCTGACGCGACCGTCGATTTCTTCAAGCTGATCGGGCTGGAGGAAACGCGCCGTTTCGACAATGAGGGCGGCCGTTTCACGCTCATCTTCCTCGCCGCCCCCGGACAGGGCGACGTGGCCGAGGTCGAGCTGACCTATAACTGGCCGCCCGCCGACGGCAGCGCGCCCGAAGACTATACGGGCGGCCGCAATTTCGGGCATCTCGCGTACCGCGTCGACGATATCTATGCGACCTGCCAGCGGCTGATGGACGCCGGGGTGACGATCAACCGCCCGCCGCGCGACGGCCATATGGCGTTCGTGCGCTCGCCCGACGGCATTTCGGTCGAGCTGCTGCAGGAAGGCCACCTGCCGCCGCAGGAACCCTGGGCCTCGATGCCCAACACCGGCGCCTGGTAGGAGCCGCGCGGTGCCGGGCCTGTTGATCAACATCGACGTGCCCGACCTCGCCGCTGGAGAGCGTTTCTATACGCGGGCGCTCGGACTGACCGCGGCGCGGCGGTTCGACGACGACATCGTCGAACTGACCGGGTGCGAGGCGCCCATTTATCTGATCGTAAAACCCGCGGGGTCGGCGATCGGCCCCGGGGGCGGCGACTTTCGCCGCTACAACCGGCACTGGACGCCGGTGCATCCCGACTTTTCCGTCGCGAACCTCGACGACGCGGTCGCGCAGGCTTTGGCCGCGGGCGCGGTACAGGAAGGCGAGACATTGGCGCTGCCCTATGGCAGACAGGCGATGTTCGCCGATCCGTTCGGTAACGGATTCTGCCTGATCGAGTTCAACGCTCAGGGCTATGACGCCCTTCTGACCTGAGCAGGCGGATCAAGGTACCGGCGTTGCCGCTCCGTCTTGAAGGATGGGACGCTGGAAAGGAGATATCATGGCTGCGCTGGACATCGTCCGTATTCCCGTTCTCAGCGACAATTATGTCTGGCTGGTCCACGATCCCGCCAGCAAGGCGACGATGGTCGTCGACCCCGCGGTCGCCGAGCCCGTGCTCGAAGCCGCCGCCGCGCGCGGCTGGACGATCACCGATATCTGGAACACGCACTGGCACCCCGATCACACCGGCGGCAACGCCGCGATCAAGGAAGCAACGGGCTGCAAGATCACTGGTCCCGCGGCCGAATATGCGCGCATCCCGACACTCGATGTGCAGGTAAAGGGCGGCGACAAGGTGCGGCTCGGCGAACATGTCGCCGACGTCTGGGACGTTCCCGCGCACACCGCGGGGCATATCGCCTATCATTTCGCGGAGGGCGCCGCGATCTTCGTCGGCGACACGATGTTCGCGATGGGCTGCGGCCGCCTGTTCGAAGGCACCGCCGAGCAGATGTTCGCGAACATGCAGAAACTCGGCACGCTCGACGACGCGACGCGTGTTTATTGCGCGCACGAATATACGCTGTCGAACGCGCGCTTTGCGGTGACGGTCGAGCCCGACAATGCAGCGCTGGCCGAACGTCTCGCCGCGGTCGAGTCCGCGCGCGCGGCGGGCGAGGCGACGGTGCCGACGAGCATCGGCGAAGAGCGCGCGACCAACCCCTTTTTGCGCGCGCCGAGCGCGGCCGAACTCGGCCGTATCCGCGCGCTCAAGGATGCGGCATGATGCCGCTTCAGCGCCCATTCATCCGTCCGGGCCATAATGGCCGATCTCAAGGAGCATATTCATGGCGAAGCTGAACCTGATGGCCGCCGCGCTGTTGACCGCGGCCGCGCCGCTGGTCGCAAGCTGCGCGCCCGCCGGTTCGGGCGAGCCCGGCGCCGCGGCGCTCACGCCCAAACAGGCCGAACGGCTCGACAAGCAGCTCGCGGGCAAGGTTCCGGGCGAACCCGTCCGCTGCCTTCCGAATTACCGAAGTAATGATACGATCCGCGTGTCGGACAGCATCTTGCTCTATCGTTCCGGCGGCAATCTGGTATACCGTAATGACTTGAAGAGTAGTTGCCCGGGTCTTGCCCGTGACAGCGACATCATGGTGGTGCGCCAGTTCGGGTCGTCGACCTGCGAAGGCGATTTCTTCCACCTGGTCGACCGGTCGAGCGGAATCCGCGGCCCGACGTGCGTTTTTGGCGAATTCGTCCCCTATCGCAAACCGGCGGGGGACAAAGGCTGAGCCTCAGGTTCAGTCGTGGGCGGGGTCCGGTTTGCGCCGAGCTCTTCGGGTCGCACCCCCGCCTGCTTATGCTCAAATCGAACCCCTACCCTTTAGGGGAGGGCAGCGAGACTTGGGAACGTGTTCCCTAGTCGCAGCGGGTGGGGTTCATCGGGGTAACGCGACCTCGACATGCCCCACCCCAACCCTCCCCTAAAGGGGAGGGGGCTTTAAGCCTTATAAAGCGCCGCGATCTTGTCTTCGTAGACCTGCTTCAATATGTGGCGCCGGATCTTCATCGACGGCGTCATCTGCTCATTCTCGATCGTGAAGGGCTCGTCCGCAAAGTCGAATTTGCGGACCTTTTCGATCACCGAGAGCTGGCCGTTGACGCGGTCGACCGCGGCGCGCAGCGCGGTGCGGAATTTCTCATGCTCGCGCAGCCGCTCCAAATCCTTGGGCAAGCCTTCGGCCTCGGCCCATTCGGCCATCCATTCGGGATCGGGGACAAGGATGCCGACGAGGTGCGGGCGCTTGTCGCCATAGACCATCGCCTGAAGGATTTCGGGCTGGAGCGTCAGCATGCCCTCGACACGCTGCGGCGAGACATTGTCGCCCTTGTCGTTGACGATCAGATCCTTCTTGCGGTCGGTGATCACGATGCGGCCTTGCGCATCGATATGGCCGATGTCGCCGGTGTGGAGCCAGGCGCCTTTGTCCGGCTCCGCCGGATCCGGGACCAGCACGCGCTCGGTTTCGGCCTTGTTGCGCCAATAGCCCTTCATCACGAGCTCGCCGCGCACGAGGATTTCGCCGTCGTCGGCGATGCGCACCTCCGTGTTCATCAGCGGCGGGCCGACGGTGTCCATCTTGATCCCGGCGCTCGGGCGGTTGCAGCTGATCACCGGCCCCGCCTCGGTCTGGCCATAGCCCTGCAGCAAGGTCAGCCCGATCGAGTGGAAGAAGACGCCGATTTCGGGGTTCAATGGCGCGCCGCCCGACACGAGCGCCTTCATCCGGCCGCCGAAGCGCTTGCCGATCTTGGGGCGGAACAAGCGGTCGAGGATCAGGTCGACCGGGCGGTCGAGCAGCCCCATGCGGCGCTCATAATCCTTTTCGCCGACGCGCAGCGCCTGGTTGAGCATCCAGTTCGCGAGTCTGCCCTGTTTTTCGACCGACTTGATCATCCGCGCGCGGATCACCTCGAACAGGCGCGGCACGACGACCATGATCGTCGGGCGCGTTTCCTCGATGTTCGAGACGAGCTTTTCGAGGCCTTCGCTGTAATAGATTTGCGCTCCGACTATGATCGGCAGGAACTGCCCGCCCGAATGTTCATAGGCGTGGCTGAGCGGCAGGAACGACAGGAACACTTCCTCGTCGCCGATGCCGAAGTCGCTCACGAGCACCTCGGCGGCGCCCGCCGCATTGTGCAGGATTGCGCCATGATGCTGCATCACCCCGCGCGGCGCGCCGCCGGTGCCGCTGGTATAGATGAGGCACGCGGTATCGTCGCGCGTCATCGCGGCGCCGCGCGCCTTGGTTTCTTCCACCCACGCCTCGCCGCCCTCCACGAGCGGACCCCAGTCGTGGACCGCGACCTCGCCGTGCTGGCCGACGCGCAGACTCTCCATCGTGATCACGATATGCGCTTCGGAGCGCATCACCGCGGGCATCAGCGTGCGCGCGAGCTTCGCGGTCGAGACGATCACCGCCTTCGCGCCGCTGTTGTCGAGGATGTGCTGGTGGTCGCGTTCGGTGTTGGTCGTATAGGTCGGCACGGTGATGCAGCCCGCGGCCATGATGCCGAGGTCGGCGATGCACCATTCGGGCCGGTTCTCGCTGACCAGCACCACCCGGTCGCCTTCCTTGAGGCCGAGTTCGCGCAGGCCGTGCGCGAGCGCCGAGACCTGATTGGCGACCTGCCGCCAGCTCAGCGGATGCCAGGCGCGGTCGGCCTTGCGCCACAGAAAGGGATCTTCGCCGCCGCGCCCCGCACGGTCGAAGAACATCGCGACCAGACTCGAAAAATGGTCGAGATGGGGATTTTCAAGCTTCATTCTGCCTCTCTCCAGGGAGATTTCATTGCTTTCTTATTATTATCGTTGATCAATTCTGCGCTGGCGCCCCGTCGATCGACGAGCTGCCGGGTCCGCGCGGGTCGGCGGCGCCGCGCCAGCCCGCACTGGTGTGTTCGACCGCGTTGAGCTTCGACCCGAGGCTGGTCGCGGTGAAGCTGTAGCCAAAAGGTTTCATCTTCGCGGCGATCGCCTTGCCCGCCTCGTTATTCTCGATCAGCACACCCTGGCGGCCGAAGAAAAGGTTGGGAAGCTCCATCGCCTGTTTGGCGTCGAGCCCCCAGTCGAGCACGCCGACGAGCACCTTGGTCACATGCATGATGATGCGCTTGCCGCCCGCCGAGCCAACCGCGAGCACGACCTTGCCGTCGGGGCCATAGACGACCGTCGGCGACATCGAGGAGAGCGGACGCTTGCCCGCTTCGACGCGGTTCGCGGTCGGCACCCCGCCCTCGGTCGGCGCGAGGTCGAAATCAGTGAGTTCGTTGTTCAGGAAATAGCCGTTCGCCATCAGCTGGCTGCCGAAGATGCTTTCGATCGTCGAGGTCATCGACACAAGATTGCCGTCCTTGTCGGCAGTCACGAAATGCGTCGTCCCCTGCTCCTCAACCGGCGGCGCGGCAGCGCGCGGCTTCGCGCCCGGCGGCACACCGGGTTCATATTTGCCCGCGGCGCCAAAGGGCGAGATGAGCTGGCGGCGCTCGGCGAGATAGCTTTTGTCGAGCAATCCCTTCACCGGCACGTCGACGAAATCGCCGTCGCCGAGATAGGCGGCGCGGTCGGCATAGGAGAGCTGCATCGCCTCCGAGAGCAGATGCCAGCTCATCGGATTGTCCTTGCCCATCGCTTTCATGTCCCAGCCCTCGATCATACCGAGGATGCCGAAGACGGTGGTCGCGCCCGACGAGGGCGGGCCCATGCCGCACACCTTGTAAACGCGGTAGGTGGTGCAGACCGCGGGGCGTTCCTTCGCCTTATAGGCGGCGATATCCTTGACGGTGAGCTGGCTCGGGTGGCGCGGCGCCTTGGCGACGGCGTCGCTGATCGCCCTGGCATTGGCACCGGTGTAAAATGCGTCAGGCCCGCGCGCCGCAATGTCGCGCAGCAGCTTGGCATAAGCGGGGTTCTTGATCCGCGTGCCGACCGGCGCAGGCTTGCCGTCGACATAATAGATCGCCTGCGGGGCCGGAAATTCCTTCCACATCGGCTCGAACTGGACGAGCCAATTGTTGAGCGCCGGGGTGACGATGAAGCCTTCTTCGGCAAGCTTGATCGCGGGCTGGAACAGCGCCTTCCATTCGAGCTTGCCCCATTTCTTGTGCGCCATTTCCATCAGGCGCACATTGCCGGGGACGCCGACCGACAGCCCGCCCGGAATGACATCCATATAGCCGCGTGCCTTGCCATCGGGTCCGAGGAAGCGGTCGGGCTTTGCCGCGGCGGGCGCCATTTCGCGCCCGTCGATCGTCGAGATGCTGCCATCCTTGGCATTGTGGTGAACCATGAAGCCGCCGCCGCCGATTCCGCTCGACTGCGGTTCGACGAGGGTCAGCACCGCGACCATCGCGACCGCGGCGTCGGCAGCGGTGCCGCCCTGGTGCAAAATCTCGCGCCCCGCCTCGGTCGCGCGTGGATCGGCGGACGAGGTGACGCCCTGCGCGAGCGCGGGCGAGGAGACGGTGACGGAAAGAAGGGCGGCGAGCGGGAGGAATTTTTTCAACATAGGCGCGACATTGGCGCGGAGGTCGAGGTAGCGCAACCCCAACCGCTCCTCCCTGTGCTGCAGGCATGGGGAGGTGGCAGCGCGAAGCGCTGACGGAGGGGCAATCGCGCGACGTCGCCGCCCCTCCACCACTCATCTGCGATGAGCGGTCCCCCTCCCCATCGCTTCGCGACAGGGAGGATCTAGTGGTCCGTCCCCACCGCGTCCGACACGCGCGCGAAGCCGTCACGCGCCGCAAGCTTTTCAAGCCCATGTGCAATCCGGCCCGCGAGGCCCGGGCCTTCATAGACCATCGCCGAATAGATCTGGACCAGGCTGGCGCCCGCGCGGATGCGCTCCCACGCCTGTTCGGGCGAGGCAATCCCTCCCGCCGCGACGAGCGGCAACTTGCCGCCGCTCGCGGTGCGGAAATCCCGGACGCGTTGCAGCGCCAGTTCGGCGAGCGGCGCGCCCGAAAGACCGCCCGCTTCCTCCGCATGGCGCGACGCGAGCGCGGGACGCACGATCGTCGTGTTCGAGACGATGACGGCGGCGAGCCCCTTGTCGAACGCGACGGCGACGATATCGTCGATGTCGGCGGGCTCGAGGTCGGGGGCGACCTTCAGGAACACCGGCTTCGCCGCGCCCGCGGGCTGCGCCGCGGCGACGCCGTCGAGCAAGGCTTCGAGCGCGCCCTTGTCCTGCAAGGCACGAAGGCCGGGCGTGTTCGGCGAGCTGATATTCACCGTCAGATAATCGGCAAGCGGCGCCATCGCGGCGGTGCCCTTCGCATAGTCGGCGATGCGGTCGGCGCTGTCCTTGTTCGCGCCGATGTTGATGCCGAGCGGCACCGGCAGGCCATAACGGCGCAGGCACGCGATGCGCTCGGCCGCCTTTTCCTGCCCGCCATTGTTGAAGCCCATGCGGTTGATCACCGCCTGATCCTCGACGAGGCGAAACAGGCGCGGGCGCGGATTGCCCTCCTGCGGCAGCGGGGTCAGCGTGCCGACCTCGATGAAGCCGAAGCCGAAATGCGGCATCACGTGCGCGACGCGCGCATCCTTGTCGAAGCCGGGCGCGAGGCCGACGGGGTTCGGGAATGTGAGACCCGCAAGCTCGGTCGCGAGCGCCGGACTGGTCAGCGCATGGCGCGCGCGCGGCAGCGGCTGGAGCGCGCTGAGCGTAAGGTTGTGCGCGGCCTCGCCATCGGTGGCGTGGACGATCGGGCGGACGAGCGCATAGGCGCTATCGGTGAGCGAGGCGAAAAGCGACATGGCCCGCCATTGCGCCGAGCCGGGGCCTATGGCAAGCCCCGTCCGCATCGGAAAAACCGGGAGAAATTCGTGTCGCACCTCAAGATTATCGCTCGCCTGTCCACCGGCCTCGCGCTGCTCGCCGTCGCGGGCTGCGCCCCGGCCGCCGTGCAGGAAGCGCCCGCGACCGTCGCGGCGGCACCCGCGCCCGATGCCGCGCCGGCCGGGGCCAACCTTGCGCAATTCTTCGACAATTATGATGCGGCGCAGCTGTCGCTTTCGCCCGAAGCCAAGGCGCGCCGCGGGATTCGCGATGGCGATTATGGCAAATGGAACGACGTCTCCGACGAGACCGCTGTTGCGAACCACAAGCTGCAGCAGGCGACCGCCGCCGCGATGCGCGGGAGCTATGACCCGGCGAAGCTCACCGCCGACGAGGCTCTGTCGTTCGAGCTGTTCAACACGCAGGCCGCGCGCGCCGAGCGCCTGTTCCCGTTCCGCGACCACGGTTATGTCTTCGACCAGATGAACGGCGCGCAGAGCCAGATGCCGGCGTTCCTGATCAACATCCACCGCGTCGCCGATGTTGCCGAGGCCGAAGCCTATGTTTCACGCATCCGCGGGCTTGGCCCGATACTCGACGCGCTGTCGGCGCAATCGGCCGAGCGTGCAAAAAGAGGCATCCAGCCGCCGAAATGGGTCTACGCCTATCTGATCTCCGACATCGGCAATTTGCAGAAGTCCGACAATGCAGTGGTCGAAGATATCACAGCGAAGGTCGGCAAGCTTGCCATCGCCGATGCCGAAAAGGCGCGGCTGATCGCGTCCGCCAAGGCGGCGTGGAGCGAAAGCGCCGGTCCCGCCTATGGCCGCCTGCTCGCCGAAATGAAGCGCCAGCAGGCGAGCGCCCCGACGCAGGACGGCGTGTGGCGCCTGCCCGACGGCAAAGCCTATTATGAGGCGCTGCTCGCCAATTACACGACGACCGACATGACCGCGACCGAGATCCACGACCTTGGCCTGTCCGAAGTCGCGCGCATCCATGGCGAGATGAAAAAGATCATGGCGCAGGTCGGCTTCAAGGGCACGCTGCAGCAATTCTTCGCGCATCTGCGCACGAGCCCGCAATATTATTATACGACCCGCGAAGCCTATCTGGCCGACGTCGACACCAAGGTGAAGGCGATGGAGGCGCGGCTGCCCGCTTTCTTCAACACGCTGCCCAAGGCGCATCTGCAGGTGAAGGCGGTCGAGGCGTTCCGCGAGAAATCGGCGGGCAAGGCTTTTTACCAGTCGCCTTCGCCCGACGGGTCGCGGCCGGGCACTTACTATGTGAATCTTTATGACCTTCGCGATATGTCGAAGACCGAGCTCGAGGCGCTCGCCTATCATGAGGGCGTTCCGGGGCATCATTTGCAGCGCGCGGTGCAGACCGAGCTGACCGGGCTGCCGCCCTTCCGCCGCTTCGGCGGCTTCACCGCCTATACCGAAGGCTGGGGCCTCTATACCGAGGAACTCGCCAAGGACATGGGCTTCTACACCGATCCGTACAGCGATTTCGGGCGGCTCGGCATGGAGCTGTGGCGCGCGTGCCGGCTCGTCGTCGACACCGGGATTCACGACAAGCGCTGGAGCCGCGAGCAGGCGATCCAGTACCTCAAGGACAATACGCCCAATCCGCAGGGCGACATCGAAAAGGCGATCGAGCGCTATATCGTCTATCCGGGTCAGGCCACCGCCTATCTGATCGGCAAGCTCAAGATCATGGAGCTGCGCGGCCGCGCGCAGGCGGCGCTCGGCGACAAGTTCGATTTCCGGACCTTCCACGACGTCGTGCTCGAATCGGGCCCGGTGCCGCTCGACGTGCTCGAGCGGCGCGTGGACGTCTGGATCGCGGCGCAGAAAGGTTAAGCTAATTGACGATTGGCGCTTGACGCGCGGGGATGAAACGCAAATGATTTGATCCAGAAAAATAAGGCAGCCGGGTCACGGTTGCCAAAGGTCTGGGTCTTCATGTCGGATATTACTTCCTCGCCCGCGGGCGTGGACGGCAGCGCGCCGTTCGAACTGCACTATTTCCCGCCCGATCCCGATCTGGCGGAGATGGTGTCGAGCTTTTATTTCGCGCGCGTCAACATGCCGCGTTTCGACGAATATGAGCGCGCCGACCGCCCGCAGTTCCGCTTCGTCACCGCCGCCGACGGCGAATATGTCTTCGCCGACGATCACCGTGCGCCGGTCTGCCGCGCCAATATCGTCGGACCGACGAGCGGGCGGGTGCGCGCGATCAGCAATTGCCCGACGCAGATGTTCGGGTTTGGCATGCTGCCCGCGGGCTGGGCGGCGCTGATGGGCGCCGATGCCGACAAGCTGACCGACCGCGCGATGAACGCCGCCGACCTGTTCGGCCCGTGGATCGACGAGGTCGCGACCGCGCTGGAAAGTGCGGCGAGCGTCGAGGAAAAGCTGGTCATCGGCAATAATTTCGCGCGCGAGGTGCTGACGCGGGGCGAGACCGCGCCGATGTGGTTCATCCGCACCGTCGATGGATGGCTGACCGAATCGCCCTCGCCGCAGGTTCCCGAACTGGTCGAGGCGACGGGCATGTCGATCCGGTCGGTCGAGCGGATGACCAAACATTATTACGGCCTGTCGCCGCGCATGCTGGCGCGCAAATATCGCGCGGTGCGCGCCGCGTCAGCGCTGGCACGCGGCGAAGGGCTCGACGCCGCGCAGCTCGGCGACGCCTTTTACGACCAGTCGCACCTGATCCGCGAGATCAAGCGCTTTGCCGGCGCCACGCCAGGCCAGCTCGGCAAGCCGACCAGCTATACCGAGGCGACGACCAAGGGCCGCAAGCAGCTCGCCGGAAGGGTCAGCCCGCTCGTTTCGGAAACATAGGGTCCGTACTGGCGCCGGAACCCGCGTTAACCTTCAAAAATTATCTGTCCCGTCGTTTTGGCGTTTTCATCCAATCACGAATCGTCGCCCGGGCATAATCCCCCGTTGCGACCCAGAAGAGCTCATCCTCTGACGAGGACTTGAGACCTTCATCTTGGCACTCATTTGGCTTTGGCCGGATGGGTGCCTTTTTTTCTTGGCGCCCGAATAGCGCCCATTGGTTGCGCCGCACAAAAGCCTCGCCTATATAAGTGGAGTAATTCGCTCCAGTTAGGAATCGTTCGCAACTGCGACGGAAAAATACGATGCGCCTGTCGAACCTTGCCGATTATGCCGTGGTGCTGATGAGCGCCGCCGCCCGCCAGTGCGGGTCGGTGCCGATTCACGCGGGCATGCTGGCTGAACAGACCGGCATTCCGGGGCCGACGGCGCAGAAGCTGGTGAGCCAGCTCGCACGCGCAGGCCTGCTCGTCGCGTCGCGCGGCAGCGGCGGCGGGGTTCGGCTCGCGCGGCCCGCGGCGGCGATCAACGTCGCCGAGATCATCGAAGCGGTCGAAGGACCGATCGCGCTGACCGCCTGCGTCGCCGAAGGGCGCCATGATTGCTCGCTAGAGGGCAGCTGCAAGGTGCAGCCGCATTGGGGCGTCGTGAACGGCGCGGTGCGCGGTGCGCTGGCTGAGATTAGTTTGGCGAGCCTTTCCGTCGTCCCAGCGAAAGCTGGGACCGCCATCGATGGAGCCCGGCCGACCGCGACCCCAGCTTTCGCTGGGGTGACGGGTTAAAAGTTAGAGATATGACCGACAACACCGAACTTCCCGTGAAAGACCAGGCCGCGCACGATGCCGCGGCGAAGGTCGCCGATTATGAGCATGGCTGGTCCTCGGCGATCGAGACCGACTTCGCGCCCAAGGGGCTGACCGAGGATACGGTCCGCTTCATTTCAGCGAAGAAGAATGAGCCCGAATGGATGCTCGACTGGCGGCTGAAGGCGTTTCGTCATTGGTTGACGATGGAGACGCCCGACTGGGCGAAGCTCAACGTGCCGCCGATCGATTATCAGGACGCTTATTATTACGCGGCGCCGAAGCCGAAGCCGAAGCTCTCCAGCCTCGACGAGGTCGATCCCGAGATTCTCGAAGTCTATAAAAAGCTCGGCATCCCGATCGAGGAGCAGAAGGTTCTCGCCGGGGTCGAAGGCGCGCGCAAGGTCGCGGTCGATGCGGTGTTCGACAGCGTCAGCGTCGCGACAACCTTCCGCGAGGAACTGAAGCGTGCGGGCGTCATCTTCCTGTCGATTTCGGAGGCGATCCGCGAATATCCCGAGCTGGTGAAAAAGTGGCTCGGCAAGGTCGTGCCGATGCACGACAATTATTTCGCGACGCTCAACTGCGCGGTCTTTTCGGACGGGACGTTCGTTTATGTGCCCGAGGGCGTGCGCTGCCCGATGGAGCTGTCGACCTATTTCCGCATCAATGCCGAGAATACGGGGCAGTTCGAGCGGACGCTGATCATCGCCGACAAGGGCGCGTACGTCTCCTACCTCGAAGGCTGCACCGCGCCGATGCGCGACGAGAACCAGCTGCATGCCGCGGTGGTCGAGCTGGTGACGCTCGACGATGCCGAGATCAAATATTCGACGGTGCAGAACTGGTATCCGGGCAATGCCGAGGGGCTCGGCGGCATCTATAATTTCGTGACCAAGCGCGCGCTCTGCCAGGGTAAGCGCAGCAAGGTGTCGTGGACGCAGGTCGAAACCGGCAGCGCGATCACGTGGAAATACCCGAGCTGCGTGCTCAACGGCGACGACAGCGTCGGCGAATTCTATTCGGTCGCGGTCACCAACAATTACCAGCAGGCCGACACCGGCACCAAGATGATCCACAATGGCAAGCGCACGCGCTCGACCATCGTTTCGAAGGGGATCAGCGCGGGCAAATCGAACAACACCTATCGCGGGCTGGTGCGCGTCGCGCCGAATGCCGAGGGGGTGCGCAACTTCACCCAGTGCGACAGCCTGCTTTTGGGAAGCCTCAGCGGCGCGCACACCGTGCCGTACATCGAAATCCGCAATCCCTCGGCGCAGGTCGAGCATGAAGCGACGACGAGCAAGATCAGCGACGACCAGCTGTTCTACGCGATGCAGCGCGGACTGGGGCAGGAAGAGGCGGTGGCGCTGATCGTCAACGGCTTCGCGAAGGAAGTGCTGCAGCAGCTGCCGATGGAGTTTGCGGTCGAGGCGCAGAAGCTGCTGGGGATTAGTTTGGAGGGGTCCGTGGGGTGAGACAGGCCGCTACCTTCTTAGTCTTGCTCTCGGTTTTCTCAAGCGGATGCGCAAGCTCAGGCAATCGCGATGAGTTGCGTTGGATCAATCTAAGGAATGGATCCGGGCCACATGCCGCATGGGCACAATGTGTCGACCTACGTTCGAGGGCATATGTTGACCGGGACAAGCCGGCTTCTCCTCCACCTTGGTTTAAAGGCGCTATTCCGGGCCAGCCGAAGGTCGTCTTCAGCTGGGTCCTGTCTGACTGCTCGGACAAGATGGTAGGTCCAGGTTGGGATGATCTCCCACCGAAAGAATTGGGACGATTGTTGGGCGATGCCTACAGGCAATTCAACACCGCGTCGTCCGTCCAAGCACTAGAACCAGAGGACTTCGGCCCAAACGTTGAGGAAATTATGATGCTTCAAATAGATAACCTCCACGCCACCGTCGCCGACAAGCCGATCCTGAAAGGTCTGTCGCTCAGCATCAATGCGGGCGAAATCCATGCGATCATGGGGCCCAATGGCGCGGGCAAGTCGACACTGTCCTACGTGCTCGGCGGGCGGCCCGGTTATGAGGTCACCGAGGGCTCGGCCACTTTCGAGGGTCAGGACCTGCTCGACATGGAGCCGCACGAGCGCGCCGCGGCGGGGCTGTTCCTGGGGTTCCAATATCCGGTCGAGATCCCCGGCGTGTCGAACGTCCAGTTCCTGCGCGAGGCGCTCAATGCACAGCGCAAGGCGCGCGGGCTGGAACTGCTGTCGGGCGGCGACTTCCTGAAGCTCGCGCGCGAGAAGGCGGGGCTGCTCAAGATGGACATGGACATGCTCAAGCGCCCCGTGAACGTCGGCTTTTCGGGCGGCGAGAAGAAGCGCAACGAGATGGTGCAGATGGGGATCATCGACCCCAAGCTCGCGATCCTCGACGAGACGGACTCGGGGCTGGACATCGACGCGCTGCGCACCGTCGGCGACGGGATCAATTCGATCATGCGGCGCCCCGACAAGGCGGTGTTGTTGATCACGCACTATCAGCGGTTGCTCGACTATGTTCAGCCCGATTTTGTGCATGTCCTTGCCGCGGGCCGGATCGTGAAGTCGGGCGGCCCCGAGCTGGCGCGCGAGCTGGAAGCGCATGGCTATGCGGAGATCGCGGCGTGATGATTTTCGCCCGTCCTGTTTTCCATCGTCATGCCGGACTTGATCCGGCATCCATGACCGCGTGGACCCCGGATCAAGTCCGGGGTGACGAAGTGGGGGGGATCGCGGCTTGACCAGCGTCCCCCTCCCCTCGCGCCGCGACGAAGCGTGGCGCTATAGCGACATCGACGCGGTCGCGGCGGCGTGGCCGTTGCCTGCGCCCGAGAGCATCATTGTGCCCGCGGGCGGCGATTTCCGCCGCGCGATCGTGCAGGATGCGGGCGGTATCCGGCAGATCGAACTGGTGCTCGGCAAGGGCGCGGTCGCTTCGCTGCATGTGCTCAATATCGGCGGCGCCTACGGCCGCATCGAACTCGATGTGATCCTGCACGAGGGCGCGGACTTCCACCTCGGCGCGGCGCAGATCGGCGGCGGGGAACAGAATCTGGAGATCGTCACCACCGTCACCCACGCCGAACCCGGCGCGACGTCGCGGCAGGTCGTGCGCTCGGTGCTCGGCGGCACCGCGACCGGCACCTATCTCGGCAAGGTCGCGGTCGCCCGCGATGCGCAGCAGACCGACAGCGAGCAGGATGTGAAGGCGATGCTGCTCGACCGCAGCGCGACCGCCAACGCCAAGCCCGAACTCGAAATCTTCGCCGACGATGTGAAATGCGCGCACGGCTGCGCGATCGGCGAACTCGACCCTATGGGGCTTTATTACCTCCAGTCGCGCGGGCTGCCGCCGGGCGAGGCGAAGAAGCTGATGCTCCAGGCGTTGGTCGCCGGCGTGTTCGACGGCGCCGAGGATGAGGCGGCGCTGCAGGAACTGGCGCTGGCGAAGCTGGGGGAACTGGTGTGAGCGTCGCGGCGGCCACCAACATGCCCTCCCCTAGCCCCTCCCGCCTGCGGGAGGGGGACATCAGGGCCGACTTCCCCGGCCTCACCCCCGGCTGGCACTATCTCGACACCGCCGCGACCGCGCAAAAGCCGCAGGCCGTGATCGACGCGACGGTCGCCGCGATGGGCCGCGATTATGCGACGGTGCACCGCGGCGTCTATGCACGCTCGGCCGACATGACGCTCGCCTATGAGGCGGCGCGGCGGCGGATCGCGGCATTTATCGGCGCGCGCGAGAATGAAATCGCGTTCGTGCGCGGTGCGACCGAGGCGATCAACCTTGTCGCCTATTCGCACCCGAAGAAGGGCCGCGTGCTGTTGTCGGTGCTGGAGCATCACAGCAATATCGTGCCGTGGCAGCTTGCGGGCTGGCAGGTCGATGTTTGCCCACTGACCGAAGACGGGCGCATCGATCTCGATGCAGCCGAGAAACTGCTCACGAGCGAACACACGATGGTCGCCTTCGCGCATGTCTCGAACGTGCTCGGCAGCCCGCTCGACGTCGCGCGCGCCGCCGAACTCGCGCACCGTGTCGGCGCCGAACTGCTGATCGACGGCTGTCAGGCGGTGCCGCGCCTTCCCGTCGACGTCGCGGCGCTCGGCTGCGACTATTATGTTTTCTCGGGGCACAAGCTTTACGGCCCCACCGGCATCGGTGTGCTGTGGAGCGACAAGCTCGACGCGCTGCCGCCCTGGCAGGGCGGCGGGTCGATGATCGACCGCGTGACCTTTGCGAAGACGACCTATGCCCCCGCCCCCACGCGTTTCGAGGCGGGCACCCCGGCGATTATCGAGGCGATCGGGCTCGCAGCGGCGGTCGACTATGTCGAGGCGCTGGGCATCGATGCGATCCACGCGCATGAATGCGCGCTGGTCGGCACGCTACGCGAGGCGCTCGCGCGCAAGAACAGCATCACGCTTTTCGGTCCAGAAAACAGCGCCGGAATCGTGAGTTTTGCGATGGCGGGGGTTCATCCGCACGACATCGGCACTATCTTGGATGAAAGCGGGGTCGCGATCCGCGCCGGGCACCATTGCGCACAGCCGCTGATGGAGCATCTGGGGGTGCCCGCGACCGCGCGCGCGAGTTTTGGCGTTTACAGCAATGACGACGATGTGGCGGCGCTGATCGATGGCCTCGCCCGCGTCGAAAGGATTTTCGGATGAGCGAGGACCGCATGATCAAGGTCGAGGAAGTGGAAAGCGTCGAAGCCCCGCCGAAGGCGCGTGTCGAGGACGTGGAAAGCGCTCCCGAGAAGCTCGAGCGCAAGCGCGACTATCTGGAAGGCTTCCTCGCAGCGAAGCCTGCCGCGGTCGATCCGCATGCGGTCGGCGGCGATCTGTACGAGGCCGTGATCAACGCGCTCAAGGACATCTACGACCCGGAAATTCCGGTGAATATCTATGACCTTGGCCTGATCTATAATGTCGAGATCAACGACGGCCATGCGCTCGTCACGATGACGCTGACGACGCCGCATTGCCCGGTCGCCGAATCGATGCCCGCCGAGGTCGAACTGCGCGTCGGCGCGGTCCCCGGCGTCGGCGATGCCGAGGTCAATCTTGTCTGGGATCCGCCGTGGTCGCCGCAGAATATGAGCGACGAGGCGCGGCTGGAGTTGGGAATGCTGTGAAACAGACCCATATCAATTTTCCGTTCGCATCGAGCGAAGTCGAGATGCCCGTCGGCCGTGCATGCCTTCGGGGTGTCTCGACTTCGCTCGACACGAACGGCGAAAGGAACGGATTGTGACTGAAACGAAGACCCGCGCACGCCCCGCCGCCGTCGCCCTGACCGCCGGCGCCGAAGCGCGTATCGCGAAGCTGATGGCGGCCGCGCCCGAGGGCGCGATCGGCGTGCGCCTGTCGACGCCGCGCCGCGGCTGCTCGGGGCTCGCCTACTCGGTCGATTATGTCACCGAAGAGGTGAAGTTCGACGAGAAGATCGAGACCCCCAGCGGCGTCTTCTACATCGACGGCGCGTCGGTGCTGTACCTGATCGGCAGCACGATGGACTGGGTCGAGGACGACTTCGCCGCGGGCTTCGTCTTCGAAAATCCGAACGCCAAGGGCGCGTGCGGCTGCGGCGAGAGCTTTACCGTCTAGGCGCGCATTTCCGCGCCAAATCTGCTATAACGCCCCTGTTGAAGCAGGGGCATTGTCATGGTTCGTGCCTTCTATCTGGCCTATGCGGCCATATGCTACGCGATATTCTTCGCGACATTCCTGTATCTTATCGCATTCGTCGGCAATCTTCCCGTCGTCCAGCCGACGGTCGATTTCGCGCGCGCGGCGGAGCCCGCGACGGCGGTCGCGATCGACATCGCGCTATCGCGCTGTTCGGCATCCAGCACAGCGTGATGGCGCGGCCCAGCTTCAAGGCCAGGTGGACGCATATCGTTCCCGCCACGATCGAGCGCAGCACCTATGTGCTGTTCGCCAGCCTCGCGCTGATCCTACTGATGCTGTTCTGGTACGAGCTGACCGCGCCGGTCTGGACCGTCACCAATCCCCTGGGCGCCGCGATCCTGTGGGCGCTGTTCGGGCTCGGCTGGCTGATCGTCCTCTTCAGCACCTTCCTGATCAATCATTTCGAGCTGTTCGGGCTGCAGCAGGCGTGGTTTGCGCTGCGCGAGCGGGCCGCGGCGCCGCCGGTGCTGCGCCAGCCGCTCTTCTACAAATTCGTGCGGCATCCGCTCTACGCGGGCTTCTTCCTCGCCTTTTGGGCGACGCCCGCGATGACCGCGGGGCATCTGCTGCTCGCCGTCGGCCTGTCGATCTATATGCTGATCGCGATCCGGCTGGAGGAACGCAACCTCATCGACACCTTCGGCGCCGACTATATCGCCTATCGCGAAACAACGCCGATGCTGGTGCCCGGCACCGGCGGGCGGCGGCGCGCCTAACGGCAGACGGTCCAGCCCGCCGTGCGCGCCGCCATGTCGATATGGAAATGGTCGGCGTGCGCGCGATTATAGTCGGGCGACAAGATGGTGCTGAACAGGCCGCAGCTTTCGTTACGAACATCGTGCAGGAACTCGCTGCGCTTGTCGCCCGGGGCCCAGTCGTTGATCAGCGAAATGCGCGTGCCGTCGGCGAGGACGAAGGCCGAGATGTCGATCGCGTTGGCGGTCGAATGCTGGCTCTGCGCCTGCTCGCCCGCGATCTTGCGGCAATTATAGCTGCCGAGATTTTCGAGCTCGACCACCTTTTGCCCGAAATGCTTTCGCGCGAGCGGCTGGACGACGTCGCGGTTCCATAGCGCCATCGCCGCCGTCACCGCGCAGCCCGGCGCGACATTCGCGGGCCGCATCGTCGGCACGAAGCGGTCGCCGGTCAGGATCATGCGCTGGCTCGCGCGGCACGCGCCGGCGCCGATCGCCGGCCGCCGGAGATAGCCGGCGCCGGCGCGGTCGAAGGCGGCGAAGCAGGCACCGTCGTCGCTCGCCAGCGCCACCAGCTTGCGGTTCGTCGCCCAGCCCTGCGGATGCGCGAGTTCGAAGGGTGTGCCCGGAATATGCTCGGGATGATCGCGCACCCACTGCATGCCAAGGATCGCGCCAAGCGTCAGCAGCACCGCGACGGCGAACCAGATCAGATAGGGGCGGAGAGTCTTCATCGTGTCCGTTCTGCGTGCCGCAAATTACCGCTTGTTGAAAGCGCTTTGCGGCTCGATAGCGTTCCCGGTGGCAAAACGCTCGATCCTGATCGTCGGCGGCGGCACCGCGGGCTGGCTCACCGCTGCCTATCTCGCGCGCTTTTTCGACCTGCCGCGCAATCCGCTCCTGTCGATCACCCTGCTCGCGTCGGACGAGATCGGCAGCATCGGGGTCGGCGAGGGCGCCTTTCCAACGATCCGCAATACGCTGCAATTCATCGGCATCGACGAAAGCGCGTTCGTGCGCGCGACCTCGGCGACGTTCAAGCAGGGCATCCGCTTCGACGACTGGGTGCGCACGCCCGCCGAGGGCCAGTCAAGCCATTTTCTGCACCCGTTCGAGGCACCCTATCATGGCGACGGCTACAGCCTCGTCTCCTACTGGCTGCTTCAGGATGAGGCGACGCGGCGGCCGTTCGCCGAGGCGATGACGATCCAGAACCGCGTCGCCGAGGCGCAGCGCGCGCCGAAGCGTCCCGGCGAGGGCGAATTCACCGGCCCGCTGAACTATGCCTATCATTTCGACGCCGCGCGGCTGGCGGAGGTGCTGTCGGCGGAAGCGCGCGCGATGGGTGTCGAGCACCTCAGCGGCACGCTGACCGGGGTCGGGCTAGATACGACGAGCGGCGCGATCGACCATGTCGTGACCGCCGAGCATGGGACGCTGGCCGCCGACCTCTATATCGACTGTTCGGGTTTCCGCGCCGAATTGATCGGCGGCGCGCTGCAATCGCCGTTCAAGGGCGTGCGCGACCAGCTGTTCACCGACCGCGCGCTCGCGTGCAAGCTGCCCTATGACCGCCCCGACGTTCCGATCGAAAGCTATACGATCGCGGCGGCGCACGAGGCGGGGTGGACGTGGGACATCGGGCTGGCCGGTGCGCGCGGCATCGGCTGCGTTTATTCGAGCGACCATATGAGCGACGAGCGCGCCGCCGAAATCCTCGCCGCCTATACCGGCGGGCGCAGCCATGACGTCAATGTCCGCTCGATCCCGTTCGAGGCGGGCTATCGCCCCGCGTCATGGGTGAAGAATTGCGTCGCGGTGGGATTGTCGGGCGGCTTCCTCGAACCGCTCGAATCGACCGGGCTCGTGATGATCGAGACCGCGGCGGCAATGATCGCCGAGATGTTCCCGCTGAACGGCCCGGTCGGCGCGCCCGCGCGGCGCTTCAACGAGCTGATGGCGGCGCGTTACGACAACACGATCAATTTCCTGAAGCTTCATTATTGCCTGAGCCAGCGCAGCGAAGCCTTCTGGCGCGACAATGGCGACGCGGCGTCGATTCCCGGGCGTTTGAAGGAATTGCTCGAGGAGTGGCGCTATCGCCCGCCGGGGCGCTTCGACTTCATCCTCGACCTTGAAAGCTTCGCCTTCTTCAATTACCAGTACATCCTCTATGGCATGGAATATCGCACCGACCTGTCGCCGGTGCGCGAGGAGTTTCCCGACACCGCCGAGGCCGAGCGCATCTTTGCGCGGATCAAGAGCTTTGGCGACCGCGCCGCGAGCGAGCTGCCCGCGCACCGCGCGATGATCGACCAGATCAACGCGGGTGCGGTCACCGCCTGACCTCAGGCGGGCTTGGCGGCCAGCCGTTCGGTCGGCTGCGGCTCGTCGGGGCCGTCGGTTCCGAGCTGGCCGAGTTCGCCCGTCTCGCGCGCCTTGCGGCCATAGACGAATTCGAACAAAGGCCCCGCCATCACCGTAGTGATGATTGCCATCAAGACCATCATCGAAAAAAGCGTCGGCCCGATGATGCCCTTTTGCAGCCCGATGTTGATGATGATGAGCTCCATCAGCCCGCGCGCATTCATCAATGCGCCGATGCCGAGCGCGGTGCGGTTGTCCTCGCCCGCGATCCGCGCGGCGAGCCAGCAGGCGCCGAACTTCGCCGCGATCGAGACGAGCAATATGCCGAGCGCGAGCGCGAGCAAGGTCAGGCTGTTCACCGTGTCGAGCCGCGTGTTGAGCCCCGAGTAGGTGAAGAAGACGGGGACGAGCAAGATGGTGATCGGGCTGATCTTGCGCTTGATCTCTTCGGTCAGCTTGCCGCGCGGCATGCAGACGCCGAGGATGAAGCCGCCGAACACCGCGTGGATGCCCGCGGCGTCCATGACGAAGGCGCAGAGCGCGAATAGCATCAGGACGATCGACAGCATCGTGTCGCTCATCTCGCCGCGTTCCTCGACGATGCGGCCGAGCGGGACGAGCAATTTGCGCCCGATGAAGAACATGAACAGCGCGAAGCTGAGTCCGCCGATAATCGCGATCAACGCGACGCCGGGACCGCCGCCGAAGGTCGCGAGCACGATCGCGAGCACGCACCACGACACCGCATCGTCGAACGCGCCCGCGGTGAGCGTCAGCGTGCCGAGCGCGGTGTTCGCGAGGCCGCGTTCGTTGATGATGCGCGCGAGCATCGGGAAAGCGGTGAGCGCGATGCAGGCACCCATGAACAAGGTCGCGCTGCCCTGGCTCAGTCCTTCGGTGAAGAGACCCGGGACGTCGAGCAGGAACGGCGTGATCAGCGCGGCGAACAGGAAGGGCGCGACGATGCCCGCCGCCGACACACCCATCGCGCTCTTCGCCTTCGACTGGAAATGGTCGAGGCGGAGCGTGGTGCCGACGAGGAACATGTACAGGCCCACCCCGACCTGCGCGCAGACGTAGAGGATGCTCCGCGTTTCCTTGGGGAACAGCGCCGCCTGGAATTCGGGAAAGAAGAGGCCGAAGAGCGAGGGGCCGATGAGGACGCCCGCGATCATTTCGCCGACGACCTGCGGCTGCCCGAGGAATTTCTTCGCGGCCCAGCCGACGGCGCGGCAGACGATCAGGATCACCGCGATCTGAAGGAAGAAATGGATGCTGAAATCGGTTGGCGTATAGCTCGCCGCAGAATGGACCGCCGGGCCGTGCGCGCCGAGGACGTCGCCGATCGCGCGGAGCAGTTCATCGAACATATTGGATACCAATTTCCCTCTCCCACCCGTGGCGTCTGCGATCTGGTTTACGTCGCTGTTCGCCGGTTTCCGGCATCAGGAGACATGAAAGCGCCGCGAGCGCAATGGCGAGTCCGCGATTGGGCGCGCCCGCGACTGCCGATTTCCCGGCCCCCGATCATTTTTGTTGCGGGGCGGTAACAGTGTAGTAATGTACCTACATGTGAACGATCACATTATGCCTTGATTTTGCACAGGCGGGAGGCGGTCATGAAGCGCGTCACGAGCCGCGAACTCAATCAGGATGTCAGCCGCGCGAAGCGATTCGCGCTCGTCGAACCGGTGTTCGTCACCGACCGCGGGCGGCCCACGCACGTGCTGATCAGCATCGACGCCTGGCGGCAGTTGAGCGGCGAGCGGGAGAATATGGCGCAATTGCTCGCCGCCCCGCCCGGCGACATCGCGCTCGACCGTGCGTATCTGCGCCGGGCGCTGGACGGGCGCGGCTGATGTTCCTGCTCGACGCCGAAATATTGTTCGACCTGCGCCACGCGCGCGCCGACGGCGACGGCGACGGCGCAGGGTTGGCGGGATGGGCGCAGCGCACCTCGCGGCAATCGATGTTTCTGTCGGCGCTCTCGCTCGTCGAGCTGGAAAATGCCGCCGCGCTCGCGGCGAAACAGGGGAAGGCCGCGGCCGCGGCGTGGCGTGACTGGATCGACGCGCAAGTGCTGCCCGCGTTCGAGGGGCGCGTGCTGCCGGTCGATCTGACCATCGCGCGCCGCCGCGCCGCGCTGCCGCTCGAAAGTGACCGCGATGCGCTACTCGCCGCGACCGCGCTCGAACATGGGCTGACCTTCGTCACCTATCGCGGCGCGGCGTTTCGCGGCGCGCGGCTGAAACTGCTCGACCCCAGCCGGATCGCCGCCGATGCGGGCGAGGACAGCGACTGGCGCGAAGCGACGCGCACGCGGTCGCCGTGGATCCGGAGCCTGTTTATCCGGGGGTGAGAAACGGTTGAAGACTTCGCGGGCGATCTGGGAGAGGGATCGCGGTTTTCGACCGGTTGCGGACCTTCTCTTTCATCGTCACCCCGGACTTGATCCGGGGTCCCGCTTGAGGTCGAAGCCAGCCGATGCCCCCCCAAAAAAAGCGGGATCCCGGATCAAGTCCGGGATGACGAAGAGAAAGGAAGCAACGGCAGTTTCCCACCCCAAAAGTCGCCGGTCGCGCCTTATGCTCAGGCCGCCATCAGCACCGGCCATGGGTCGTCGTCGTTGGCAGCGGGCTTGCGCGTATCGGACCGGACCGGGCGGCTTCGTCGCGCGCGCGCGCGGAGGCGCCCGAGCGGCGCCAGCAGCGCCGCCATGCGGACCGCGACCCAAGCTTTCATCGACCGGACGCGCGCGAAGGTCGACAGGGCCCAAGTGGCGATCATTGCATCGACATAGGCGGTCATGTCCCATGCGAGCGCCACCGCGAGTTCGGCCGGCAGCACCGCGGCATAAGCCTGGATGGCGAACAGGCCCACGACCAGGAAGAGGATATGCTTGCGCTCGAGCCGCTCGACGAGGCGGATCGGCTCCTCCACCGTGAAGCGGTGGAGCCAGCGCGCGGCGCCGGTGCCCGGCGCAAACAGCATCACGGCGATCAAGCCCGCCAAAAACAACGCAAAAACCATCCCTGCCCCTCCCGTCCCCGAAAGTCAGGAGATAGGTCGCGCCGCCGCGCAAACAAGCGGAGCGCGGCGGGTCAGGTTACAGCGGAACGAAACTCACCGTCAGCCCGTCCTTCGGCCGCGGGATCGGCAGCACCTGCCATTCGGGGGCATAGCCGTCGGCGACGACGATGCGGTGCGTCGTGATGACGTGGTGGAAAAAGATCTTCGCCTGCATGTAGGCGAAGTGCAGCCCGAGGCACATATGCGCGCCGCCGCCGAAGGGCACCCACGCATATTTGTGCCGCGCGCGCGACACCTCGGGCGAAAAGCGCATCGGGTCGAACTTGGCGGGTTCGGGCCAATGCTCCTCCATCATATGCGTGAAGGCCGGGCTGACGCCGACCGAGGTGCCCGCGGGGATGCGGTAGCCGCCATATTCGAAATCCTTGAGCGCGCGGCGCGGGAAACTCGGCACCGGGGGCACGAGGCGGAGGGCTTCCTTGAACGCCCATTCGGTCATTTCGAGCTGGCCGAGGCTGTTGTGCCCGACCCCCTCGCCCGCCGGCGCGACGGCGAGCATTTCTTCGCGCAATTTGTCCTGCCATTCGGGGTTGCGCGCGAGTTCCCAGACGAGCGTCGTGATCGAGCTGGTGATCGTGTCGTGCGCCGCCATCATCAGGAAGTTCATATGGTCGACGATCGCCTCGACGCTCATATGATCGCCATTGTCGTCGCGCGTGCGGCAGATCTGGCTGAACATGTCCTCGCCCGTGCCGTCGCGCCGCTCGGGCACCATCTTGCCGAAATAATCGACCAGATAGGCGCGCCCCTTGGCGCCGCGGCCCATCGCGGTGAAGGGCAAGGGCACGCGCACGACGCCGATCGACGCCTGGACCATGTCGACGAAGGCCTTGTTGACCTTGTCCGCCTCGGGCCCCCAGGGGATGCCGAGGAAGCTGGTTGCGGCGAGGTCGAGCGTCAGTTCCTTGATCGCCGGATAGAATTTGAACGTCTTGCCGCTCCACTGGCCGATGCGATCGCGGATCCCCTCGTTCAGCGAATCGGCATAATGGCGCATCGGTTCAGGCTTGAACGCGACCGAGAGCACTTTCCGGTCGGCGCGGTGCTTTTCAAAATCCATCAGCATCAGCCCGCGCGGGAACAGCAGGTTGAGCACCGGTCCCCAGCCCTGTTCGGACGAGAAAATCTTCTCGCGGTCGAACATCACGAGCTCGTTCGCCTCGGGACCGTGGAGCGCGACGCTGCGCCCGCCGAAGCTGTTGCTCCGATAGATGCGGCCATATTTGGCAACCATGCGGCCCGCGAAGCCGGGATAGTCGCGTAATTGGTCGAGCGTGGTGCCGAGCACGGGCAGCCCGTCCTCGCCGGGGATATGGTCGAGCGTCGTGCCGGGGTTGCGCGGCAGCCAGTGCTTCGTGTCGGGGCCGAAACGCTTTTCGGACCATTGGCTCGTCGGCTGGATATTCGCGGGCGCGTTCATCGGGTCAATCCTCGTCCATTCTGCTTTGTCCCGATGCGTAACGGACTACTGACACTGATGCAAGTAACGCTTTGACGGGGGTGGGACAGCATTCACCGCAAATTCAACTCGACTCGTGCAATCCAGCGGTCAAGGTGACGGGTCGCAACCGTTGGACCCAAAAGGACAAAGCTATGGCGAAGAGTTTGAAGCGCCCCCTCTCCATCGCGCTCGGCGTTCTCGCGACGACGACGCTTGGCGGTTGCTATTACGGCGATGTCTATGGGGCGAGCTATGCGTCGGGCGGCGATTGCTCGTCGCGCTATGGCGACGCCTATTATGATTATGACGGCTATGCCTATGACGACGGCTATGGTTACGACTGCTACGATGGCGCCGATTATGGCAGCGGCTTTGCCCAGATCGGTTTCGGCGGCGGCTGGTACGACGATTATTATTATCCCGGCTATGGCATGTGGATGTTCGACAATTACCGCAACCGCTATCCGCTGCGCGACCGCTATCTGAACTATTGGGGCGGGCGCCGCGCCTGGTGGAAGCATCATGGCGGGCGCAACGACTGGAAGCCGGGACGTCCCGGCGGATGGAATCGCGGCGACGGCGACGGTCGTCCGGGCGATGGCCGCCCCGGCCGCCCCGGCGGCTGGAACCGCCCCGACCGCGACAATGACGGCCCGCGCGGCACGCGTCCGGGCCGCGGCCCCGGCGATGGCGCGACCGGAACGCCGCCGGTCACCGGCAATCCGGGGCGCCCCGACCGCGGCGACCGCCCGGGCCGTGGCGGCTGGAACCGTGGCGATCGCGACCATGACGGCCCGCGCGGCACGTGGCCCGGCCGCAATCCGGCCAACCCGGGCACGCCGCCCGCCACGGGCAACCCCGGCCGTCCCGATTGGGGCGCAGGGCGCCCGGGTCGTCCCGACCGCGAACCGGGTGCCGGCCGTTCGCGCCAGATCCGCGATGTGATCGCGCCGCGCGACGGCGGAGCAAACCGCCCCCCGCGCGCCGAACGGCCTGCGCCGGCCTATCGCCCGCCCGCGCCGCAGCCGGCGCCGGTGGTGCGCAGCGCCCCCGAACCGCGCCCCGCACCGGCGGGGCGCGCGCGCAGCGACCGCGGTAACGACGCCCGGCCCGACTAGGATATCAGGCCGGCGGCGCGGCCTGCGGCGCCGGCGCATCCTTCACGCCCGCCGACACGACGGTCGCGGCGACCAGGTCGCCGATGACATTCAGGGTCGTGCGGCACATGTCGAGGAAGCGGTCGACGCCGAGGATCAACCCGATGCCCTCGGGCGGCACCCCGACCGAGGCGAGGATCAGCGCGATCACGGGGAGCGACCCGGCGGGAACGCCCGCGGTGCCGATGCCGCCCAATATGCACACGAGCATGACGACGATCTGCTGCTGAAGCGTCAGGTCGATGCCGAAAAATTGCGCGAGGAAGATCACCGTCACGCCCTCGAACATCGCGGTGCCATTCTGGTTCGCGGTCGCGCCGATGGTGAGCACGAAGCGCGCGACCTTGTCGGGCAAACGCAGCTGGTCATGCGCGACGCGCAGCGCCGTCGGCAGCGTCGCGTTCGACGACGCCGTCGCGAACGCCATCACGAACGCCTCCTGCGTCTGATGGAAGAAGGCGACGGGCGATTTCCCCGCCAGCGTCTTCAGCAGGATGGGAAAGACGATGAACATCTGGAGCGCGAGCGCGAGCAGCACGACGCCGACATAGGCCGACAGGCGGATGATCAGGTCCCAGCCGAACTGCGCCGCGAGGTTGAACATGAAACAGAAGACCGCGATCGGCGCGAGCTGGATGACGAGCCCGATCAGCTTCATCACGACCTCGAATACGCCCTCGATCGCGGTCTTCAGCGCCTCGGTACGCGGGGTACGCACGAGCATCAGCCCGATGCCGAAGAAGAGCGCGAAGAACATCACCGCGAGCACGTCATTCTCGCCCATCGCGGCGAACAGATTGTCGGGGACGATCGCGACGACCGCGTCCATCCCGGTCTTCGCCTCGCCCGCGCGGTCGGCGATGGCCTGCGCGCCTGCCGCCCCCTCGGCCATCAGCGAACGCGCGAGCGCGGGATCGACCCCCGCGCCGGGCTGGATCAAATTGACGACGGCGAGGCTGATCACGACCGAGATCGTCGACACCGCGATCGTATAGACGAGCGTTCGCACGCCGACCGATTTCAGCGCGCGCATCTCGCCCATTTCGGCGACCCCGACGATCAGCGCCGAGACGAGCAGCGGGATGACGAGCATGAACAGCAGGCGCAGGAATATCTGCCCCAGCGGGCCGGTCACATAGGTGGTGATCGTCTCCACCCACGCGGCGCCCGGCGCGCCATAATGGACCGCCAGCCCGATGAGGAGGCCCGCGAGGAAACCGACGAGCATGCGCCAGCGCAGCCGCCGCGCCCGCGCTTCGTCACGGTGCGCCTCGTCGATTGCCGCTGCTTCGGCCATGGCTTCGCTCCTTGCTCGCCCCCGGTTGGGCGGCCCGAAGCCCGCGCGTTACGCGTTATCGGCCGCCGGCTTGTTTTCACCCTCCGCTATGTCATCACGAAGATCGAGCCCGCGGGTTCCATGGTGCGGTGTATGCGCCGGGGCGTGCGGGCGATCGAGATCGGGCGGTTCGGGCGCTTCGAGCATGCCTTCCCACTTGGTGATCACACTCGTCGCGACGGCGTTGCCGACAACGTTGGTCGCGGTGCGGCCCATGTCGAGGAACTGGTCGATCGCGAAAATCAGCGCGACGCCCTCGACCGGCAGGTCGAACATTGCGAGCGTCGCGGTGATCACGACGAGGCTGGCACGCGGCACCGCGGCGATCCCCTTCGACGACACCATCAAGGTCAGCAGGATCAGGATCTGCTGCGTGATCGACAGCTCGATGCCATAAGCCTGCGCGATGAAGAGCGTCGCGAAGCTCGCGTACATCATCGAGCCGTCGAGGTTGAAGCTGTAGCCCAAGGGCAGCACGAACCCCGAGATGCGGCGCGGCACGCCGAAACGGTCGAGCTGTTCGAACAGCTTGGGCATCGCCGCTTCGGACGAGGCGGTCGAGAAGGCGATCAGCAGCGGCTGGCGGATATAGCGCATCAGCGCGAAGATCCGGCGGCCGAGGAAAATCGCGCCCGCACCGAGCAGGATGACCCACAGCACGACGAGCGAGAGATAGAATTCGGTGACCAGCTCGGCATAGGTGCCGAGAATGCCGAGGCCATATTTCGCCACGACCCCCGCAAGCGCGCCGAACACCGCGATCGGTGCGAGGCGCATCACATAGCCGGTAATCTGGAGCATCAGTTCGGCGAGCGCCTCGGCGCCGCGGACGAGCGGCTTGCCCTTGTCGCCGATCGCGGTCAGGCCGACGCCCGCGAACAGCGCGAAAACGAGGATCTGGAGGACATTGTTGTCCGCCATCGCCTGGAAAATATTCTTCGGGAAGACATGCTCGATAAACTCGAACAGATCGAGTTTCTTGACCTCACCCACCTCGGCGATCGAATGCGCGCCGACGGTGAGATTGAGCCCCGCGCCGGGTTCAAAGAAATTGACCATGATCAGGCCGAGGCTGATCGAAATCAGGCTGGCGAGGATGAACCACGCGATCGCACGGGTGCCGATGCGGCCGAGCGCCGAGCTGTCGCCCATATGCGCGATCCCCGCGACGAGCGTGCCGAGAATCAGCGGCGCGACGACCAGCTTGATCAGGTTGAGGAAGATCGTGGAAAGCGTGCTGAAGCTGCGCAGCCAGTAAGTGAAGGCTTCGCTGTCGGCGGGGACATAAACCCGCACCAAATAGCCGGTGATGACCCCGAGGATCATACCGATCAGAATATAAAACGTCAGGCGATGCCCCATAAATTACTCCCTGTTCCGCCCTGGGCGGATCTTTATGCGAGCCGAGGTAACAGGGTGATGCGCCGCGGGCAATCGCTGGCGGGCCTATCGCGCGGTCAAGGCGTCCAGAAGGCGAGCGCGGCGCAGCCCGCAATACCCGTGAGGATGTTGAGCGGGACGCCGATGCGCACGAAATCCATGAAACGATAGTCGCCCGCGGCATAGACGAGCGTGTTCGTCTGGTAACCGACCGGGGTCGCGAAACAGGCCGATGCGCCGAGCATCAGCGCGATGAGGAGCGGCTGCGGCGCGACGCCCGTCGCCTCGGCGATGCCGATCACCAGCGGCCCCATCAGCGCCGCGACCGCATTGTTGCTGAGCAATTCGGACAGCAGCAGTGCCGAAAAATAGACGATCGCGATCACCGCCCATTGCGGCGCGCCCGCCAGGACCGGGTCGAGCGCGCCGACCATCAGCGCGACCGACCCCGCCTGTTCGAGCGCCGCGCCGACGGCGAGCATCGCGAAGATCAGGATCAGCACATCGCCGTCGATGCTGCCCCACGCCTCCGACGCGTCAATGCAGCGGGTGAGCAGCACGATGGCGACGCCGATGAAGGCGGCGATGCCGATCGACATCACGTCGGTCGCCGAGAGCAGGACCGCGCAGGCCATCACGAGGATCGCGATCCACGCGCGGCGGCGGCGGAAGGCGGTGACCGACGCCATCGCCAGCCCGATCAGATTGGGGTTGTCGCGCAGCTGCGCGATATTCGCCTCGTCGGCGTCGATCAGCAGGCGGTCGGCGGCGCGGATGCGGTTTTCGGACAGCGTCGGCCCCGGAAGGTGGCGAAAGCGGGTGACGCCGAGGATGCGGACGCGCTGCCGCTGAAGGAAGGGGATTTCGGCGAGCGGCCGGTCGATCGAGCGGTGGCTCGGCGAAACCGTTACCTCGACCACGGTCGATTCCCGCTCGGGACTATCGCCGATGCCGATCGCAAAGCGTCCTTCGCTGCGCAGCGTCATCAGCGCCGCGCCGTCGAGCCGCGCGACGATCCGGTTGCCTGCCGCGAGCCGGTGGTGTTGCGCGTCGTTCCCGGTGATCATGCGCCCACCCGCGATCACGCCGACAATCTGCGATGGCGCGATGCCGAGATTGGCCGCGTCGAGGGCCATGTCGATGGCGGCATCATCGTCCCGAAGGCCGAGTTCGGTCAGGTAAAGCTGCTCCGCCCCATCGGCCTTTTCAGCGATCCGCGGATAGTCCGACGGCAGGAAGCGCGCCATCACGAGCAGACCCACGACCCCCGCCGCCGCGACCGCGAGGCCATAAGGCGTGATGTCGAACAGACCGAAGGGTTCGAGCCCCGCCTGTTCGGCGATGCCCGACACGACGAGGTTGGTCGAGGTGCCGATCAGGGTCAGGCAGCCGCCGAGCACCGCGATCACCGACAGCGGCATCAGCAATTTCTTGGGCGAGACCCCGAGCGCCTCGGCGAGCCGGAAACAGACGGGCATCATCACGACGACGAAGGGCGTGCTGTTGATGAAGCCCGACACGAGCAGCCCGCCGCCGAACACTTCGACCACCGCGAGGCGCGGGTGCCGCTTGGCGCGGTCGACGACATAATTGCCGACCTTGTCGATCACCCCGGTACGGATCAGCGCGCCCGAGAGGATGAACATCGCCCCGACAGTGAGCGGCGCGCTGTTCGAGAAAACGCCATAAGCACCCTTTTCGTCGAGAAGGCCGAGCGCAAGCATCGTGCCCGCGCCGGCGACCGCGACGACCGAAGGCGAGAAGCGTTCCCAGACAAATGCCGCAAACATGCCCGCGAGCACGAACAGACCGATAACCGCCTTTTGCTCCGCGATGAAGGCGGCGACGGAGTCCATCAGGCCATCAGCCGTTTTGTGCCCTGTGCAGCAGCTTGTGATCGGCGAGGACGAGCGCCATCATCGCTTCGACCACCGGCGCACCGCGGATGCCGACGCACGGATCATGGCGGCCCTTGGTGACGATATCGGTCGCCTCACCCGCCTTGTTCACCGTCGGCACGGGAGTCAGGATCGAGCTGGTCGGCTTGAACGCGACGCGTACGACGACCGGCTGGCCGGTCGAGATCCCCCCCGCGATGCCACCCGCATTATTCGACAGGAAATCGGGGCGGTTGCTGCCGTCGGCCGCGGGGCGCATCGGGTCGGCATTTTCCTCACCGCGAAGCCGCGCCGCGTGGAAGCCGGCACCGATCTCGACCGCCTTCACCGCATTGATCCCCATCATCGCGGCGGCGAGGTCGCTGTCGAGCTTGGCATAGATCGGCGCGCCCCAGCCGGCGGGAACGCCGCTGGCGGCGCATTCGATCACCGCGCCGAGCGAGCTGCCCGATTTGCGCGCGGCGTCCATCAGGCCTTCCCAGCGCTGCGCCGCGGCGGGATCGGGGCAGAAAAAGGGATTGCGGTCGATTTCTTCGAGGTCGAAATTCGCGGGGTCGATCGCGTCGCCGCCGATCTCGGCGACCCAGGCGTGGATCTGCACCTCGGGGATCACCAGCCGCGCGACGCCGCCCGCGGCGACGCGCGCCGCGGTCTCGCGCGCGCTCGACCGGCCGCCGCCGCGATAGTCGCGGATGCCATATTTGGCGTCATAGGCGTAGTCGGCGTGGCCGGGGCGATAGGCTTGCGCGATCTCGCCATAATCCTTCGAACGCTGGTCGACATTCTCGATCATCAGGCTGATCGGCGTGCCCGTCGTCTTGCCCTCGAAGGTGCCAGACAGGATGCGCACCTGGTCGGGTTCCTGCCGCTGCGTCGTGTGGCGCGACTGGCCGGGACGGCGCTTGTCGAGGAAAGGCTGGATGTCGGCTTCGGACAGCGACAGCCGCGGCGGACAGCCGTCGACGACGGCGCCGAGCGCGGGGCCATGGCTCTCCCCCCACGTCGTGAAGCGAAGAACGCGTCCGAAGCTGTTGAAACTCATTGCCCTATCCCATCCGGCCGAATGCGGGTGCGTAATCCGCGCGTCCGCCTAGCGGCCAAGCGGCGTCCGAGTCCAGCATCATCGCCATGAAATGCGGCCCGGCAAAGGGCGACGCGAAGCGCGTCGCGAGGTCGGGAGAATAGCCGAAGCGCGGGTAATAGGCCTCGTGGCCGAGAACGAAGCCGATCGCGACGCCTTGCTCGCGAAGTGCGTCGAGCCCGGCGCGGATCAGCGCATCGCCGATGCCCTGCCCCTGGCTGCCGGGCACAACCGACACCGGAGCGAGGCCGGCGCCCGAAAGCGCGGCACCATCGGCTTCGACGTCCATGCGGCTGAACAACACATGCCCGACAATCGCGCCGTCGCGTTCGGCAACGAGCGACACCAGCGTGTCGCCGTCCGCATCGATCATCCCCACCAGTTCGGCCTCGCCCTGATGACCGAAATCGGTCCCGGCGAAAGCCGCACGAATGACGCTGTCGATGGCATCGGCATCCGCCGCCGTCGCGGCGCGGATGCCGACTGCGTCAGACAAGCGAGATATCCGGGGCATCTTCCTGCTTCATGCCCACGGTGTGGTAACCCGCGTCGACATGGTGCGTTTCGCCGGTGACGCCCGATGACAGGTCGCTGAGCAGGTAGAGCGCCGAGCCGCCGACATCGTCGATCGTGACGTTGCGGCGCAGCGGGGCGTTATGCTCGTTCCATTTGAGGATCAGGCGGAAATCGCCGATCCCCGATGCCGCCAGCGTCTTGATCGGGCCAGCCGAGATCGCGTTCACGCGCACGCCCTGCGGGCCGTAATCGTTTGCGAGATATTTGACGCTGGTTTCGAGCGCCGACTTCGCAACGCCCATGACGTTGTAATGCGGGATCACCTTTTCGGCGCCATAATAGCTGAGCGTCAGCAGCGAACCGCCGCCATTGCCCGTTTCAGGGTCGAAGGGTGTCATCATCGATGCCGCGCGCCTGGCGACCGCGGTGAAGCTGTAGACGCTGATGTTCATCGTCATCAGGAAGTCGTCGAGCGTCACATCGGCATAAGCCCCTCGCAGCGCCTCCTTGTTGGTAAAGCCGATCGCATGGACGACGAAGTCGATCGTCGGCCAGCGCGCCGAGAGCGTCGCGAACGCCGCGTCGAGATTGTCCATGTCGGACACGTCGCAATCGATCAGGAAATCGCAGCCGAGTTCGTCGGCGAGCGGCTTGACGCGCTTCAGCATCACGTCGCCCTGGTACGAAATCGCGAGTTCGGCGCCCGCGCCGTGCAGCGCCTTGGCGATTCCCCACGCAAGCGACTTGTCGTTCGCGAGGCCCATAATCAGCCCGCACTTGCCCTTCATCAGACCCGTCATTTTTCTACTCCAGCCTTTTTGGCTTCAATAATCATATCGTCGACGCGCCCAATAGCGTCGTGGCCCAAATCCTCAACCTCTACCAATGCGGCATTGAGTTCGGCGCCCATCACCATACCCAATCCGACGAGGTAGAAGAAGAAAAGCGCGACCATCACACCCGCGAGGCTGCCGTAGGTTGCGTCATAGCTGAGCAGGCCGGCGAGCAGCGGCGGCAGCGCGAGCGTGACGCCGATCCACCACAAGGTCGTGAACAGTGCGCCCGGCCATTTCGGACATTTTTTCAGCCGGCGGTATTTGGAGGGCGTCAGGCTGTAGAAGAGCATATAGATGGCTAGAAACAGCCCGAAACCCGACACGCCGCGCGAGATCAGGACGACCCCGAACGACTGATATTGTTCGGGCAGCACGCGCGTCACAAACTGTTCGACCCCGACGATCAGCACCTGCATACTGAACGACAGCAGCATCAGCACGACCGCCCCGGTGATGATACCGATCGACAGCAGGCGATAGTGAAAAAAGCCCTTCGAAAAATGCGTGCCATAGGCGCGGCGGAGGATGTCGCGCACCGTCTCGATCAGGCTGCCGACGGTCCACAGCGCGACGAGCGCGCCGAGCCAGAGGAAGATGCCGGTGCGTGCGGTCATCACTTCGCGAATCGGACCCGACAGCGCCTTGGCGACCGTCGGCGGCATCGTCGAGAAGACCGCCTCGATCGCCCGTTCGCCGCCGACGCTGCCGCCAAAGATCGACAGCGCGGCGGCGAGCAGGATGAAGAAGGGAAAGAGCGCGATCAACGCCAGATAGGCGAGATTGCCCGCATGGATGAAGCCATCGGTATAGGTGCCGACGACGACGCGGCGGGCGACGCGCCAGGCGCGGGTGCCCGGTCCGAGCTGTTCGCGGCTGCGGTCGATCACGCCCTGTGCGCGGGCGCGCAACTTGACGCGCTTGGCGCGTTCGGCGCGCGCCTCGGGCGAATGCGGCGAATGGCCCTCGGCCAGAAATTCCTTGCCGACCTCGTCGGCCACCTCGCGCTCGAGCGCGGCGACAATCTTTTTCTCGCGGGCGTCAGCCACGCATCACACGCCAAGCTCCGCCCGTACGTCGCGCGGATCGGTCCATTCGGTGAGCAGCTTGATCAGCGCCGCATCGTCGGCGGGCAGGTCGACCATCAGCCGTACGAGCTGGTCGCCGCGGCCGCCGCTTTTCTGGCTGAAACCCTTGCCCTTGAGGCGCATCACCTTGCCCGACGACGAGCCCGCGGGGATCGAGAGCATCACCGGGCCGTCGACGGTCGGAACCTTGATCTTCGCGCCCTTGACCGCCTCGTTCAGCGTCACCGGCAGGTCGAGGCGGATGTTCGCGCCCTCGCGCTCGTAAAAGGGATGGTCCTTAACCGTGATCGTCACGATCCCGTCGCCGGTGCCCCCCGGCCCCGCCTGCCCCTTGCCCGCCAGCCGCATCTGGGTGCCCGTTTCGACCCCGGCGGGCAATTTCAGGTCGATCGTCGCGCCATCGGCGAGCGCGATGCGCTGCGGCGCCTGCGTCGCGGCGTCGATGAAGCTGACCGACAGGCGATAAGCGACATTGGCGCCCTTTTGCGGCGGCGCGCTGCGCCCGCCAAAGCCGCCGAACGGTCCGCCGCCCGAACTGCTACCGCGGCCGCCGAACAGCCCTTCGAAAATATCGCCGAAATCGGAACTCTCGTTGCCGAAACCGCTGAAACCGCCGGGCCCCGTGCGTTGATCGCCGCGGAAACCGCCGCCACCGCCATAGCCGAAGGGCATCGCGGGATTGCCCTCGCCGTCGATCTCGCCGCGGTCGAACTGCGCGCGCTTCGTCTTGTCCGACAGGATGTCATACGCCTTGGTCACGTCGGAGAATTTCTCCGACGCCTTCGGGTTGTCTTTATTCTTGTCGGGGTGCAATTCCTTGGCGAGCTTGCGGTACGCGGACTTGATTTCCGCTTCGCTTGCACTCTTCGCAACGCCCAGGGTGGAATAGGGATCGGCCATTTTGCTCCTGTAGCCCGATAAGTGACTGGGCGTGAAGCCCGATTGCGCGTCGATGTGGTAATGTGCCGCTGCAGGTCAAGTTCCCTCATGATCGCGCTCGACCCTGCACGCCCGGCGCATTATGACCGCGCGGATGAGCGACGATCCCTTTGCCCTGTTCGACAGCTGGTTCACCGAAGCGCGCGCCAGCGAACTCAATGACGCCAACGCGATGGCGCTCGCGACGACGACGCCCGACGGGCACCCGTCGCTGCGCATGGTGCTGCTGAAGGGGCATGGGCCGGACGGCTTTGTCTTTTATACCAATCTCGACAGCCGCAAGGGCGGCGAGCTGGCGGCGAACCCGCATGTCGCGCTGCTCTTTCACTGGAAATCGCTGCGCCGGCAGATTCGCATCGAGGGCGCGGTGACGCCCGTCGATGACAGCGTCGCCGACGCCTATTTCGCGACGCGCAGCCGCGACAGCCAGCTTGGCGCATGGGCGAGCGACCAGTCGCGGCCGCTCGACAGCCGCGAGACGTTCGAGGCGCGCTTCGAGGACATGCAGGCGCGGTTCGAGGGACAGGATGTGCCGCGCCCGCCGCGCTGGTCGGGCTGGTGCGTTAATCCTTCGGCGATCGAATTCTGGCAGGATCGCGCCCACCGGCTGCACGAGCGCACCGTCTTCACCCGCGCCGGTGATGGCTGGACGAAAGGATTGCTATATCCATGAGCGCACCCCGCCGCCTGCCGATCACCCAGGTCGATGCCTTTGCCGACCGCCCCTTTACGGGTAATCCCGCCGCGGTGATGCCGCTCGAGGAATGGCTCGACGACGCGACGCTGCAGGCGATCGCGGCGGAGAATAATCTCGCCGAAACCGCCTTTCTGGTGCCCGACGAAAGCGACGAGGCCGATTATGAGCTGCGCTGGTTTACCCCGGGCGTCGAGGTCGCGCTGTGCGGCCACGCAACGCTGGCGAGCGGACATGTCCTGCTGACCGCGGCGCAGTGGCGGAGCGACATGACGTTCCGCACGCGTAAGGCGGGTATCCTGCGCGTCGCGCGAAACGGCGAAGACGACGGCTACAAGATGGCGCTGCCCGCCTACACCCCCGCGCCGAAGGCGATGCCCGACATCGTCCGCGCGCTCGGCGGCGATCCGGTCGAGACGATGTGGCACGATGGCGGCTATGCGCTGATCGCCTATCGCGACGCCGCGAGCATCCGCGCGCTCTCTCCCGACCTGCGCGCGCTGAAAGAAGGCGGCGACATCCTCTATATCGCGACTGCGCCGGGCGCCGGCGACCCGTCGGGCGCCGACGTCGTCAGTCGCGCTTTCGCGCCCGGCGCCGGGATCGACGAGGATCCGGTGACCGGGTCGGCGCACAGCGTGCTCACCCCCTATTGGACGGTGCGGCTGGGGCGCGATCGCTTCGCGGCGTATCAGGCGAGCGCGCGCGGCGGCCATGTCGGCTGCCGCCTCGACGGCGACATGGTCGAGCTGACGGGCACCTGCGTCACGACGCTGGTCGGCGACTTCCTCTTATAAGGCTGAAGCTAGCTGGCTTTCGACCAAGGCTGCCGCACCACTTCTTTTCTTCGTCATTCCCGCGAAAGCGGGAACCCAGAGCGGGGCCAGCCGACGGACGCTCTGGGTCCCCGCTTTCGCGGGGATGACGAAAGTAGCGAATGGCATCACCCAACCCCAAAGCGGGCGTCGAACCTGCGCCTCAAAGCGCCGCGGTCAAATCGGCGAGATGACGGCGCAGTTCGGGAAACTGATCGTCGTTGGTGACGCCGAGCCGCACGATCGTCAGCCGCTGCGACGGCGAAACGATGATATATTGCCCCTGATGCCCGATGCAGGCGAACAAATCGTTCGGGCCGCGATCGGGCCATAGCGCCGGGGTGACGCCAGCGGGGCGCCGGCGGTTGAGCCAGATATGCCCGCCATAGCCCGCGTCGTTCGCCGACGGGGTCAGCATGAAGCGCATCCAGGTTTCGGGGAGCAATCGCTGGCCGTTCACGACGCCATGGTTGCGCAGGAATTCGCCGAACTTCGCATAATCGCGCGCGGTCGCGTGCATGATCGAGCCGCCGATCATCGTGCCCTTCGCATCATATTCGGGGGTGAGGCTGGTCATCCCGAGCGGTTCGACGAGCCTCCCGCCGATGAAGTCGCGCATCGCATCGCGGCGCGCATCGGGATTTTGCGACGGGGTCAGCGTGTCGGCGAGGATATCCGACAGGATGACGCTGGTCGCCGAACTGTAGTTGAAGACCTCATCGGGCTGCGCCGCCGCGGGCTTGGCCTCGGCAAAGCCCGCCATGTCGCCCGCGCCATTGCCGAACAGCATCGCGACGGTATCGCCCTGCCACACCGGATCGCCATTTTCGACATGCTCGAGCCCCGACGACATGTGGAGCAGGTTTCTGAGCGTAATCGCGCCGCGCGGATCGCCGCTGCGCTGCCACGCCTCCACGGGTGCCGGCCCGTCGAGCGACAATTGCCCGTCGGCGACGAGGAAACCGGTGAGCACCGCGGTGATGCTTTTCGCCATCGACCAGCTGATCAGTTTCGATTCGGGGCCGAAGCCCGCGGCATAGCGTTCGTAGATCGGCTCACCGTCGCGCAGCACGAGCAGCGCGCGCGTCTGCCCGACATCTTCGGCATCGGCAAACAGCGCATCGGCGCGCGCGCGGATCGCGGCGGGCAATGCAGGCAGCGCCTGCGGCGTGTCGACCGCCGCGACGCCATCGAGCGATGCACCGAATTTCGGCGCCGGCGATGCGGGCGCCATATTGCCCTGCCCCGCCGCCTGCGTCAGCGACCAGACGCCGAGCATCGCGAGGGCGGCACTTGCCAGCAGCCGTTTTTTCGTGATCATGGATCAAGTGAATAACATTAATCCGACCGGGCCGACAACGGGCGAGACGCCGGCCCCTGTACCAGCCTCTGGGCCGCCGCCCGCGAATCCCCAGCACCCTGCGAAAAAGCCGAGCCGCTCGGGCGGCTGCCTGCCCTGGGCGATCGGGCTTGCCGTGCTGCTTGCGATCTTCGCGATCTGGAAATTCCCGTCGTTCAAGGCGCAGGCCGAGCTGGGTTCGGCCTATGCCGCGCGCGTCGGCTGTTCATGCCGCTATGTGCAGGGTCGCAGCCTTGAAAGCTGCCAGAGCGATTTCGAGCCGGGGATGGAAATGGTGTCGCTCAGCGAAGATCCCGCGACCAGGACGGTGACCGGCAGCGTGCCGCTGCTCGCCTCGCGCAGCGCGCGCTACGCGGGGGCGAGCGGCTGCCTGCTGCGGCCCGATAACTAACGCCAGAAGCGGCGCGCGAATAGCGCCAGCGCCGCGGGTACGCCGAAGACGATCAGCGCGATCCCCGCCTCCTCCGCCCAGCCGTAGCCGGCATAGAGCACGCCTACGAGCAGATTGCCGATGGCGACAAGCAACCACAGGATGAGGAACAGCCGCGTCGCCCACGCCGCATCCCTGATCGTAAGGCGCAGCAGGATCAGCAGGACGAGCCCGGCCAGCAGCATGATGGTCGTATGCGACATCCCTATTCCTCCCCTTCATCTGGCAGAATATCCGACCGATGCCGCCGACGCCAATCGCCCGGCGACATGCCGATCTTGCGGCGGAAGATCGCACAAAGATGCGCATGGCTCGAAAAGCCGGTCGCAAAGGCGATCTCGGCGATCGACAGCGGACGGTTCATCAGGAACCAGCAGGCGTGGCGCAGCCGCTGGTGCAGCACATATTGTGCCGGGGTGCGGCCAGTCGCGCGGGCGAAATGGACGATCAGGCTGTTGACCGACATGCCCGCCTCGGCCGCCATATCCTCGACCGTCAGCGACACTTCGAGCTGGGTCTGGATGAAAGCCATCAGATCGTTGATGCGCTGGGCGATGGCGGGCGATTCGGGACGCCCGGCCATGCCCTGAAGCGTCTTGGCGAGGATCGTGACGAGCGGATCGGCGGCGGCGGCATCGTTCGCGAGCAAGGCCCGGACAAGCGCGGCCAGCGCAAGGTCGTGATGCGCCGCGAGCGCACGCGTATCGGGGGCTACGGTCAGAAGCGTTACCGGAATCTCGACCTCGATCGTGCGGACCGCGCCGCCCTTTGCCGTGCCGCGGTATGTCTGACCGGCGGGTATCAACCACATTTCGCCGGGCAACGGATCGCCAAGCGACGTCCGCTGATCGTCCAGCCATGTTTCGAGCCAATGATAGCTTCCCGCCTCGTACAGAATCAGCACATGGACATCGCGCTCGATCGTCCAGTTCGACGGGCCATCGATCCGGTCAACGATCGAGGCGACCCTGAGTCTACCCACTTCCATCGCATGAGTATGGCAAGAATGGGAAAATGTGAAAGCCTGCCATATTGCGCAACAATATGGTTAAATCGCCCTACCCCAAGTCCTCGGCCTTAGTCGCAGCCGAGACAAATGAGGCGTGGGCCAGGCTAATACGCGTGCCTCAGACACGCATGAACAGACCCCCCCGACGGCGGGCGGCG